>NZ_JBMKJN010000002.1:0-325866 GCF_049236805.1 Enterobacter cloacae complex sp. XAL002
CAACGTTATCGCTTTTGCTTTCAAATTACTGGGGATCCCTCAGCCCACAGGGAGAGGGAGAATATCAACACCGGGCGATACAGCATCAATCTTCCAGTGAATACGGCAGCGGCTCAATGCTGAGCGTGTTTGCATCGTCCCGCACGCGGAACACGCTGTCGGGCTCCATATCATTATTCATGACAACCTGCACCAGCAGGCGGCCATCATCGAGCTGGACGGCGGCTAACACGGTGCCGGTACGGCGCCAGTTTTCGCCCATCTTCATCTCGAGATCTTCACCCGCTTCCGGCACACGGCTGGCGTGACCAGCCAGCGTCCACAGGGCGCGTTTGTTCGCGCCGCGGAATTTCGCACGCGCCACCATTTCCTGTCCGGTGTAGCAGCCCTTCTTAAAGCTGATACCACCCAGCGCCTGGATGTTTGTCGCCTGCGGGATAAACTGCGCGCTGTTTGCCGCGTCAATAACCGGCAGGCCCGCTTCGATGTTCAGCGCCAGCCACTGCTGGCTGTTGTTGAGCTGTGCTTCACCGCGCAGGGCGTCAGTGACGCGTTCCGCCGTTGCTTCGTCGGTTACCAGCAGGAAGCGCTCCGCCGGGTGTTCGAACCACAGAATGGAGGTCGCTCCCTCGCTGACCAGCTGTTTTTCAGCATCCGGTAGCTCGGCAAACAGGTTTTTCAGCGCTGCACGCGCCTGGAAACCCGCTACCCCCAGCAGAACGTGTTCATCGTCCGGGGCGATGGTGACTTTAGAAAAGACCGCGTATTTTTTCAGCTCTTTAAGCTGGGCGTCACGCAGGCTGCGGCGCTCAATAAAGGCGAATCCGTCCTGACGGCGGAACAGACGCAGGTTGCTCCACATTTTGCCTTTTGGATCGCAATGCGCGGCCAGCAGATGCTGGTGCTCAGTCAACTGCGCCACGTCCGCCGTGACCTGGCCTTGCAGGTATTTTTCGCTGTCCGCACCGGTCAGTGTCGCCAGTGCCCAGTCATCAAGAGTAATCAGCGTCAGCGGCAGACGCGCAGAGGCGGCGGGCTGGCGAGGAGAAAATGGTGTAAATGCCATAGTGATGTCCTGAATTGCTTAACGCTTTGATAATACCTAATGGTAAAAGAGACTGTATTCAATGCAAGCGCTTTCAGCAGGCCATTCGTGCCATTACGCGGTTATGCGTGGCGCTACGCAAAATAGTGTAATCCGCTGTCTTTATAAGGATTATTCAGGAAGCCTGCTCGAGGTTCGCAATATTCCAGTAAAGAAACGGTCAAAAACACGTTACACTAGCAGGTGTTCCCGAAGAGCAATAATGAATACCGAACGGGATACCGACTGTGCCAAACGTAATGCAGGAAACAGAACATGGATATTAACAACAAGGCCCGTATTCACTGGGCGTGCCGTCGCGGCATGCGTGAACTTGATATCTCCATCATGCCTTTCTTCGAGTATGAGTACGACAGCTTAAGCGATGACGATAAGCGCCTGTTTGTCCGTCTGCTTGAGTCCGACGATCCGGATTTATTCAACTGGCTGATGAATCACGGCAAGCCCGCCGACACCGAGTTGCAACGGATGGTGCAATTAATTCAAACACGGAATCAGGAACGTGGTCCTGTGGCAATCTGATCTTCGCGTCTCGTGGCGCTCACAGTGGATGTCCTTACTGCTCCACGGTCTGGTCGCGGCAATGGTGTTATTGGTGCCGTGGCCGCTAAGCTATACCCCTCTGTGGCTGCTTTTGCTGTCGTTTGTAGTGTTTGACAGCGTGCGCAGCCAGCGTCGAATCAACGCCCGTCAAGGTGAAATTAAGCTGCTGATGGATTCTCGCCTGCGCTGGCAGGGAAAAGAGTGGGAAATGATAGGGACGCCGTGGATGCTCAACACCGGGATGATGCTACGGCTGCGTCGGGTCGAGGACAATCGTCGCCAGCACCTGTGGCTGGCAGCAGACAGTATGGATCCTGCGGAGTGGCGAGATCTGCGCCGGTTGATCGTGCAACAGCCGACGCAGGAGTAAATCAGCTGAACTGCTCGGCCATCTCACCCAGAATCTGCTCGCACCAGCTCTGGAGGCGCTCGTCGCTAAGATCGTACTGGTTGGTTTCATCCAGCGCGAGCCCGACAAACAGCTGACCGTCGGCAATAATCGGTTTTTGACTGGTGAACTCATAGCCTTCCGTGGGCCAGTAGCCGATAAAGGTCGCGCCCTTTGGCGCCAGTTTGTCGTGCAGCATGCCGAGTGCGTCAAGGAACCACTCCCCGTAGCCCAACTGGTCGCCCATGCCGTACATCGCAATGATTTTGCCTTCAAAATTGACTGAATCGAGCTGATCCCAGATCGCTTCCCAGTCTTCCTGAATCTCACCAAAGTCCCAGGTAGGGATACCCAGAATCAGCACATCGTACTGCTCCATCAAGGCAACCGCGTCATCTTTCAGGTTATGCAACGTCACCAGTTCCGGGCCAATAATGTCGCGAATTTTCTCCGCCGCCATTTCGGTGTAGCAGGTGCTGGAACCATAGAACAGACCAATATTCATCGCGTAACTATCTCAATTCTTGCTATGACTTTGCGCGTAGTGTACCAGAAACCGATGGCAATCAGGCATAATGGCCAGATTGCAGAACCATAGGGGTTGATGTGGAAAAGGATCTCGCACTCATCGAACAGTTTCTCGACGCGCTGTGGCTGGAGAAAAACCTCGCTGAAAATACGCTTAGCGCCTATCGTCGGGATCTCACTCTGCTGGTCGAGTGGCTGGCGCACCGGGGTCTGACGCTTGAAAGCGCACAAAGCGATGACCTGCAAGGGTTACTGGCTGAGCGGATGGAAGGGGGGTACAAAGCCACCAGCTCCGCACGTCTGCTGAGCGCCATGCGCCGCCTGTTCCAGCACCTTTACCGCGAGAAGATCCGCGCGGATGATCCCAGCGCACTGCTGGCATCGCCTAAACTGCCTCAGCGGCTGCCAAAAGATCTCAGCGAAGCGCAAGTTGAGAGATTATTACAGTCGCCCGCAGTTGACCTTCCGCTGGAGTTACGCGATAAAGCCATGCTTGAACTATTGTATGCCACGGGCTTGCGCGTTTCTGAGCTGGTGGGCCTGACGATGAGCGATATCAGCCTGCGTCAGGGCGTGGTGCGCGTTATCGGTAAAGGGAACAAAGAACGGCTGGTGCCGCTGGGTGAAGAGGCGGTCTACTGGCTGGAGACGTATCTGGAACACGGGCGTCCGTGGCTGCTGAACGGCGTCTCCATAGATGTATTATTCCCGAGCCAGCGCGCGCAGCAGATGACGCGACAAACGTTCTGGCATCGCATTAAACATTACGCCACACTGGCGGGTATTGACAGTGAGAAGCTGTCGCCGCACGTTTTGCGTCACGCCTTCGCGACGCATCTGTTAAACCACGGCGCGGATTTACGCGTGGTGCAGATGTTGCTTGGACACAGCGATCTTTCAACGACGCAAATATACACCCATGTCGCGACGGAACGCCTGCGGCAGCTACACCAACAGCACCACCCTCGCGCGTGAGTGCCGACGAATTGTTACAGGATCATATATGAAAAAGTCTTTAGCGCTGTTCACCCTGCTGGCAGCTTCGGTTTCCGGTTTTGCCCATGCGGATGATGCCGCCATTAAACAGTCTCTGACGAAACTCGGCGTCGCCAGCAGCGAGATCCAACCAGCGCCGGTGGCTGGCATGAAAACGGTGCTGACCAACAGCGGCGTGCTGTACGTGACCGAAGACGGAAAGCACATCATTCAGGGGCCAATGTACGACGTGAGCGGTGCGCAGCCGGTGAACGTCACCAACCAGCTACTGATGAAAAACCTGAATGCGCTCGAAAAAGAGATGATTGTCTACAAAGCGGCGCAGGAAAAGCACGTCATTACCGTCTTCACCGACATCACCTGCGGCTACTGCCACAAGCTGCATGAAGAGATGAAAGACTACAACGCGCTGGGCATTACCGTGCGTTACCTGGCCTTCCCACGCGCTGGCGTGCAGAGTCAGCCTGAGCAGGATATGAAAGCGATCTGGTGTGCGAAAGACCGCAACAAGGCCTTTGATGATGCGATGAACGGTAAAGGCGTGAAGCCCGCCTCCTGCGATATCGACATCGCTAACCACTACGCGCTGGGCGTACAGTTTGGCGTGAGCGGTACGCCAGCCATTGTACTGAGCAACGGCTATGTGGTGCCGGGCTACCAGGGTCCAAAAGAGATGAAAGCGTTCCTCGACGAACACCAGAAACAGACGGGTGGTAAATAATTCGCGTGAAAGCCCCGATAAAACTGCGCCGCCGCGATGCGGTTGAAACCGCGGATTTACCAGATACGCTTCCGCTGCTTTTAAAGCGGCTGTACGCCAGCCGTGGCGTGCGTACGGCAAGCGATCTTGAGCGCAGCGTCAAAGGCATGCTGCCCTGGCAAGCGCTGAGTGGCATCGAAAAAGCGACTGAAATGCTCTACGACGCGTTCCGTGACGGGACGCGGATTGTCGTGGTGGGCGATTTCGATGCCGACGGCGCAACCAGTACCGCGCTGAGCGTACTCAGCCTGCGTGCGCTGGGCTGCGATAACGTGGCTTACCTGGTGCCGAACCGGTTTGAAGACGGCTACGGCCTCAGCCCGGAAGTGGTCGATCAGGCCCATGCCCGTGGTGCACAGATGATCATGACCGTGGATAACGGGATCTCTTCTCATGCGGGGGTCGATCATGCCCATGCGCTGGGGATCCCGGTACTGGTCACCGATCACCACCTGCCAGGAGAAACCCTGCCAGACGCCGAAGCCATCATTAACCCGAACCTGCGCGACTGCGATTTCCCGTCGAAATCGCTGGCCGGAGTAGGGGTGGCGTTTTATCTGATGCTGGCGTTACGCACGTTGCTGCGTGATAAGGGCTGGTTCGAATCGCGCGGGATTGCCGTGCCGAATCTTGCGGAGTATCTCGATCTGGTGGCGCTGGGAACCGTGGCGGACGTGGTGCCGCTCGATACCAATAACCGTATTCTCACCTGGCAGGGCTTGAGCCGCATTCGGGCGGGCAAATGCCGTCCGGGGATCAAGGCGCTGCTGGAAATCGCCAACCGCGATCCGCTGAAGCTTGCGGCAAGCGATTTAGGCTTTGCCCTCGGCCCGCGCCTGAACGCGGCGGGGCGGCTGGACGATATGTCGGTTGGCGTCGCGCTGCTCCTGTGCGACAACATCGGCGAAGCGCGCGTGCTGGCCAGTGAGCTGGACGCACTCAACCAGACCCGTAAAGAGATTGAGCAGGGGATGCAGGCCGAAGCGCTGACCCTGTGCGAAAAGCTGGAGCGCAGCGGCGATAACCTGCCGGGTGGGCTGGCGATGTATCACCCCGAATGGCACCAGGGCGTGGTGGGCATTCTGGCGTCGCGCATTAAAGAGCGTTTCCACCGCCCGGTGATCGCGTTCGCCCCCGCCGGGGACGGCACGCTGAAAGGCTCCGGTCGTTCCATTCAGGGGCTGCATATGCGCGATGCGCTGGAGCGTCTCGACACGCTTCATCCGAACCTGATGATTAAGTTCGGCGGTCACGCGATGGCGGCAGGCCTGTCGCTGGAAGAGGCGAAGTTCGACGAGTTCCAGCGTCTGTTTGGCGAACTGGTCACCGAGTGGATCGATCCGTCTCTGTTGCAGGGTGAAGTGGTTTCTGACGGCGAGCTTTCTCCGGCTGAAATGACCATGGAGGTGGCGCAGATGCTGCGCGATGCCGGCCCGTGGGGGCAGATGTTCCCGGAGCCGCTTTTCGACGGACGTTTTCGTTTGCTGCAACAGCGCATCGTGGGCGAACGCCATCTCAAAGTGATGGTGGAACCGGTCGGCGGCGGGCCGCTGCTCGACGGCATCGCCTTTAACGTTGATACCTCCATCTGGCCGGACAACGGCGTGCGCGAGGTTGAGCTGGCCTATAAGCTGGATATTAACGAGTTCCGCGGTAACCGCACCCTTCAGATCATCATCGACAATATCTGGCCAATTTAGCGTCAGTAATCTCTATAAAAAAGGGCGTGGATTCGGTACAATCCCGCTCTTATCACCGCATTTTGACAAGCTCATAAAAGAAAACAGACCATGTTTGAAATTAATCCGGTAAAAAACCGCATTCAGGACCTCACGGAGCGCTCTGACGTTCTTAGGGGGTATCTTTGACTACGATGCCAAGAAAGAGCGTCTCGAAGAAGTAAACGCCGAGCTGGAACAGCCGGACGTCTGGAACGAACCTGAACGCGCGCAGGCGCTGGGTAAAGAACGTTCCTCCCTCGAAGCCATCGTAGATACGCTGGATCAAATGGCGCAGGGTCTGGAAGATGTTTCTGGGCTGCTGGAGCTGGCTGTCGAAGCCGACGACGAAGAAACCTTTAACGAAGCCGTGGCAGAACTCGACGTGCTGGAAGAGAAGCTGGCGCAGCTGGAATTCCGTCGCATGTTCTCCGGCGAATACGACAGCGCTGACTGCTATCTCGATATTCAGGCAGGCTCTGGCGGTACCGAAGCGCAGGACTGGGCCAGCATGCTGATGCGTATGTATCTGCGCTGGGCAGAAGCGCGCGGTTTCAAAACCGAGATTATCGAAGAGTCCGAAGGTGAAGTGGCGGGTATCAAGTCCGTCACCATTAAGATTATTGGCGATTACGCCTACGGCTGGCTGCGTACTGAAACCGGCGTTCACCGCCTGGTGCGTAAGAGCCCGTTCGATTCCGGTGGCCGTCGCCACACCTCCTTCAGCTCCGCGTTTGTCTACCCGGAAGTGGATGAGGATATCGATATCGACATCAACCCGGCTGACCTGCGCATCGACGTGTACCGCGCATCCGGCGCGGGCGGTCAGCACGTTAACCGTACGGAATCTGCGGTGCGTATTACCCACATTCCAACCGGGCTGGTAACACAGTGCCAGAACGATCGTTCCCAGCATAAGAACAAAGACCAGGCCATGAAGCAGATGAAAGCGAAGCTTTATGAGCTGGAGATGCAGAAGAAAAATGCTGAGAAGCAGGCGATGGAAGACAACAAGTCCGACATCGGCTGGGGCAGCCAGATCCGTTCTTACGTCCTTGATGACTCCCGCATCAAAGACCTGCGTACCGGGGTTGAAACCCGTAACACGCAGGCGGTGCTGGACGGCAGCCTGGATCAATTTATCGAAGCAAGTTTGAAAGCAGGGTTATGAGGAACCAACATGTCTGAACAACAATCACAGGGCGCTGACGCGGTAGTCGATCTTAACAACGAACTGAAAACCCGCCGCGAGAAGCTGGCAGCGCTGCGCGAGCAGGGCGTGCCGTTCCCGAACGATTTTCGTCGTGACCACACCTCAGACCAACTGCACGCAGACTTCGACGGTAAAGAGAACGAAGAGCTTGAAGCGCTGAACGTTGAAGTGTCCGTGGCGGGCCGCATGATGACCCGTCGTATCATGGGTAAAGCCTCCTTCGTGACCTTACAGGACGTTGGCGGCCGCATTCAGCTGTATGTCTCTCGTGACGACCTGCCGGAAGGCATCTATAACGAGCAGTTCAAGAAGTGGGACCTGGGCGACATCCTGGGCGCTAAAGGTAAACTGTTCAAAACCAAGACCGGTGAACTGTCTATCCACTGCACCGAGCTGCGTCTGCTGACCAAAGCCCTGCGCCCGCTGCCGGACAAGTTCCACGGTTTGCAGGATCAGGAAGCGCGCTATCGTCAGCGCTACCTGGATCTCATCTCTAATGATGAATCCCGTAAGACCTTCAAAATTCGCTCCCAGATCATGGCCGGTATTCGCCAGTTCATGGTTAACCGCGACTTTATGGAAGTAGAAACCCCGATGATGCAGGTGATCCCAGGCGGTGCCTCTGCCCGTCCGTTCATCACCCATCACAACGCCCTGGACCTGGACATGTACCTGCGTATCGCGCCGGAACTGTATCTGAAGCGTCTGGTGGTAGGTGGTTTCGACCGCGTGTTCGAGATCAACCGTAACTTCCGTAACGAAGGCATCTCCGTACGTCATAACCCAGAGTTCACCATGATGGAACTTTATATGGCGTATGCGGATTACAAAGATCTGATCGAGCTGACCGAATCCCTGTTCCGTACCCTGGCGCAGGATATTCTGGGCACCACGCAGGTCCCTTACGGTGAAGAAGTGTTCGACTTCGGCAAGCCGTTCGAAAAACTGACCATGCGCGAAGCGATCAAGAAATACCGTCCGGAAACCAATATGGCGGATCTGGATAACTTCGACTCTGCGAAAGCGATCGCTGAAAGCATCGGTATTAAGGTTGAGAAGAGCTGGGGTCTGGGCCGTATCGTGACCGAGATCTTCGAAGAAGTGGCCGAAGCGCACCTGATTCAGCCGACCTTCATCACCGAATACCCGGCGGAAGTGTCTCCGCTGGCGCGTCGTAATGACGAGAACCCGGAAATCACTGACCGCTTCGAATTCTTCATCGGTGGCCGCGAAATCGGTAACGGCTTTAGCGAGCTGAACGATGCAGAAGATCAGGCGCAGCGTTTCCAGGATCAGGTTAACGCGAAAGCGGCAGGCGACGATGAAGCGATGTTCTTCGACGAAGACTACGTAACCGCGCTGGAACACGGCCTGCCGCCGACGGCTGGCCTGGGTATTGGTATCGACCGTATGGTGATGCTGTTCACCAACAGCCACACCATCCGCGACGTGATCCTGTTCCCGGCGATGCGTCCGGTGAAATAAGCCGTTAAGACGTAAAAAAAGCCCCGTGCGTTTATCGCCGGGGCTTTTTTATTGCGCCGCAAAAGCGCTGAGTTTTTCGCGCGCAGTGTTCGCTTCCTGCACCATCCACGGACTAAATGCCCACGGAGTGGCGTCCAGCGCGCGGAAGATCGCGTCCAGCTCCACCCATTGATACTCCATCACTTCGTCGCTATTGATTGCGAGGGTATTCGTTACGCGGGCGGCATAGACCGGGCAGATCTCGTTTTCAACGATCCCTGAAGGGTCGGCTTCACGGTAGCGGAACGCCGGGGCAACGGGAGTGATGTCTATGATTTCGGCGCCGACTTCAAAGCGGCAGCGGCGGATAATCGCCTGCTCTGTCGCTTCGTCGGCCTGTGGATGTCCGCAAACGGAGTTGGTCCACACGCCGGGCCAGGCTTTTTTACTTAAGGCGCGCCGGGTAATCAGACATTCTCCGTTAGCGTTAAACAGCCATGAAGAGAAGGCCAGGTGAAGCGGGGTGTGTGACGTGTGCGCGGCGTACTTCTCCTGAGTGCCAATCACCTTTCCCTGGTCATTTACCAAAATAACGTGTTCTTGAATACTCATTGATGCTCCAGTGCCATAATGCTTAATGGTTCAGCACCATCAGCGGAATTATTATACTGCATTCTTATGCAAACGGTTTGGCCCACAGAGCGGAAAAGGGCATGACCCGCATCAGTTTGGGCTGCTATCATAGTGCGCCATTCACGCTGACCGAGGAGCTGTTTTGTTTGCAGGAAGCCTGACGAGAAACCCGATCATTGCCGTTTTCTGCCTGACGCTGACGCTACTTGTAGCAGGATGCTCGGGGAGTAAATCTTCGGATATGGGCAGTTATTCCGGTGCCGTCTATACCGTTAAGCGCGGGGACACGCTCTACCGCATCTCACGTGCCACGGGGACCAGCGTGAAGGAGCTGGCGCGCCTGAATAATATCTCTCCACCGTATACCATTGAGATAGGGCAAAAGCTCAAGGTTAACGGCGGTTCCTCCTCAGGGAAAAAGTCCTCAACGCGTAAAACAGCCAAAGTGACGCCATCCTATCAGGTGCCTAAATCATCCTGGCCGCCGGTCGGTCAGCGCTGCTGGATCTGGCCTGCAAGCGGAAAAGTGGTTGCGCCGTACTCGCTCTCGGAAGGGGGCAATAAAGGTATTGATATCGCTGCCGCACGCGGCACGCCGGTTTACGCTTCAGGGGCCGGAAAGGTGGTCTATGTCGGTAACCAGCTTCGTGGATACGGTAACCTGATCATGATTAAGCATGGTGAGGACTACATTACGGCATATGCGCATAACGACACGATGTTGGTGAATAATGGCCAGAACGTGAAGGCGGGGCAGAAGATTGCGACCATGGGCAGTACCGGGACGGATACGGTGAAGCTGCATTTCCAGATCCGCTATAAGGCCACGGCCATCGATCCGCAGCGTTATCTTCCGGCGCAGGGCAGTAAACCGAAGTGCTAAGTGATTATTTAATCGCCACTTAGTGGGGTAAAGGCTTGTATGAAGAGGCGTAAGGTCTATAATGCCTTACGCACCTCAAAGCGGGCGTAGTTCAATGGTAGAACGAGAGCTTCCCAAGCTCTATACGAGGGTTCGATTCCCTTCGCCCGCTCCAGTCTCCTCATAAATCAAGAAGTTATATTTCATCAGTTAGTTACGTTGCTCTGCTTTAGCAGGTACAACTAAAACTACCCACTGTTCTATACCCGTACCTGTCGCGTGATAGGTCTGTGGTACAAGGGAACATATCCTCACGCTGGCGGTGGTTCCAGGTTCTTACCGCGATAGTACAACAACGAACAAAAAGCCGCATACCTGGCATAACTCCCGAACAGATTGAACACACGCATTTAAGCCCGATGTGTGGCCCTATGAGCCACGTAAACAGGTGAATAGTGGTAATGCCCCGGTAGCTACAGATCCGGCTCTGCCAGCGCTTTGCTCACGCTCCGAAAGGTACACGAGCACCCTGATAAGGTGTGATCCCCCTGACAATCTGATTTGGTCACTGGTGACTTTCGCAAAGCGAAACCAACTAGGTTGGCCTGTTGCAGTCGCTATGCTCCGCTTGTTGCTTCTACCACTAACGGGGCTTTATGGCTTCTATTGTCTGAAAGCTGATACATTGCACAAACATCATGTGGATTACTGTAAAGTTCATCACTATGATTATGTGTGCCATTGCCAGTTAAGAAATGCGGAGAGGACAATATGGATGTTACTGATGAGGCTTTGTTGAGTTCTGGCTTTACACCATCGGATTTGAAGAAGATAAAGAACAACGTTGAAAGCTATGGTGGAACGTTGGGGAATGCAATCAGGGACCTGGCTAGGCGATTTATTCTTGCCGTGTGGGTTGTATCCGGTTGCCTTGCTGTATTCATTTTTCTTGTGATGTTCGCATCTGAGCAGAGTGTTTTCTCTGGTGCTATTGGCCTTTCTTGTGGCGCAGTGGTTGCAATTTTTATACAACCGCCTGTACTTGCTTATAAATCTTGGCGATTCTGTAGAGCGAACAAATCTTAATTAGTACTGTTATCAGTAGCCAGAAGATCAAAAATGACTTTCGCTTTGACACCATATCCAGCGATTTTCATCGTTAGCTTAGGCTTGCTCATTGTGTCAACTTTTCGGTAGTAATCACGCGGCAGCCAACGGAATAATCGCCAAGCTCCGGGTTTACTTGCTAAGCCGAAGATACTATAGACACTCGCCCCTAGAGTCACCGTATTATAAAAAGCTAATCCACTTTTTGGGCTAAACCCCATAAATTGCGCGGTCTCCATTGCGCCATCAGCAAAAATTCCTTCCGATTTGGATTGTTCACCATAGCGAAGATGGCTTGCTTCTTTTGTTATACCGTTAATACCATCAACAAATAAAACTGCTCCTGCAAGAACTCCAACAGGGGTCATAGTGGACATCATAACCATCCCACCAAATAATGCTGCTCCAGATACCACTATATGGATTGCCGAAATCACGTATCCCACGATTTTATTGTTTTCCCTGACAAACTCGACCTTTGCATAAAGTTGGGCGGCTCTGGTTCTTAACAGGCGTTCTTGTTCTTGCAGATTATCTGTTTCGGCACGCAGATTTTTGATGCATGCAATGCATTCTGCATCGGTTTTGGCCCGTCGTGCAGTTTCAAATTCTTTCTCTACGACCTGCCTTATCTCTTCGACAAACTTGATACGTGTTATCCCATCTTGCAAATAGAATGCTGATAGCCGATTTGCAGTTTCGACGAGTTTCCGGGCTTCCAGATTTACCATGGTATCTGACCATGTTCTGTTCCAGCCCCTGTTAAGCAACGCAATATCCATTAAAGACTCCTTTCCAAAATGTGTCTGATCATTTTACGTGCAATAAGGTCGAAGACAACAGGAAATACTTACACAACCCGCCCCCGTAGGTGTCCCGTCTCTTTATCCTCCCAGTTTACATCCTCCTGCTTAAAATATCCCCGGCTCTATTATAGATCCGCTGAGTGGATCGATTAGCTGCCTAATAATTTCACTGGATCTGCATGAAATATCCTGGTGTTATCACTGCGTTACACTACTTTGCTTGCGTTGCAATTTGCCTCGCTTTATTACAACAGGCGAAACGCTGTCTTCCTGTGCCTTTGCCGTAACACTGCTGACTTGCTGGCAACGGTTGAGCGGTTAACAGAACGGGGTGTAGTTGTTCAGTTCCACAAAGAGGATTTTAAGACCGGGAAGAACTCTCCAGCAGGTAATATGATGCTGACCGTACTGGCAGCAGTCGCACAGATGGAACGTGAAACGATGCTGGAGCGCCAGCGTGAAGGTTACGAAGCAGCAAAAGCCGCAGGCAGGATCACCGGACGGGGCAAAGGTCGCTCTATTGATCGTGAAGCCATTAAAGCAGAACTCGCAGCAGGTAAAACCATTCGTGCGATCGCAGAAAGCCACAACGTCAGCACCAGAACAGTCATGAACATTAAGGCCGAAGCCTGAACAATTCTAAAACATCCCCACTTTGACCTCGCTCCGGCGGGGTTTTTTATTGCCTGAAATCCACACCAGCGCGAGCACCACCACCAATAGCTCCGTATGCTCCACCAGAAACTCTACAGCTCGTCATCCCCCTCACAATTGTAAACTGACAGACCCATATCACAGCGTCCCGCTGATAGGCTCTCACAGGCCCAGAAATGGAGGGTTTTTCGTTGTCAAAAATTCCGACATAAACCACTAAAGGAAGGTAAGTGGCTTTCCTCTGTCAGAGGGTAGGGAGGTTTTAGCAAAGTTTGTACATGAATCAATACTAAGTGTTAATCAATACAAAGTACTTCTGACTTTCGCAAAGCGAAACCAACCATTGTCGTAATGTCCTTGCATCACCCAGATAGTAAGAAAGGGGAGATGGAATCTGCCGAAAAGTTTCGGCTGGATTGCTGTAAAGTTCATCATTATGATTGCTTGCATAATCAGCGATTGGAAAAACACTTTTGGGAGATAAGGGACGAGACGATATGAAAGTGACTGATGAGGCTTTGTTACGTTCAGGGTTTACGCAGCCCGAATTGCAGAAGATAAAAAGCAATAATGAAAAATATGGAGGAACGCCTGGAGAGGCCATAAATGACCTCGCTAGACGATTTGTTACCCTGGCGGGAGTGGTGGCTGTGTGTACCTTTACCCTACTGCTACTTTTCGTCTTCAGCTCACCTGATAGAGCAGCTGCATGGGGGCTGGCGATGATCTTTGGGGTTGCCATTATGTCCTTCGCACAGCCGCCGGTAATTTCCTATAAATCCTGGCGTTATCGAAAAAATACAAAGGATTAACGGGTTCCATTTTCTGCTGTTAACAGGTCGAAAATCACTTTTGCTTTAACGCCATAACCGACAATCTTCATTGTTAACTTAGGAGTGCTGATTGTGCTGACATTGCGATAATAATCGTGTGAAAGCCAGCGGAATAATCTCCAGGCTCCAGCTTTCGAGCAAGTCCTACTGGGCTGCTGAATATACCTACAGGCTGGATAAAGAAAAGCTCACTGATTACTCTCTTGAACAGCAAGCCTCTATTTTAGCTGATCACTGGTTACTGCTGGTTTATGGGATTAGTAAGTGGTCTTATTATCAAAGGCCTGGGCGCATGGGGATGTACAGGGGCGTTAAACATGAAGTACAAAATGTTGCTGGGTGTTGTGTTCATCTTAACGGGATGCTCTGGGCCTGGTGATCGAATGGTAGATCGTGAATCTTCAACGGCATTAATCAAAGATAATCAAGTTTGTGTCGTGTCACCACTGGAGCCACAGGAACGGATCACTGCTATCCAAATTAACAGTGATAATAGCGACTCTCTTCACAAGATTTTTGATGACAAGCCCTTGTATGTTCAAAAGGGCGGGTGTCTTCCTGTGTACGGATTTAAGTTTACACCTGGAGAGCGGTATAACTTCGCGTATGACGTCCAATCTGATAAATCAGGGTCACATTTAGTCACTGCTGTATTTTCTTATCCCAAAGAATAAGGGGCTGAACGCCCCATATTCTTAACGGCGTGTAAACGCCAACCTGAGCCCTAATCCAATGAATGTTACACCAACAATTCTATCCAGTATTTTCTGCAACCTTCTGTTTTGCGAAACGGTTCCGGCTGCACTACCTGCAAGTACGGCGAACGTTAAATCAGTCATAAAAGCGATCAATGCGTAGGTCATTCCCAGGAGTAGAAAAGAAGCTGTCTGGTGCTCGCTTCCAGGCGCAACGAATTGAGGGAAAAAGGAGATGAAGAATAACAGTACCTTCGGGTTGGTTAAGGTAGTTATGAAACCTTTAGTAAGTAGACTCGTCAGAGTCGCTTTTGCCTTAACGCGTTCAGCTTCGTTGTGATTCGTGGTTTGCTTTGTCAGCGTTCCCCAAATCATCTTACTACCGAGATACACCAGATAAGCCGCACCGAGAGACTTAATGATGGTGAACATCATCGGAGATGCTGTTATCAACGCGGTTAATCCCACAGCGCTTGCAATTGCATGTGTGCAACTACCTAATGCTACACCAGCGGCAGAGATAATTCCCGCGCGTCTTCCATTAACCACGCTTTGACCTACCACGTAGGCTATATCAGGCCCAGGTGTAACGGAAAGGAGAAATACAGATAGGGCGAAAAGCCCAAAATGAGTTATGTCCAGCATAGCCATCTCCAGAAAAAAATTATGTACCTCCATGCTAACACTGAATTTTTATGCGTAAAGGGTGATTTTATATGCTTTTAGTCTGCTTTTGCTAAACAACGAATCACTCATGGCATAACACGCTAAGTTGCACATTTCCTGTACCCTGGATACCCTGAGATTAATCCTAATAACTCAAGGGTGAGTATGGCTAGCGGGAAGAGAAAGAATCAAAAGGAATCGCCTGAAGAAGAGTTAGATCGCCTGCTGGATGAGCTTGAACTCACACCGGAGCAACGGGAGTTTATCGAATCCATGCGAGAGGATAAGAGCGATCCCAGTAGTGAGTAACGCTTGTCTTAAGCCGAACGAGTACAAACGGCATTGTAAGAAATTCCTCACCCGGTGCATGCAGAATCACGGTGCCTTTGTTCCGGCTGTCGCTGGAGTGTCATAAATATAATTACGCGCGCGCATAATTTAAAATTAAACCCTCTTTCTTTTTACGTAATCAATCGCCCCTGTTATATCTGTCGGCAAATTTTTTATTTCCCGGATCGCAGATGAAAACACGACTCCTCCTGTGCGCTGGCTTATTAGCTGCCTCCAGTGCCCATGCCAGCGCCCTCTATTTTTATGAAGCTGGCACCGAAGATACCGCGCTTGCCGGAGCAGGGCAGGCGGCTCGTGCGCAGGATGCCTCTACAATTATGACCAACCCGGCTGGCATGACGTCCTTACCGGATCATATGGTCACCGGTGGGTTACAGGTTATGGATGGCTCCATCGACAACCAGCTGGATAACGATGCCCATCAAAGCCCCGGCGATGTGATGAAAACCATCCCGAATGCCAGCGCCTTTTATAGCCAGAAGGTGACCGATAATCTTTATGCCGGGGTCGGGCTTTACGGTAATTACGGCCTGGGGATCGACTACGGCAGCTGGGCGGGCGACAGGCTGATTAAAAAGAGTACCATGGTAGCCATGACGCTCAGCCCCTCGCTGGCCTATAAGCTTAACGACCGTCTTTCGATTGGCGCGTCCGCCAACGTTAACTACGGTTACTTCTCGCTGACTCGCAGCGTTAACGATGATGACTACCGGCGACGCGATGAAGACCTGGCCATGAGCTATCGGCTTGGGCTGCTGATGCAGCTAACTGACCAGACCCGAGCCGGTATTACCTGGAACAGCGAAACGGACTACAGCTTCAATATTGACGGCAACGCGCGTCTACAGAACGGCACCTACGACCTGCCGGTGTCAGCACAAATCAGCGCGCCGCAGCAAATTATGCTCAGCCTTGTGCATGACATTAACCCGCAGTGGTCGGTTATGGGCGATCTCGGCTGGCAGGACTGGAGCCAGTTCGGCGCGCCGCAAATCGTCGTCGGGGACCAGCAGCTTAACAACGTCAGCCGCCTGAAGGACACGTGGCACGGTGCGGTGGGCGTGCAGTATCGTCCAACGCCTCAGTGGCGACTGAATGCCGGTGTGGCGTTCGACAGCTCGCCGTATGAAAGCCAGAGCGATGTGGCCTTAACCTTACCTACCGGCGATGAGTGGCGATTTGGTACGGGAGCCCAGTATCAGATCACCCCGGCCAGCAATATTGGTATTGCCGTGTCGTATCTTCATATGCAGTCGTCGCATGTGAAATCGCCGGTGGCGTTTGCCGGAAGTTACGACCATCCTTATCTTTGGTTTGCCAGCGTCAACTACAGCTACCAGTTTTGATCGGCTAACCGCTTAAAATATATGGTCTATAATGGCAGATACTGAATGTCAGAAGGTTGTACCATGCATATTTTACCGCCTGTTCGACCCGAAAAATCCATCGAACGACTGACCGCTATCCTTGAGCCGATAGCGGAGAAAGTGCACGTTGTTCCACGTAAGCGACTCACCTGGTTACGGAAGGGGAAACAGCAGATGTACCTCTTTCTGGAAGGGGAGCTGTCCCTGCTGCGGACATCGGATGGACTGGTGGTCGTGACCGTTTACGAGCCGCATTTGTTTGGTATTGCTGAGATGATCCAGCCTACGCAAGGCCATTTTCTCCGTGCGGAAAGGGAGTCGACCATTTTACGTCTCGATGCGGACAAGGCGGCCGAGTTATTCCGTGCCGAGGGCGTCTGGGAGGATGTCGCAGCGCTGCTCTCATACCATACGGCCTATTTGATATTCCGTGATGCGCAGGTACTCCAGCAGCGTACCTATTCCGTTATTCGTAACCACCTTCAGGAAATGATTTTGCTCCCGGAGGAGACGCGTTTGCGTACCACGATACTGGAATATATTCAGGATCGTACGCTGCTTTCTCGCAGTAGTATACTCAATGTATTATCCGCCCTTAAACAGGGAGAATATATCTCCTTTAAGCGCGGTGGGTATTTGCTTGAAGTCAGACACTTACCTGAATCATTCTAGGGGAAGTTTAAAATTAAACAGAAATGGAATTAACGAGGCTGTTAATTTTCTATATCGTTTGCTTTCTAAGGTTTATCTTTATTAAGTAAACGGTATATTTATGAAAAAGACAGTTCTCGCTTTGATTATGGTTAATGCGTTTACCGCCACTTCCGCGTTCGCCGCCGCTGATGCGGGCACCTGGTATGGCGGAGCGAAATTCGGCTGGTCACACTATTTTGATACCAATATGGGTTCAAAAGCGTTTGATAACAATAATTCCGACCACTTCGATTTTGACCATGATAATGTCGGTGGGGGTGTTTATACGGGTTACCAGATTACCCCATGGCTTGCGGTAGAAGGCGGTTATGATTATTTAGGCAACATGCAGATCAAGGGTCAGCATGGCGCAGGGGCGCAAATGAAGACGCAGGGTCTGCAAATGTCCCTGAAGGCCAGCTATGCCTTGACCAATGACTGGGATATCTACGGCCGTGCCGGTGCGATGGGCTATCGCGCTGAATCCGATGTAAGTGGTCACAATCGTTTTGAAACCGGTGTGCGCCCGCTTGCAGCTGTGGGTACTGAATACGCCTTCAATAAAAACTGGGCTGGCCGCCTGGAATATCAGTGGGTAAGCAATGTGGGTAATGCAAACCAGATCGGTGTGAGCAGCGACCTGAGTTCCGTCACCGCAGGGCTTAGCTATCGCTTTGGTCAGTACGACTGATGCATGTGATATGGCGATTAAGAAAAACCCGGCTGCTATGTTGCCGGGTTTTTTGTTGTCAGCTGGCGAATAACGGTTCAAGCATAATATGAATATTTTGCAGGCCCGTGACATTATTGTCTTTCAGGTATTGCTGATTAACCATATCTAACTGTTCCAGTTTGGTCAGCGAGGCGTAAACGCGTTGTACAGCGCTGTCCGCAACAAAAATTTCTTTTGCGGTAGTGTCCTGAAGATACTGTGATTTTACGCTGCGCGTTAAGTTATCGATCTGCTGTTTATTTTCCTGATAAAGAGACGCGATATGAGATATCTGTGCCTGCGGCGGTTTTTCCCCCGGTAATACCAGCGGAATTTGCAGATGATTAATCTTTTCAACGTTGTCTGGTGGTGGAGAGCTACATGCTGTTAATGTGCTCAGACTTAATATAGCGAAAAAGAACGGCAGGCTCTTCATCGAATCACTCCGGGGAAATAATTGGACTCAGCATTATCCCTGAAGGCCGCAGCGACGAAAGAATAAACTTATTTATTTATAAACGTTATTTCCATAGGTAAAAGAAAAGCCCGGTGATAGCCTCCTTTCCCCCCATGTACCGCCAGCGTGAATATGACGCCTCGAGGATGTATGAAATTTAAAACTCTCGTTAGTGCGATGGCCGTTGCTGGTCTGCTATTGGCCTCGTTGATCTCATTGCCTGTCCTGGCACAAAAGGAGGTGAAGGAAGCTACTGCCCATACGAAACACATGAATGATGCACTTTATGGTCAACTGCCCTTCTTTGATAAAACCGATTTCCGAAATGCGCATAAAGGCTTTATTGCCCCGCTGCCACCTGCGGTGATTAAAGGTGAAAAAGGCGCCGTTATCTGGAATCCCCAGAAATACGCTTTTATCAAAGAAGGGCAAAAAGCGCCGGATACCGTCAACCCGAGCCTGTGGCGTCAGGCGCAGCTGAATAATATCGGCGGTCTGTTTGAAGTCACGGAAGGCGTCTACCAGATCCGCAACCTCGATCTGTCGAATATGACAATCATAGAGGGCAAAGAGGGGATCACGGTTATCGATCCGCTGGTGTCTGCGGAAACGGCTAAAGCGGGCATGGATCTTTACGTTAAGCATCGCGGCAAACGTCCGGTTGTTGCCGTTATTTATACCCATAGCCACGTCGATCATTATGGCGGCGTGCGTGGCGTAATTGATGAAGCCGGGGTAATGTCCGGCAAAGTGAAAGTCTATGCGCCAGCCGGTTTTATGGAAGAGGCGGTATCGGAAAATATCATGGCCGGAAACGCCATGAGCCGCCGTGCCAGCTATATCCACGGAAACCTGCTGAAACCCGGTGTGAAGGGGCAGGTGGGGGCAGGTCTGGGGACTACCACCTCAGCCGGAACGGTCACGCTCATCGCGCCCACTCACTCTATTACCGAAGAGGAGCAGAAAGAGGTCATTGACGGTCTCACCTATGACTTTATGCTGACGCCGGAATCGGAAGCGCCGTCTGAAATGCTCTGGTATGTGGAAGAGAAAAAGCTGATCGAAGCAGCAGAGAACGTCACTCACACCCTGCACAATACCTACTCGCTGCGCGGGGCGAAAATACACGATCCGCTGGCATGGTCAAAGTACATCAATAACGCCATCGATCGTTGGGGTGATAAAGCGGAAATCATTATCGCTCAGCACCACTGGCCCACGTGGGGTAACAAAAAAGTGGTGAAGCTGATGAAAAGCCAGCGTGATATCTACCGCTATATCAACGACCAGACGCTCAGACTGGCGAATAAGGGGCTGACGAGGGATGAAATAGCCGCAAATTTCGCCCTGCCCTACGGGCTGGCTAAATCCTGGGCAGGCCGTGGCTATTACGGCTCGGTAAGCAACAACGTCAAAGCCACCTATGTCTACTATCTTGGCTGGTTCGACGGCAATCCGGCGACGCTCGATGAACTGCCTCCGGTCGAGGCGGCGAAAAAGTATGTCGATTACATGGGCGGAGCCCGCGCAATCCTTGAAAAAGCCCGTGTCGATTATGCCCGGGGGAATTATCGCTGGGTGGCTCAGGTGGTCAGTAAAGTCGTTTTTGCCGATCCGAATAATAAGGCGGCGCGCGAACTGGAAGCCGATGCGTTTGAACAGCTGGGATACCATGCGGAGTCAGGGCCGTGGCGTAACGCCTACCTCACCGGTGCGCAAGAGTTGCGTAACGGCGTGAAGATAAAGCCGACGCCCAAAACCGCCAGCCCGGATGCGGTCCGTGCCATGTCGACTGAGATGATTTTTGACTACTTCGGCGTTCATCTTAACGGCGTCAGAGCGGCGAATGCCAGAGGCGTTTTTAACGTTGATTTAGGCCGCGAGGGCGGCAGGTATAAGCTGGAGCTGGAGAATGGCGTGCTAAACCACAGTGCCAATATCCAGGCAGAAGATCCGGATGCAACCATTACGCTCAGCCGCGAAACGCTGAACAAAATCATCCTTAAGGAGACCACGCTGAAAAAGGCGCAACAGGCAGGAGAGGTGACGATCGTCGGCAACGCCGCGAAGGTAGACGAAATGCTGCGCTGCATGGAGAGCTTCAGTTTCTGGTTTCCTGTCGTCACCCCTTAAATGTAAAAAAGGCTGCTTTCGCAGCCTTTTAGCATTCGCCAGCAACAATTTGCCGGGTGGCGGCTTCGCCTTACCCGGCCTACACTCTGCGCTGCTTGAGCGCTAGATGACGCCGTCGCCGCCGTCTGAACACCAGACCTGCCCGGAGGTGTATGAACACTCATCCGAGGCCAGAGTGACATACAGCGGTGCGATCTCCACGGGCTGTCCCGGGCGTCCCAGAGGGGTACTCTCGCCAAAATGTTTCACTTTTTCCTGTGGCTGCCCACCGCTGGGCTGGAGCACGGTCCAGTAAGGTCCGGGCGCTACCGCGTTCACGCGGATCCCTTTCGGACCCAGCTGTTTCGCCAGCGCTTTGGTAAACACCGCGAGACAGGCTTTGGTCTGCGCATAGTCAAGCAGTACGGCGCTCGGTTTTACCGCCTGTACAGATGAGGTGTTAATGATGGAAGCGGGAGCTTTCATGTGGCGCAACGCCGCCTTTGTGATCCAGAAAGGCGCATAGACGTTGGTTTTAAAGGTCGCGTCAAAATCTTCCGTGGTCAGTTCTTCCAGCGTCTCACGGTACTGCTGGCGGCCTGCGTTATTCACCAGGATGTCCAGCCCGCCCAGTTTTCCGACGGCCTGTTCCACCAGGTTCTGACAAAAAGTTTCGTCCCGCACATCGCCCGGTAGCGCGACGGCATTCCGTCCTTCCGCTTTAATCAGGGCGATCACTTCCGCAGCGTCTTCTTCCTCTTCCGGCAAATAGTTAATGGCGACATCTGCCCCTTCGCGGGCATAGGCAATGGCTACCGCGCGTCCGATGCCGGAATCGCCCCCGGTAATTAGCGCCTTCTTACCGGTAAGCCGGCCATGCCCTTTGTAGCTTGTCTCGCCGTGATCGGGAACAGGGTCCATTTCAGAGGCCAGGCCCGGTGGCGTCTGGGGCTGCTCCGGGAAAGGTGGCGTTGGGTAAGCGTTCGTACGTTGTTCATTATCACTCATAGCTAACTCCTTGTTAGGGGTGAGATTTGATGGATAGTTACAGCGTTAACGCTTCGCTGAATTATTTTTGCAAGTGGCTGACCCGCACTACGGGTGGGGATGATTTTTTATCGAGCGAGCCGCTAATACTGATCATGTTGTCAGGTTCCACGGTTCTGTCGTCAAATACGGCTTTCGGGATAATAACGTCGATTTTCCCGGTTTTATCCTGGAATACGTATTTATCGCCGTTGCCATCAATAAGATTGCCGCGCAGTGAAATAGAGGCGCCATCATGCATCTCTTTCGCCTGAGTAATGGTCATAATGCGCGCATCATCGGTACCACGATAACCACTGTCCAGGGCGTGCGGCGGTGGCGGCGCTTCACCCTTTTGTAACCCGCCGTTATTATCTGCCCATGCGGAAGGGATAATTAATATTAACAAGGCTGAAATCACTGATAATTTCATCTGATATCCTTCATTTTGGATGTCTTGACTTATTAAGTATTGTTGCTATTCCTTTATGTGGCAAATGTGATAAGTCTTAAAAGCATTTGCGTAGAAAAATCAAAAATTTCGGCAATTAAGCGAAACGGTGACAAAAGCCATGGAACCAAAAAATGAAAAAGTGCCTGGGATAAAAGAGAGTTATCGTTTACTGACGTTTGAGTATGCATTTCGTCAGGTGGGTTTTATTGTTCTGTTAGGTATTATCGTGGCCGCGTTAGCCGGCCTGTTTTCCAGCGGTGCGGTTAGCGACGTGGAGAAAACAAACGAAGCAAAATCCCTGAACCTGAGCTATGAGCGCTTCGGCCGCCGCCAGACCGAATCGCGGATGACGCTGACGTTTCCGGTGACGTCTGAGGGTAAATATATTCTCAGCCTGACCAGCGAAAGCAGCGACGTATATGAGCCAGGCAGCGTCTGGCCGCAGCCGGACAGCATGTATAGCCGGGGGAATACCCTGTTTCTCGTTTACGACAATCTGAAACAGAGCGATAAGTTCACCGTCCTGCTGTTCATCACGCCGACAAAAGCAGGGAAATGGACAAACAGCATCCGCGTAAACAACGGGCCAGATATCCGCTTCTGGCAGTTTATTTACCCCTAGGAGTCGAATATGGACATGGTTTTTCGTGCCCTGGCAATATACCTGTTTCTGGTGATCGTGTTTAAAGTCGCCGGACGGCGCGCCCTGCTGCAAATGACCAGCTTTGACCTTATTTTGCTCTTAATTATCAGTGAGGCGACACAGCAGGCGCTACTGGGCGAAGATTTTTCCGTCACCGGTGCGATGATTACAATAACAACACTGGTGGTGGTGGATATTATTTTTGGCCTGATTAAAAAATATTCTTCTTCTGTTGAGAATGTTCTTGATGGCACCCCGGTGATATTGGTAGAGAATGGTATTCCCATTGCGGATAAACTGAAAAAAGTCGATGTATCCTGCGATGATATATTGGTTTCAGCACGCCAGAACCACGGCATAACGGAATTAAAGGATATTAAGTACGCGATCCTTGAGCGTAACGGCCATATTTCAATTATTCCTGAAGAAAATTAACTAAGGGGCACATCCATGAGCAACCTTATTCACGATAATAATACGACCATCAGCGAGCTGACGAAAAAGCTTGCCACGACGCTCACAGAAAGAGGACTGCGTCTAACCACGGCGGAGTCCTGCACCGGCGGTAATCTCGCGGTTGCGCTTTGCGCTGAAGAGAACACGGCGGAATTTTATGACGTTGGCATGGTGGTGTTCAGCGATGCGGCGAAGGAGAGGATCCTCGGCGTGCGGCACGAAACGATTGAGCGCTTCACCGCTGTCAGTGAACAAACGGTTACTGAGATGGCCGCTAAAATTCGCGATATTGCCGAGGCGGATATTGGTGTTGCCATCAGCGGCTATGCGGGACCGGAAGGCGGAGACGATGGCACGGCAGCCGGTACGGTCTGCTTCGGCTGGAATATTCGCGGACAGACGGAAACCCGCACCGTGCTGTTTTCCGGTGAATGTCAGGATGTGGTGGAAAAAGCGGTGCGTTATTCGCTGTCTGAACTGATCGAAATACTCTCCGGATGGGATAACGTCTGAGACAAGGGGAAAGGCTATGGCTGTTATCGTTATTACCGGCGGTACGGCGGGCGTGGGGAAAGCCACGGCGCTGCACTTTGCTAAAGCGGGCTACGATGTAGGCATTATTGCCCGCGATGAGCAGAGCCTGCGCTCCACAGAAGAGGAGTTGCGCCGTTTCGGGATCAACGCGTGTGCCGTTCAGGCCGACGTGGCGGACAGCAAGGCGGTGACCGATGCTGCTAACGAAATTGAATACCGGCTTGGAGCCATCGATGTGTGGGTGAATAACGCCATGGGCGGGATGCTGGCGCCGTTTCGCACCATGTCCCCGGAGGAGTTTCGCCGCGTCACCGAGGTGACCTATCTGGGCTATGTTAACGGCACCCGCGCCGCGCTGGAATTAATGACTCCTCGCGATCGTGGAACGATTATTCAGGTTGGCTCCGCGCTGGCCTACCGTTCCATTCCCTTGCAGTCAGCCTACTGTGGGGCGAAAGCCGCGATCCGCGGATTTACCGATGCCGTACGCACCGAGCTGATGCATGAAAACAGCCGGGTGCAGATCGCAATGGTACAGATGCCGGGCCTCAATACGCCGCAGTTCGAGTGGGCGAGGAATAAATTTGCCTGGGCGATGCGCCCGGTCCCCCCCGTTTTTCAGCCGGAAGTGGCCGCCAGCGCTATTTTTAAGGTGGCGCAGAAACCGGTGCGGGAACTATGGGTGGGCAGCAGCACCGTCCAGTCGATTGTCGGGCAGTTTCTTTTCCCCGGTTTTCTGGACCGGCTGATGGTTAAAAAGGCCTGGGAAGGGCAGATGACCGATACGCTAAATGCGGATGACCGTCAGGACTATCTGGATCAGCCGGTTAACGATCTGCATAAAATCCACGGGCATTTCACCGACGAAGCAAAAGAGCGCGCCACCAGCGTTACCTCCGGCATGCCGGGGAAAGTGCTGCTCGGCTCCCTCGCCGTCACGGGCGCGATCGTGGCGCGTCTGCTGCTCTCGCGGAGACGATAATCAGCGCAGTGCGGTACGATCGGTCCAGAACCAGCGGTAGCCATAGCCGCTGAGGTTAAGCGCGACGGTTTTGCCGCATACCAGCGCGTCGTCGTAGCGTTTGTCCGCCAGGCATGCGGTCCAGGTCGCATGCCGGATCCCTCTGGCGGTAAAATTAACGGGCTTATCGCTGAAGTTAACGAAGGTCAGAATGCTGCGCGTGTCGGTTTCGTAATAGATCCCCAGTACCGCATCGTTGTCGATAGTAATAAGACGAAACGGCGCGACGCCGATCTCAGGAAACTCCGAGCGCGTATTGGCGATATCGATAATGCAGTGCAGGAGGGAGTTGCGGTGCAACAGCGAATCCGCCACGTTGATTTTTTGATAGCGGTACGGACCATGGTCAATCATTGGGGCGATAAAGGTTTCCGGGTCGGCATCTGAGAAACCGCCGCCCTGCGATCCGGCCCACTGCATCGGGGTGCGTACGGCGTAACGCTCCTCCAGATCTAAATCATCGCCCATTCCAATTTCATCCCCGTAGCGCATGACCGGTACGCCCGGCAGCGAAAACAAGACCGCATGGCAAAAGGCCAGCCGCTTTCGATCGCCCTTAAGCATCGGCGCCAGACGGCGGCGGATCCCTCGCTGATACACGCTCATCTCTTCATCAGGGGCGAAGGCATCAATGACGGTCTGCTTCGCTTTTTTGCCTATCCCTTCCAGATCCAGCTCATCATGATTGCGCAGCCAGTTGGCGAAGCAGCAGGAGTCCGGCGGCACAATCATCTTTTTCACCGCGTTGCGCAGCGGTCGTGCGCTCTTCTCTGCAAGGCTGACGTAAAAGTACTTATTGAGCCAGAAATTCAGCACCAGGTTGAGCCGGTCATTCTGACCAAAATAATCTTTGTAGGCGTCGACCTCCACGTCGACTTCGCCGAGCAGGATCGCGTCCGGATTGCGCTGTTCGATAAGACGGCGCAGATGCTCCAGGATCCACAGGCCGCGTTTTTCATCTCCACGCCCGGCCTGTTTTGTCAGGTGCGACGCTGCATCCAGGCGAAAGCCCGACACCCCGAGCTTTAGCCAGAAGATGATGATGTTCTCAACCTCCTTCAGCACCGCCGGGGAGGCCAGATTGAGATCCGGCTCGTGGTGATAAAACATATGCCGGTAGTATTGCCCCGCTTCGTCGTCCCATGTCCAGACGCTCTTTTCCACGCCGGGGAACATCGGTGGCGTATCGTCCTCGTCCGTGTCAGACCAGAGATAATAGTCACGGTAGGGTGACTGCGGGTTGCGGCGGGCTTGCTGAAACCAGGGATGCGCATCCGAGGTGTGCTGGATCAGCAGCTCAATAATGACCTTCATCCCCAGCTCCCGCGCCTGTTCAATAAAGGCGATGATATCGTTGAGCTTGCCGAAGCGGGGATCGACCTGCAAATGGTCGCTTACGTCATAGCCTTCATCGAGAAAAGGGGTGAGGTAAAACGGGGTGATCCAGATAACCGTCGCGCCCATCCGGCGGATGTAGCGCAACTTCGCGGCGATCCCGGCGATGTCGCCACAGCCATCGCCGTTAAGATCGTAAAACAGGGCGGTATCAATCTGGTAAATAATGGCGCGTGTATGCCAGCCTGCCATAGCAATCCTTAGTGATAACCTTCGGTATCAGACACTTTGCCCCGGAAGACGTAGTAGCTCCAGGCGGTGTAAACCAGGATCACCGGGATGATTAACAGCGTGCCGATCAGCATAAACAGCTGGCTGGCAGGCGGTGCGGCGGCTTCCCACAGTGTGATGTGCGGCGGGATAATGTGTGGCCACAGGCTGATGCCCAGTCCGCTAAAGCCGAGGAAAATCAGGCCCAGCGTTAACAGGAACGGACGGGCATGGCTGTCGGGATTGCGCGTCAGCCGCCAGATCCATAGGCTGAATACCGCCACCAGAACCGGAACCGGCAGGAACCAGAAGAAGTTAGGCAGTGTAAACCAGCGCTCGGCGACAAACTGCCAGCCGAGCGGGGTCCAGATACTCACCACCGCAATAACGGCGATCAGTGCCAGCAGCACGTGCCGGGTCAGCTCACGCATCCGGTTTTGCAGCGCGCCTTCGCTTTTCATGATCAGCCATGTGGTAGCCAGCAGGGTATAGGCGACAATCAAACCCAGCCCGCAGAACAGGTTAAACGGGGTTAACCAGTCCAGCGAGGAGCCCACAAAGCGTCGCCCTTCCACGTCAAAGCCGTTGATCATCGCGCCGACCACGATCCCCTGGCTGAAGGTTGCCAGCAGGGAACCGCCAGCAAAAGAATAGTCCCAGAATTTGCGGTGGGAAGGGGTCGCCTTAAAGCGAAACTCAAACGCCACGCCGCGGAATATGAGCCCGATCAGCATGGCCGTCAGCGGGATGGTCAGGGCATCGATAATCACCGCGTAGGCCAGCGGAAACGCGCCGAACAACCCTGCGCCGCCGAGAACCAGCCAGGTTTCATTTCCGTCCCAGACCGGTGCGACGCTGTTCACCATCACGTCGCGTTCTTTGGCATCGCCCACAAAGCTGAACAGCATGCCGATACCGAGATCGAAACCGTCCATGATGATGTACATCAGCGTGGCGAAGACAATAATGGCAAACCAGATGACCGGGATATCGACGCCCATCAGATCTTCTCCTCTTCCGGAACAGACTCGGCGGCGGACAGCGGACGGGCAGGGGTGCCCGACGTATTAGACGTTAGCGTGCCGACAGGCTGCGGCCCTTTCTTTATCAACCGGGCGAGATAAACATAACCCACGCCAAATACTGAACAGTAGACCACGATAAAGGCCAGCAGGCTGATGCTCATCTGCAACGTGCTGTGCAGAGACACCGCATCTATCGTGCGCAGATAGCCGTAGACGACCCACGGCTGGCGGCCCACTTCGGTGGTGACCCACCCGGCGAGCAGCGCAAGCAGTCCGGCTGGCCCCATGAACAGGGCAAACCAGTGGAATGGTCGCGAGTGATAGAGTCGGCGGCGATAGCGCAGCCAGACGCTCAGCACACCAAGCGTAATCATCAGCAGCCCCATGCCGACCATAATGCGGAAAGACCAGAAGACGATGAGCGAGTTCGGGCGGTCCTCTTTCGGAAAATCTTTCAGCGCCGGGACCTGTTTATCCAGGCTGTGCGTCAGGATCAGGCTGCCGAGCGCCGGAATTTCAAGCCCGTATTTGGTGCGCTCCTCCTCCATATCCGGTACGCCGAACAGCAGCAGCGGGGTAGCCTCGCCGGGCGGATTTTCCCAGTGGCCTTCAATCGCGGCGATTTTGGCAGGCTGATGCTCAAGCGTATTCAGGCCGTGCATATCCCCAACGACTGCCTGGATGGGCGCGACCAGCAGCGCCATCCACATGGCCATGGAGAACATTTTGCGAATAGCGGGCGTGTCGTTGCCGCGCAGCAGATGCCATGCCCCGGACGCGCCCACAAACAAGGCGCTGCACAGGAAGGCGGCGATGGACATATGGATCAGACGGTAAGGGAATGAGGGGTTAAAAATAATGGCCAGCCAGTCTTCGGGAATGACCTGACCGTTCTGAATACTGAAGCCCTGCGGGGTGTGCATCCAGCTGTTGGAGGCGAGGATCCAGAAGGTGGACATCAGCGTGCCCAGCGCTACCATGCAGGTGGCAAAGAAGTGCAGGCCGGGGCCGACCTTGTTCCAGCCGAACAACATCACGCCCAGGAAACCGGCTTCGAGGAAGAAGGCGGTTAAGACTTCATAAGTGAGCAGAGGGCCGGTTATGCTGCCTGCGAACTGGGAAAATCCGCTCCAGTTAGTCCCAAACTGGTAAGCCATTACCAGCCCGGAAACCACGCCCATACCAAAGTTAACGGCGAAAATTTTCAGCCAGAAATGGTAAAGCGAGCGCCAGACATCATTTTTTGTGCGAAGCCACATGCCCTCGAGAACCACCAGATAGCTCGCAAGCCCGATGGTGATTGCCGGAAAGAGAATATGGAAAGAGACGGTAAAGGCGAACTGTATCCTGGCCAGATGAAACGCATCAAGCTCGAACATGCTCCGTACCTCTGGAACTGATAGCCCACAAGGCATTGCCAGACAGCCTCAGGCTGCCTGGCAAAACCGGTTACGGTTTTTTCTTACCCGCGCCAAGCTCGGCACCGGTAAGCGGATCGGCTTTAGGATCGGATTTCGTACGTGCGCACATTGCTTTGACCAGCGTAGCCTGCTCTGTTGTGAGCGTTACGCTTGCGCCGCCGTCACCGCCATCGACCGCTGGCTGAGGAGATTCCACGTAGTCGAAGTGCTTATCGCTGTTCCAGCTTCCGCGAACTTCTCCCCCCTCAGACATATTGTAGTACTTGTTGGTGTACTCTTCGATTGGCGGCAATTTACCCGGTGGGAAGTTGTTACGGATTGACTGGAGCGCCTTCTCAAACGAAAGCTGGTGTGCTGCCTCACGCGTCATTAAAAACGCCAGTGCATCTTTAACACCTGGATCGTCCGTTACGTTAATAAGCCGTTCGTAGATAATTTTGGCGCGCGCCTCGGCCGCAATGTTAGAGCGCAGATCCGCGGTGGGTTCGCCAATGGTATCCACGTACGCCGCCGTCCACGGTACGCCTGCGGAGTTAGTGAGCGGAGTACCGCCCCCGTAGAGCAGGGAAGTGATATGACTGTCGTTGCCGTTTTCGGTCATGGACCGGTACAGCTCCGCTTCATTTTCAACGCCTTCCGCCAGTTCACCTTTCGCACCCTTATTAAGCATACCCACCAGGGTGCCGATAATTTCCAGGTGACTTAACTCCTCGGTCGCGATATCCATCAGCATATCTTTACGACCGGGATCGTCGTCGCTCAATCCTTGCGTAAAGTAACGACATGCCGCGGCAAGTTCGCCCTGTGGCCCGCCAAACTGCTCAAGCAGAAGATTAGCCAGACCCGGATTCGGTTCGGCTACGCGTACCGTGTATTGCAGCTGTTTTACGTGTCGAAACATAGTTTCTCCCTCTTCCGTTATTTTTTCGCTTCAACGCCGTCCGCGTCGGAGCGCAGCAGGAACTGTTCCGTCGTCTGTGGAATATGTTGAATCAGCCAGTCCGCCATCTGGCGCTCTTCTTCCAGAATGGATTCAATGGCTGGAATGGAGGCGGTATCGCCCGCTTGTTTGGCCGCGGCCAGCAGAGAGGTGTAGCAGGCAATTTCAAACTGCTCAAAAACGTAGCCGCTGATGGAGCCTTTAACAATTTCGTCGGAAGGGAACATGCCGCCAATGGACTGGCCGAGCGCCGCCATTTTGCTCATGGAATCTTTTATGACCGAACGGGAAATATTATTGCGGTCGAGAATTTCTTCCAGCACGGTAATTTGGTGTTTAGTTTCATTAACGTGTTGTTCAATTCGTGCACGTAAGTCGGGATAATTATCAATACGGCTGGCCATTGATTCCAGCATGGATTCGGCTTGCTTTTCCATCGCATGGGCATCGCGTAGCCAATCATGGTAGTGTTCTACATGATTCATAATTAACTCCTGTGATTTATTATCTGGTTAATTGTTGGTGCTGATGCTCATCAAATTAATATTTATCCTTTCTGGGCTTTTTGATTAATATTGCCGACAGCCAGATCGGTTAATTTGAGATCGGTTTCTTTTTCTTCTTCCAGCGTTTCGGCAAGAAGTTTAACGGCTTTTTTATAGCCTAATTGTTCAGCCAGGGTGGCCAGGGTGCCGTAGCTGGCAATTTCGTAATGTTCAACTTTCTGAGCTGCGGCAATTAATGCAGCGTCACGCACTTCATTTTTCTCAGTGCTCTCAATAACTTCGTTGGCTTCTTCAATTAAGCCTTCCATCGCAACGCATTTCATGCGCTTCAGTTTGAGGCCGGATTCCTGCTCAATAATCTGATCGATACGCTCGATTTGTCCCTGAGTCTCTTCGAGGTGGGCCGTGAACGCGGCACTCAACTTCTCGCTGGATGCGGCGCGAGCTAATTTACTTAGAGCGCGGGTCAGCTGCTTCTCAGCGCTGTAGGTGTCGGATAACAGGTGAATAAATACATCTTCAACAGTTTTCATATTCATATTTTCGCTCCAGTGAAATAAAGGGAAGGTACTGCGAGCCGACGGGCTCGCAGCATGCTCTCGGTATATTTATAAGAGCTTTAAATAAGATCAGGAGTTATCAGATTTACGGCCCCCGCCGTGACTGTTCTGTCCCCCTTTCTTACCCGCTTCAGATGCGCGTTGCGGATCGTTTTTGAAATTACCGCCGCTGTGCTGGCCGCCTTTACGTCCAGCTTCTGATGCTTTTTCACGGTCTTGCGCGAAATTACCGGAACCACCACGATGTTGCTCTGCCATATATCAACCCTCATGTTGCGTTTATGTCAGGTGATACGATAAGTAATTCGTATCAGTTGTCGTTCAGAAATTAACATTAGTCGTTATGTGAGAAGAGTCAAATTTCCTGTCTGGGTTGTTTTGCGCCATTTCCAGAGATGCGGGGAAAATACCGCTTCGTTACGATTTTTGAAAATCGGAAGTAAATCCATTGCTTAGGGGGAAATAACTTGTGTCGTTAGGATTCCGCTTAGCTAATAATCTTAATATGAACGCGGCGGAAATGATTACAAGAATTGACGTAGCGCAAAAATATATCTTGCCGACCTGAGTCTTTATAATCGGAATAGTCTTAAGCGAAAAGTAAAATAACGAGCCGAAACAGTGTATCCGATCGTCGTTTTTGACGTGGTCAGGCGGATCGGGTGAGGGTATGCTGCATTTGTCACCACAATAATTACAGAGGCAATGTCATGGATCAGGAGCTACTGGATGCAGGGTACCGGGCCTATACCGGTGAGAAAATCGATGTCTACTTCAACACAGGGATCTGCAAACACTCGGGCAACTGCGTACGCGGCAGCGCGGCGCTGTTCGACCTGAAGCGTAAACCCTGGATTGCACCGGATGAAGTGGATGCAGAAACTGTTGCGCGCGTAATTGATACCTGCCCGAGCGGTGCGCTGAAGTACCGCCTAAAATAAGTGAGGAACCATGGATATTCTTGAAGGCCATAACAAGTTTTATGTCAACGACGCCGAAGGCAATCAGGTTGCGGAGATCGTCTTTGTCCCGACCGGCGAGCATCTGAGCATCATCGAGCACACCGATGTGGATCCGAGCCTGAAAGGGCAGGGTGTGGGTAAGCAGCTGGTGGCGAAGGTGGTAGAGAAGATGCGCGGGGAGAACCGTAAAATTATCCCGCTGTGTCCGTTTGCGAAGCATGAGTTTGATAATACGCGGGAGTATGACGATATTCGGGCGTAAAACAGATGCCCGGCATTGCGCCGGGCAGCACACTCAACCGACAAACATCACCGACACACACAGCACACCCACAATCAGCGTCAGCAGGTTACCGATGGAGCGGTACGGTTTTAACGACGGGATCAGGTACGTCGACAGCGTCGGCATGATGAACAGGATCATGGCGATAAGCGGACCGCTGATGGCGTAAATCATGGAGATCGCATTCGGGTTGATGCAGCAGACCGCAAAGGTAATCAGCGACACGCCGAGAATCGAAACCGCGCGGTTAAAGGCACGACTTTTCTTCACACCCACCTGATTCAGCGACGATTTCACAATTTCCGTTGCCCCTTCAATCACGCCAAAATAGGTGCCAAGGAACGATTTCGACATCGCTATAATTGCCACGATAATGCCGGAAATGCCCAGCCATGCCGGGGATGAAGGCATCATCGACAGCGCGGACAGGATCGTCACCCCTTCCTCTTTTGCCGCCACGATATAGGACGGTGGAATCGAAAGCAGGCAGCTGAACACAAAGAACAGCACGCTGAGGCAGATGATCAGGTACGCCACTTTCATGATTTTTTTGCATTTACCCATAGCCTCTTCACCGTATTTCTCGCGACGATCTACGGCGAAGGTCGAGATGATCGGGGTATGGCTAAAAGCGAAAACCATCACCGGGATCGATATCCACACCTGGTGCAGCGTATGCTGGTCGAAGGCCATCTGGCTGGTCAGCAGCGACGGCTGCCAGCTGCCCGTCAGATACAGCGAGACAAACAGGAAATAGGCGATCAGCGGAAAGACAAGGAAACCCATCACCTTAATGGTGATGTGCCGCCCCATCAGGAAGATCAGATTCAAAATCAGCACCACGCCAAAACTCACCAGCATCCGCACGCTGGTATCCACCGTCATCCGTTTCGCCAGCTGTTCAGTAAGTGAGTTGGTTATCGCCACCGCGTAAATCAGAACCACCACAAAGAAGGCCACGAAATAGAGCGTGGTGATGAGGTTGCCGATCTTTTTGCCGTAGTAATGGGAAACGGCACCGGTGATCCCTTCGTTGCCTTTCGTCTTCGACGACAGAATAAATTGCGCCAGCGCTTTATGCGGCCAGTAGGTTAAGGGATACGCCACAAGGGCGGTGATCAGCAGGACAATTGCGCCAGCAGAGCCGAGCTGAATGGGCAAGAACAGGGTTCCTGCGCCCACGGCAGTGCCGTAGAGGGCGAAACTCCAGAGAGTCTCTTCTTTTGACCAAATTTTCGACATTAGAGCAACGTATCAACTATAAAACGAACAAAAAGGAGTGCAATTTACCATAATTATGCGTTGAGGTCGCCGTTGCTTCGCTGGGGTTGGGACGGAGAAGGTCTCCGGCCGGAAGGTCATTCGCTTGCCAGGGCGCGACGTTGCTGGCGGCGCTTGATAATTTTCTCCCGCAGGGTGTCATACGCCCAGTTGTAGAGCATGGTGTACGGCAGGAAGAACAGGAAGAAACCAATCTCCAGCGTGAAGGCCTGGAGCAGCGTCACGCCCAGCACGGCGGCAACGATGGTTACGCCAATCACAATAAAGCCGCATTCAAAACCCAGCGCATGCAGGGCGCGCACTTTTGCCGTGCGCTTCACCCGCTGAACGGGCCAGAAACGGTCGAAGCCAAAGTTATAGATAATGTTCCAGAGCATTGCCGTGGTCGCCAGAATAATAGTGAGCCCCCCCATTTCAACCACCGAGCGCTGCATTAGCCACGCGGCCGTAGGGGCGAGGATCGCCGTAGCAATACCTTCAAAACAGACGGCATGGAAGATCCGCTCCGGCAATTTACGTTGGAGTGCATCCTGATGTTGCATATTTACCTCATAAAGACGCCAGTATGGGCGTTGATGCGGCCTATTCTTATCGCTTAAGGTGATATATAAAAGATGGTATCCATCGATAAAGTAGATACATCATGCGTTATTCTCCCGAAGCACTGACCGCGTTTGTTGAAACTGTCGCCGCAGGTTCGTTTTCAGCTGCGGCACGACGGCTGCGTAAAAGCCAGTCCACCATCAGCACCTCCATCGCCAACCTTGAAGCTGACCTTGGCTTTGAGCTGTTTGATCGCTCGGCGCGTCACCCGGTGTTAACCGCCCAGGGTGAACAGGTGCTGGGCTATGTCCAGTCAATCCTCGCCGCCAGCGCGCGCCTTGATGAGCTGGCCGTATCCTTAACGGCGCAAACGGAGGCGCGTTTTACCTTTGTTCTCTCCGATACGCTTAACCCGGCCGTACTGGAAGAGATGATGAGCCAGTTCGACCAGCGTTTTCCGCACACCGAATTCGAGTGTCTGATTGGGGAAGAGGAGGACGTGATCGATCTGCTGCAAAAGGAGCGGGCGCAAATTGGCCTGACGGAAGCACGCGACAGCTACCCGACCGATATTGGCGCGACCCGCCTGCCTATGCAGACGCGTATGGCTATTTACGTTTCTGCCGGACATCCTCTGGCAGGGCAACATGAGACGCAGGCGGACGAGCTGCATGGCTGGCGCGAGCTGCGGCTGAGTACCTATCTTGAACGGGAAGCGCCCCTTGCGCGCGGGCCGGTCTGGTCTGCGCCGAACTACCTGCTGCTGCTAAGCATGGCGGTTCAGGGCTTTGGCTGGTGCGCGTTACCCTGCGCGCTGGTCGACGAATTTGCCGCATCGAAATCGCTGGTGCAGCTGAACGTGCCGGGTTGGCCGAGGTCGATTGCCATCGATCTGGTATGGAACAAAAGAACCCCGCCCGGCGTCGCCGGAAGCTGGCTGCGCCAGTACTTGCAGGACGCACGATAATCCTGTGACTAAACTCACTAATTTTAAACATTTGCGTCAATTGTTGATAACAATCCTCTACTATCGTCATGTCATTTTGCACAGAGGTCGTGATGAAAGATGTCGTTATAGTGGGTGCGTTACGTACGGCTATCGGCTGTTTTCAGGGAGCGCTTGCGCGTCACTCTGCGGTTGATCTCGGCAGCGTGGTGGTAAGAGCGCTGGTGGAACGCAGCGGGGTTGCCGCACATGAAATTGATGAGGTGATCCTCGGCCAGGTGCTGACCGCGGGCGCGGGACAAAACCCTGCGCGCCAGGCGGCGCTGAAGGGCGGCCTGCCTAACACCGTTTCGGCGATTACCATCAACGACGTCTGTGGTTCAGGTTTGAAAGCGCTCCATCTTGCGACGCAGGCCATCCAGTGCGGTGAAGCGGACGTGGTCATTGCCGGAGGGCAGGAAAACATGAGCCGCGCCCCGCATGTCCTGACCGACAGCCGGACCGGCGCGCAGCTCGGGAACAGTCAGCTGCTTGACAGCCTGGTTCATGACGGGCTGTGGGACGCCTTCAACGACTACCATATGGGCGTAACGGCGGAAAACCTGGCGCGGGAATACGGCATCAGCCGCGAGCTTCAGGATGCGTATGCGCTTAGCTCGCAGCAAAAAGCGCGTGCAGCGATCGACTCCGGCCGTTTTCGCGATGAAATTGTCCCGGTCAGTACCCAACGCCAGAACGGCGAAGCGCTCATCGTTGATACCGACGAGCAGCCGCGCACCGATGCCAGCGCAGAAGGGCTGGCAAAACTCGATCCGGCCTTCGAAACGCTCGGTTCTGTAACGGCAGGTAACGCATCCTCCATTAACGACGGTGCGGCGGCGGTGATGATGATGAGTGAAAGCAAAGCCCAGGAGCTGGCGCTGCCGGTACTGGCGCGCATCAAAGCGTTTGCCAGCGTGGGTGTTGATCCTGCGTTAATGGGGATCGCCCCGGTCTATGCCACGCGCCGCTGTCTTGAGCGGGCGGGCTGGCAGCTGATCGATGTAGATCTGATTGAAGTCAATGAAGCCTTTGCTGCACAGGCGATATCGGTCGGGAAAATGCTGGAATGGGATCCGCTACGGGTCAACGTCAACGGCGGTGCGATCGCGCTCGGTCATCCTATTGGCGCTTCCGGCTGCCGCATTCTGGTGTCGCTAGTCCACGAAATGAAAAAGCGTAACGCCCGAAAAGGGATCGCAACGCTCTGCATTGGCGGAGGGCAGGGGGTAGCCCTGGCTATCGAACGGTAATTTCCCCCTCTGCGCACAGAAAGCCTCCCTCGGGAGGTTTTTTTATGTCCGCATAATCCTTTTTTAACACTTCTGCGTTCTTTCTTAAGCTCACAATAATTATTGCGCGGTGAATTATTCGCTTTGTGAAGTTCTTAGTGTGATCTCACGCCTGGAATTTATGCGTTATACGCCTTTTTTGTTGATGAGGTTCACGTCGATCTTTGCCAAAAAAAATGAAACAAATAATTTCGATCCTTGTCACTAAAATAACGGTGCATAAAAAATAAACTCAAGTTTCATAAAAACGAAACATTATTTTAATTGAGGGTTTTTTCATGTTTAAGAAATCTCTGCTCCTTGCTTCCCTTATTAGTGCCTCTTTTGCGGCTAGCGCCGTTACCGTCGATCTGCGTCACGAATATATTGACAGCGGCTCGAATGCCGACCGTGTTGCCGTCTCGCACCGCTTTGACAATGGCTTCGGTTTTTCAGTCGAGGCGAAGTGGAAATCAGGCGGGGACAAGGCAGATCAGCCATTCGCGGATGTGGTGGGGAACGGTCACGAAGATCAGATTAGCTGGCGCTGGAAAGCGACAGACAATATCGCCATGACGCCTGCGTTTACGATTGAAAGCACAGACAGTCGTACCATTTATAAACCGAATCTGCATGTGCAATATAGTTTCGATAATGGCTTCTACGTGGCCGCGCGTTACCGTTATGAATATACCCGCTACCCGTCAAGCTCAAATAAGGACGATGATAAAGTTAACCGTGGTGATGCGTGGGTCGGTTGGGTATTAGGTGACTGGCGTACCGAGCTGAACTATGTTTACGCGAAAAGCTCTGAAGGCGTGGCCCGAAATAACAATAAAGATTATTCCAATGAATATAACGCCAAGCTGGCCTACAAATGGGATAAAAACTGGGCACCGTATGTTGAGGTGGGCAACGTGGGGGTTAAAGACACTGACGAACGCCAGACCCGTTTCCGTTTAGGCGTGGCGTACTCCTTCTGATAATCCAGCTTCTTCGCTAAAAACCGCCGGGTGGCGCTTCGCTTACCCGGCCTACACTTTCCTTCTACTCCGTCGTTTCGTATGCGGGATGGCCCTGCGCTTACCCGGCCTACACTTTCCTTCCACTCCGTCGTTTCGTATGCCGGATGGCGATGCGCTTACCCGGCCTACACTTTCCTTCCACTCCGTCGTTTCGTATGCCGGGTGGTGCTGCGCTTACCCGGCATACACTTTCTCTCCAATCAGTCATTTCGTAGGCCGGGTAAGCGTTAGCGCCACCCGGCAAAAAGCGCCGCAATCACCCAAAAAAAAGCCCTCCGAATCGGAGGGCAAGGCCAGTTACAGAAACACTAACTCATTCAGGCATGCAACATTTCAGGTTGCTCGGGGAGTTTCGCGATATAGAGGGCCGGTTTGCCGTCTTTATCGGAACTGTACAGCACCGCTTTTTCGTCCGGCGTGAAGGACGGATGCGGGTGGGTTACCTGGCGGCTGTTCGCCACCGTAGCCCAGGAAGTGTCATGACGGGCAATGCGGTAATAGGCTTTCTTCGCCACGTCAAAGGCATACAGATAAGGATCGTTATCAATGGTGTAGCCGCCGGTGTCTTTCACATCGACAGGCGTGCCGGAACCGTCGCCAACCAGCATGGTGCCGTCAACATTGCTCATCAGGTGCGAACAGGCGGGCATGTTCATTACCGCTTCATTCACGCCGGTGTCCGGATTGAAGCGGGAGATGGTGCGCCCTTGCTGACCTTTCAGGTAAGAGACGTAGATCAGCGCGGACCCGTCCGGCACCCAAAATTCATGCGTGCAGCTTTCCCCTTCCGCGTGCGTTTTCACTTTCCGCACGTTGCTGCCATCTTCGTTGACCAGCCACATGCGGGCGTCAACCAGGTCGTGTGGCCCTTCATGACAGAAGGCCACGGTATTGTCATCGAACGGGCGATAAATCGGATGTCCCAGCCAGATCTTCTCGTCATGGATGGTGGTGCTTTCACCCGTTTTTAGATCAACGCGCAGCAGGCGGCAGTGCGGCCCTTTGTGGAAGAAGTCGTGGAAAATTTTCCAGTCGTTGAGTGGCGTCCAGTCACGTCTGGCAATCTCAATACCTACCAGTTTGGTGCAGTCGCTGTTCGCGACCCAGGTGCCGTAGCCAACCCACTCTTCCGGGACGCGGTACACTTCGCGCTCTGCCAGCGTCTGTAAATCCACCTCAAGCAGGGTGCGATCGTTCTTCACATAGTAGAGGGATTGATCGTCCGGAGAGAGGAACCCGCCAAAGGTGTTATCGCCCGCGCCTTCGGTCAGCTGCACCGCTTCGGCGTTTTTCAGATCCAGCAGGTAATAGTTCCAGTGACCGTCGAACTCCCCGGCGAACAGCAGGTGGCTGCCATCGTTAAAGAAGCACTTCTGGTAAAAGTAGTTGCGATGACAGGTTACTTCCGGTGGGGTCAGGCGGGTAACTTCCACGCCTGTATCCGGATCGCGGCTGACCTCGTAGTTCAGCTTGACCCGCATACCTTTAGCCATAATGCACTCCTTTGAACGCGTAATATAGGTTGAAAACTAGGTGTTAAATTATCAAAACATCGTTTCATTGTGTGTGACTGACAGCGCAAATTCTCAGTTTCTTTAGCCAGATTGAGGGGCTTAAAGATTTATCGTGATCGAAACACCATTTCTGGCATAAACATGCAGAAAAAATGAAACGTTGTTTTAAATGTAATTGAAAACCCCATGTACAGGGGATAATATGTGTTCATCACGAAAACGGAACATTGTTTCGTTATTCATCTTTGCCTTCGGGCACGATCAATTCTGGAGGTTTACGTGGACGTCAGACAAAGCATCCACAGTGCGCACGCAAAAACGCTGGATACTCAGGGGCTGCGCAGTGAGTTTTTAGTTGAGCAAGTGTTCGAAGCCGACAAGTACACCATGGTCTACAGCCATATTGACCGCATTATTGTGGGCGGGATTATGCCGGTGGCGAAAACCGTCTCCGTGGGCGGTGAAGTGGGCAAACAGCTGGGCGTGAGCTACTTCCTCGAACGCCGTGAACTGGGCGTGATTAACATTGGCGGGCCGGGCACCATAACCGTCGATGGCCAGTGCTACGAAATTGGTCACCGTGACGCGCTGTACGTCGGAAAAGGCGCGAAAGAAGTGGTGTTCGCCAGCATCGATGGCAGCAAACCGGCGAAGTTCTACTACAACTGCGCCCCGGCTCATACGACTTACCCAACCAAAAAAGTCACGCCAGCGGACGTTGCCCCGGTGACCCTTGGTGACAACCTCACCAGCAACCGCCGCACCATCAATAAATACTTCGTACCGGATGTGCTGGAAACTTGCCAGCTCAGCATGGGGCTGACCGAGCTTGCGCCGGGCAACCTGTGGAACACCATGCCGTGCCATACCCACGAGCGCCGCATGGAAGTCTATTTCTACTTCAACATGGATGAAGATGCCTGCGTGTTCCACATGATGGGACAGCCGCAGGAAACTCGCCATATCGTGATGCACAACGAGCAGGCGGTCATTTCGCCAAGCTGGTCCATCCACTCTGGCGTGGGAACGAAAGCTTATACCTTTATCTGGGGTATGGTCGGTGAAAACCAGGTCTTCGATGACATGGACCACGTCGCTGTTAAGGATCTGCGCTAGTCGCAGGCAGTTAAGCATACATCTGCCTGTTGGTGACAGGCGCTGAACGATTAAGGAACAAACATGATTCTGGATGCATTTTCTCTGCAGGGTAAAGTGGCTGTGGTTTCCGGGTGTGACACCGGGCTGGGGCAGGGTATGGCGTTAGGTCTGGCGGAAGCGGGCTGTGATATCGTCGGGATTAACATCGTAGAGCCAACGGAAACCATCGAGCGCGTCACCGCGCTGGGCCGTCGTTTCCTGAGCCTGACCGCGGACCTGCGCAAAATCGATGCGATCCCTGAACTGCTGGATCGCGCGGTCGCGGAGTTCGGGCATATCGATATTCTGGTCAACAATGCGGGCCTGATTCGCCGTGAAGATGCGATTAACTTCAGCGAAACGGACTGGGACGACGTGATGAACCTGAACATCAAGAGCGTGTTCTTTATGTCCCAGGCGGCTGCGAAGCACTTCATCGCGCAGGGGAAAGGCGGGAAGATCATCAATATTGCCTCCATGCTCTCTTTCCAGGGCGGCATCCGCGTACCGTCTTACACCGCATCGAAGAGCGCCGTGATGGGCGTGACCCGTCTGCTGGCGAACGAGTGGGCGCAGCACAATATCAACGTCAACGCGATTGCGCCGGGCTACATGGCCACCAACAATACCCAGCAGCTGCGTGCTGATGAAGAGCGCAGCGCGGCAATTCTGGAACGTATTCCAGCGGGTCGCTGGGGTCTGCCGAGCGATCTGATGGGCCCGGTTGTGTTCCTGGCTTCTCCGGCTTCGGATTACATTAACGGCTATACCGTCGCCGTTGACGGCGGCTGGCTGGCACGTTAATTCAGCCTTAATAAAGAACCTCTGCCCTCGGGTGGAGGTTTTTTTTGCGCCAAAATTGGCTTTATCCATATCCTTAAAGATGAAAAATCCATACTAAAAAGGAATAAATGACGGGTATCACACATTTATTGCTTAAATATTAACTAATTAATAAAAAATAAGGTTAAACCACCCTGATTTGAAATTGTAATGTCCATCACAGAACGGTATGTCGTAGCGAAATAATCCATATCTTCACCAGTTCCGACCTGACACTTTCTTCCGGTATCTCGTAATTTCACTTAACGAATTTCGCTGTTGAGGCAGGAAACTATGACATCTATAAATGACTCTACCCTTATGCCCGCTGCGCTGCGCGATACCCGACGCATGAACCAGTTTGTTTCTGTTGCGGCCGCCGTAGCCGGTCTACTGTTTGGTCTGGATATCGGCGTTATCGCTGGCGCACTGCCCTTTATTACCGACCACTTTACGTTAAGCAACCGCCTGCAAGAGTGGGTGGTGAGCAGCATGATGCTGGGCGCGGCCATCGGCGCGTTGTTTAACGGCTGGCTGTCGTTCCGTCTCGGGCGCAAATACAGCCTGATGGTTGGGGCGATTCTGTTCGTCGCAGGCTCCATCGGCTCCGCGTTTGCGACAAACATAGAAGTGCTGCTGCTTTCACGCGTGTTGCTTGGCGTAGCGGTGGGTATCGCGTCCTACACCGCGCCGCTTTATCTCTCTGAAATGGCAAGTGAGAACGTGCGCGGGAAGATGATCAGTATGTATCAGCTGATGGTGACGCTCGGTATCGTGCTGGCGTTTCTGTCGGATACGTACTTCAGCTACAGCGGCAACTGGCGGGCAATGCTTGGCGTGCTGGCGCTGCCTGCGCTGCTGCTGATTGTGTTAGTCATTTTCCTGCCGAACAGCCCGCGCTGGCTGGCGCAAAAAGGGCGTCACGTGGAGGCGGAAGAGGTGCTGCGCATGTTGCGCGACACGTCTGAAAAAGCGCGTGAAGAGCTGAACGAAATCCGCGAAAGCCTGAAGCTGAAGCAGGGCGGCTGGTCCCTGTTTAAGGCGAACCGCAACGTGCGCCGCGCGGTGTTCCTCGGCATGCTGTTACAGGCGATGCAGCAGTTTACGGGGATGAACATCATTATGTATTACGCCCCGCGCATTTTTAAAATGGCCGGTTTTACCACCACCGAACAGCAGATGATCGCCACGCTGGTGGTGGGGCTGACCTTTATGTTCGCCACCTTTATCGCGGTTTTCACCGTTGATAAGGCCGGACGTAAACCCGCCCTGAAAATTGGCTTTAGCGTGATGGCGCTCGGCACCTTAATCCTTGGCTACTGCCTGATGCAGTTCGATAACGGCACGGCGTCAAGCGGCCTCTCCTGGCTCTCCGTGGGCATGACCATGATGTGTATCGCCGGTTACGCGATGAGCGCCGCGCCGGTGGTGTGGATCCTGTGCTCTGAAATACAGCCGCTGAAATGCCGCGACTTTGGTATCACCTGTTCCACCACCACCAACTGGGTGTCGAACATGATCATTGGCGCGACCTTCCTGACGCTGCTGGATGCGATTGGCGCGGCAGGCACTTTCTGGCTCTATACGGTGCTGAACGTGGCGTTTATCGGTGTGACCTTCTGGCTGATCCCCGAAACCAAGGGCGTGACCCTGGAGCATATTGAACGCAAGCTGATGAGAGGGGAGAAACTACGTAATATCGGCGTGTAATGTAATTGCCCGGTGGCGCTTCGCTTACCGGGCCTACGATACCGTGTAGGCCCGGTAAGCGGCTTAGTGTTTACCGCATCGCACGTCTCAAAATACGCTCCGCCTGACGCTGGAAGTCAGCGGCCGTCTCTTCCACGGTTTTCTGCCCGTAGTCGATATACTGCAAAGAAGTACCGAACTGCGCCACAATCTGTGGGTCGTCAAAGTATGGCGAGACGGTGAGTTTCGCCGGCAACGACTGCGCCAGACGCAGGCCTGCCACGGAAGGATCGTCCTCTTTAATGGTGCCGTCTTCAGTCAGATACTGCACCGCTACTTTGCTCAGCGGTACGCCACGCTCAAGGCCCAGCGTATCGACCCCTTCTTTGCTGTTGAGCAGGAAATTAATCAGCTTCGCCGCCGCTTCCGGGTTTTTGGTCGACTTACCAATCGACAGCATTTGAGCCGGTTTGAAGAACAGGCCCGCGTCGGTGGCGCCCGGCAGCATTGGGTAGCTGCCCAGCTCCAGTTTCGCCGGTGGCTTCAGGTTGTCGGAATATTTGTTGATGGTGGAGTTCCACATATAGGTGCCGCCCCATTCTCCCTGGATCCACGGCTTCATCTCATACATGTTGCTCTTACCAAATGAGGCATAATATTTGGTGTCCGGCATGACGTGGCTGTCGATCAGCTTTTTGTAGGTCTGGAAGAACTCCACCCACTGTTCCTTTGTGTAGCTGAACTTTTTGGTTTTCTCATCCACCGCAGGAATGTTGTACTTCTGGATCATGTACGAATTCAGCAGCGCCAGCGTATCCTGGTGCTCGAGGATCACCGGGTAGTATTGCTTACCGAGCTTGCTCTCGAAGGTTTTACCGGCTGCCATCAGCTCGTCCCAGGTTTTCGGGTACGCAATACCCGCTTTTTTCCAGGTTTCGTCATTGAAGTAGAACACCCGCGCCGTCACCGAGATCGGAATGCCGTTCAGCTTGCCATCCACGGTGGTGGTTTGCAGCTCTTTGGGATCGAACTGCGACAGGTCGATCACCTCCTTCAACTTGTTCAGATCGTAGAAGCCGTCACCGGTTTTGGAGAAGATCGGCAGCCAGTTCCAGTTCGTCTGCATTACGTCTGGCTCGGTTCCACCCGCAATCTGGGTGGTCAGACGGGAGAGGTGACCGTCCCAGCCGGTGTATTCCGCTTTCACGTTGATGTCCGGGTTCTGCTTATGGAACTCCTCCAGCGCTTTCAGGGTGACCTGGTGACGGCCGTTGCCGCCCCACCAGGACATCCGTAAATCCACATTCTGCGCCATCGATGGCAAAGCGGTAAGGCCCAGGGTCGCGGAGATAGCTGCGCTTAAAAGCACTTTTTTCATTTTTATCACTCCATCAGAGAGAGAGGTTCTGTTCAGTTTTTGCGTCAAAAATATGACACTTATTCATATCAAACGTGAAATACACCTTACGATGAAGTCCCTTATCAATCATTGGTTTAGCTTCATCGGACGGGATTCTGGCGGTCAGTTCGTAGTCCGCGACCTTCAGGTACACAAAGAATTCGTGGCCCATGTTCTCAACGCGCACCATCTCCCCGCTACAGCCGCCGTTCGGGAAGGGCTCATCAGAGAGCGACACAAATTCCGGACGCACGCCGAAGAAGATCTCCTGACCCGCGTAAGCGGCGACTTTCTCCTGCTTCTCCGCGTTCAGCGGCATGCTTTCATCACCAATGGCGATGTGCAGCTGTCCCGCTTTTTCGACCAGCACGCTTTTGCGTATATTCATCTCCGGCGCGCCGATAAAGCCCGCCACGAACATGTTCTTCGGCTTGTGGTAGAGATTGTCCGGCGTATCCACCTGCATGATATGGCCGAGCTTCATCACGCAGATGCGGTCGCCCATGGTCATCGCTTCGGTCTGGTCGTGGGTCACGTAAACGGTGGTGGCCGGTTTTCCGGATTTCTTCAGCTGCTTGTGCAGGTCGGAAATACGGATACGCATCGAGGCGCGCAGTTTGGCGTCGAGGTTTGAAAGCGGCTCATCGAACAGGAACACATCCGGTTTTTTCACAATCGCACGGCCTACCGCCACGCGCTGCGCCTGGCCGCCGGAAAGCTGGCGCGGCAGGCGGTCGAGCAGCTCTTCCAGCTCGAGAATTTTGGCGGCTTCATTCACCTGGGACTCAATCTGATCTTTCGGCAGCTTGCTCAACTTGAGGCCAAAGGCCAGATTCTCGCGCACCGTCATGTGTGGATAGAGGGCGTAGTTCTGGAACACCATCGCAATCCCGCGCTCTTTCGGCGCGAGGTTGTTCACGATCTTGTCGCCGATACGCACCTCGCCGCCGCTGATGGTTTCCAGTCCCGCCAGCATGCGCAGAGTAGTGGATTTGGCGCAGCCGGATGGGCCGACGATCACCATGAATTCCCCTTCGGCGATTTTAAGATCGATAGCGTGTACCGCTTTAAAACCGTTGGAGTAGACCTTTTCCAGCTTGTTGAAAATAACTTCAGCCATGGTATTTCCCTCTTAACCTTTAATTCCGCTGCTGGTGACGCCCTGTACGAAGTAGCGCTGTGCCAGGAAGAAGACAATGATGGATGGCAGAATGGAGATGCTCGCCATTGCCAGAATTTCGTTCCACGGCGCCCCTTCGGTGACGTCGATGGACATTTTCAGCGCCAGTGCAATCGGGTATTTATCCACGCTGTAGACATAAATCAGCGGCCCGATAAAGTCGTTCATAGACCACATGAACTGGAACAGGGCGACGGAGATAATGGCCGGTTTAAGGATCGGCACAACCACGTACCACAGCACCTGAAGGGAGTTACAGCCGTCAATCTGCGCCGCTTCTTCCATGTCACGCGGGACGCCGCGCAGGAACTGGATCAGCATGAAGACGAAGAACCCCTGGGTGGCGAAGGCCAGCGGCAGGTACAGCGGCATATAGCTGTTCAGCATGCCCATCTCACGGAACATCAGGTACTGCGGGATCAGCAGCACGGTGCTTGGCAGCAGCATGGTGGTAATGAGCGTGGCGAACCAGAACTTCTTCCACGGGATCTCGAAGCGGGCAAAGCCATACGCCACGATGGTGGAGGAGATAATGGTCAGGATCACTTTCGGGATCACATACTTAAAGGTGTTCAGCATGTAGTGGCCGAAGTTGTACTCGGTGCCGGTTTTCCAGCCGTTGATGAAGCCGTCCCAGGTGGCATGGGCAGGCCACAGGCTCAGGGTGGTGAAGATCTCGTGGTTCGGTTTGAACGACGCGGAGAACATCCACACCAGCGGGTAAAGCATCAGCAGGCCGACAAACAGCAGGATCGCATAGCGAACGGTGGCATTGATTTTCTCTCTGCGCAGCGTGCGGGCTACTTCGCGTTCGGCGATGCTTCTTGCCGTGGAGAGTTGTTGAATATCAGCCATTTTTGCCTCCTTTATCGGCGGAGTAGAACACCCAGTATTTCGACGACTTAAAGGCGATACCGGCGAAGACGGCCACCACCAGGAACAGGATCCACGCCAGCGCCGCGCCATAACCCATATCGAAATACTTAAACGCGGTGTCGTAGATGTAGAGCGAGAACAGGTAGGTCGAATAGGTCGGCCCGCCGCCGGTGATCACGTACGGCCCGGTAAATTCCTGGAACGCCTGCGTGGTCTGCATGATGAAGTTGAAGAAGATCACCGGCGTAATCAGCGGCACGGTCACCTTCATGAACATCTGCCATTTCGATGCGCCATCGATCATCGCCGCTTCATACTGGGACTGCGGTACGTTTTGCAGCGCGGCCAGGAAGATGACCATCGCGGAACCGAACTGCCAGACGCGCAGCAGGGTAACGGACATTAGCGGCAGTGACGGTTCACCCAGCCAGTTCACCGGGTCAAAACCAAATACGCCGATAAAGCTGTTCAGCAGGCCATCGATGGCAAATAAGGCGCGCCACAATACGGCAATGGCGACGGAACTGCCGAGGATCGACGGAATATAGTAGGCAGTACGGAAAAATCCGATGCCGCGTAATTTAAAGTTCAGGACAAAGGCAATCCCTAATGCGAAGGCGAGCTTTAACGGAATGGTTAAAAATACGTATGCAAAGGTCACGCCCATTGATTTCCAGAAGAGCGTGTCTTCGGTAAACATGTAGCGATAGTTTTCGATGCCGTTAAACACCGGCGGACTCATCAAATCGTAATCCGTAAAGCTGAGGAAAAATGATGAGACGAAGGGGAATGCCGTAAAGAGTATCAACCCGATGATGTAGGGTGATATCCATGCGAGCCCCAGCAGCTTGTTTTCATTCATACATACCTACCTGGCGATCAATGGTTTAAAACGGAATCTGCTTTGTTACATCTTCCCAGGCCAGCATCGCGCGGCATGAGAGCTGAATTTTAGGGTGCAATATCTGGCGTCGGCTAAATATAAAATTGTTTATTAACGCATTTTTGCCTTCCTCTTTGCGCTAAATGCGTTGGGTTTCAAAAGAGCTGAACCGCCGTTCTTGGATACTAAAACATCGTTTTATTTTATATTATTGCGATTTATTTCTGCGTCATTCGCTTAATGATGGAAATGTGATCAGCGTCGAAACGCTGTTTCAATATAGTGAGGGAGGTGGCATTTTTGCCTTTTCACGGACGTTCGTCGGGACTGCGAGGAGGCGATACGAAGCACAAGTGGAAACGGGAAAAACAATAGTCACGCAGCGTGGCTAACTACCAGATCTGATAGCAGGTCTACAGATGTACCAATTCGGCATTCAGATAATTCTTACATTCTTGTATGATTTCTTAAACCGGAACCAGTCAGGCAGAATTTCACTGCATCCTTAAAAGAAGAACAGTTATGTCAGCAATGGATTTCAAACAACATACGGATCTCAACTTTCCTCACTATGCTCCCCCGGCGGTCAGCGCTAAAGAAATAGATCTCCTGGGTCTGCTGGACGTCCTGCTGGCAGCAAAAAAACGCATCATTACCATTGTGTTTGCATTTGCACTGGTCGGCCTGGCAATCGCCTTCCTGATACCGCAAAAATGGACCAGTAAAGCGGTCATTACGCCAGCGGAACAGACGCAGTGGAGTTCGCTGCGCCAGATGATGGTGACGCTGCAGGTGCTTGATGTGGACGTTAAAGTTACCCGTGCGGATGTATTTAATCTGTTTATCAAAAAGTTTCAGTCTCAGTCCCTGCTTGAAGAGTACATGAAGAGCTCTCCTTACGTGATGGCTCAGCTCGATGGCGCCGAGGTTGACCCGCTGGAGCTGCACCGCGCGGTGGTCAATATCGCCGAAAAGATGAAGGCTATTGATAACACCCAGGAAAAAAATGCTGATAAAGCACCGTATCTCTCCTGGACGTTAAGCTTCACTGCCCCAACGGCAGAGGACGCGCAGAAAGTGTTAAATGGTTACATTCAGTACATTTCCCGCATCGTCGAGCAGGAGACCATGCAAAACATCCGCGATCAGCTGATCCTGAGAACCAAAACGGTTCAGCAGCAGCTGGAGCTGGATCGGGTTCGACTGACCAATATCCACAATACCAACCTGCAACGCCTTAACTACTCGCTGGAAGTGGCGAACGCGGCAGGGATCAAAAAGCCGGTTTACAGTAACGGACAGGCGGTGAAAGACGATCCGGATTACTCCGTCGCGCTTGGCGCGGACGGGATTGCGCAGAAATTGCAAATTGAGAAAAATCTGAAGGATGTTTCTGAGCTGAACGCCGATTTCCAGAACCGCGAATACTATCTGGCGCAGCTGCAAAAACTCTCCTTCGAAGACGTGAGCCTGGAGCCGTTCAAATACCAGCTCTCTCCTTCTATGCCGGTGAAAAAAGATGGCCCGGGCAAAGCACTGATCGTGCTGCTGGCGGGTATTCTGGGTGGGCTGTTCGCCTGTGGCAGCGTGCTGCTGCGCGAAGCAATGCGCTCCCGCAACCCGCTGCCGGAACAACTTCCTGAGCCGGTTACGGAATAACATGAAAAAAGGCGCTCTGATGAGCGCCTTTTTTTATTTCAGGAAATCCTCGCGTACCGGCGTAAAGGTATCCAGCAAGGTGCCGGGTTTGAGGCAAACGCAGCCGTGCATCACGTGCGGCTTTTTATAGAGAGTGTCGCCCGCCGTCACCACATGCTTTTCCTCGCCAATGGTGAACTCAAATTCCCCCGAGAGAACGTAGGTGAGCTGCTCATGCGGGTGGTTATGCCGCGGGCCAATCGCACCTTGCTCGAAATTCACTTCCACTGCCATCATCCTGCCGTCGTGCGCCAGAATACGACGCGTCACGCCGTTGCCCAAATCCTCAAGCGTGGTCTCTTTATGGAAAATAAACATATTTTCGCCCTGTTATGTAATGAAACATTGTTTCATTTAACTTATCTCAGCCGCAGCGAAAAGAAAACGTTTAGCCAAATAACTGGAAAGGCGATCACAAGTTTGCTTCACTGGGTGAAACGTACAGGAGGAAAGATGAAAACGATCGGTCTGTTAGGGGGCATGAGCTGGGAATCAACGATCCCGTACTACCGCCTGATTAATGAAGGCGTCAAACAGCGTCTGGGCGGTCTGCATTCGGCCAGCCTGCTGCTGCACAGCGTGGATTTCCATGAAATAGAAGCCTGCCAGTCGAGCGGGGAGTGGGACAAAGCCGGGCAAATGCTGGCAGACGCCGCACTTGGCCTGGAGCGTGCGGGCGCGCAGGGTATTCTGCTGTGTACCAACACCATGCATAAGGTGGCGTCGCATATTGAAGACCGCTGTTCGCTGCCGTTCTTACATATCGCGGATGCCACCGGGCGTGCCATACGTGCCGCCGGCATGACGCGCGTGGCGCTGCTGGGGACGCGCTACACCATGGAGCAGGATTTTTACCGCGGGCGGCTGAGTAGCCAGTTCGGGATTGAAAGCCTGATCCCGGAGGAGGCAGACCGGGCGCGCATTAACCAGATTATTTTTGATGAACTGTGCCTCGGCACCTTCAGCGAAGCTTCGCGCGCCTGGTACGTCAGCGTGATTGAGAAACTGGCGCAGCAGGGGGCGGAAGGAGTCATCTTCGGCTGTACCGAAATTGGCCTACTGGTGCCGGCAGACCAAAGCCCGATACCGGTCTTTGATACCGCCGCCATCCATGCCGCGGATGCGGTGGAGTTTATGCTGTCATAAAGGTTTTTGCAGGTCAGGTAACCGAAGCGCCACCTGACGCGCGTGCGCAATCAGGTGTTCACTAAAGGCATCAACCAGCGCTGAGGCGGGCCGGTGCAGCGGGCGGATCAGGCTTACGGTAAAGGGAACGGAAACGCTAAAACGGCGCAGAACCACGCCGCTGCTGGCGTAGTCCATAGCCGTGAGCGGGTTCACCACCGAAATACCCACGCCCGCGCGCACCATCGCGCAAATTGATGCCGCACTGTGCGTTTCCATCACCATCCGCCGCTTCACCTGATGTTCGGCAAACAGGCCATCCAGAAGCTGTCGGTAGCTGTCGGTCTGCGACAGGCTGATATAGTTCTCACCGTGAAAATCTGCCGGGGTCAGAACTGCTTTGAAAGCAAGCGGGTGGCTGGCAGGCAGCACGCAGACCTCATCCAGCGAGAGCAGCTCCGTGCGTTCCGTTCCCGCTGGCGTGACGAGGGTTTCGGTCAGACCCAGATCGTGGCGCTGGGCCGAAAGCCACTCCTCCAGCAGCGGCGACTCCTGCGGCACGATGGTCAGGCTGACCTCCGGATAGCGGGCCAGAAACGGCTGTAGCAGTACCGGCAGGAACGACTGAGAAAAGACCGGCAGGCAGACGATGGACAGCTCGCCCTGGCGAAACTCCCTCAGGCTCTCCGCCGCGCTCACGATCCTGTCCAGCCCGTACCAGGAGCGCTGAACCTCCTCAAAAAGACGTAAACCCTGCACCGTTGGATGCAGCCTGCCGCGGGTGCGTTCAAACAGCTTCAGCCCCAGCACTTTCTCAAAACGCGCCAGCTCGCGGCTGACCGTCGGCTGCGAGGTGTGCAGCATCTGCGCGGCTTCAGTGAGATTGCCGGTGGTCATCACCGCATGAAAAATCTCGATATGGCGTAGGTTAACGGCGGGCATAGGGCACCTGATGGCTGAGCGTGGTCCATATCATTTTTGCATAGACTCACGATAAAACGATATTTTTTATTCTCTTCAGGCTGTGGCGTAATGATAAAAAACAGAATACCGGAGACGACCATGCCACGCCCGCTCAACCAGACCGAAACCGATTTAAACGCCGATAACCTGCTGCGCCTGCCTGCCGAATTCGGCTGTCCGGTGTGGGTCTACGATGCGCAGATTGTTCGCGAGAAAATCGTCGCGCTGCATCAGTTTGACGTGGTGCGTTTTGCGCAGAAGGCCTGCTCCAATATTCATATTCTGCGCCTGATGCGCGAGCAGGGCGTGAAGGTTGACTCCGTATCGCTGGGTGAAATCGAACGTGCGCTGGCGGCCGGGTTTGATCCAAAGGCCGATAGCGACGCGATCGTCTTCACCGCTGACCTGATAGACGACGCCACGCTGGCGCGCGTGCACGAGCTGCAAATCCCGGTGAATGCCGGTTCGGTGGATATGCTGGAACAGCTTGGGCAGGTTTCCCCGGGCCATCGCGTCTGGCTGCGCATCAACCCGGGCTTTGGTCACGGTCACAGTCAGAAAACCAACACCGGGGGCGAAAACAGCAAGCACGGGATCTGGTATGCCGATATGCCTGCGGCGCTGGAGGTTTTACAACGTTACAACCTTAAGCTGGTGGGTATTCACATGCATATCGGATCCGGCGTGGATTATGGCCATCTTGAGCAGGTCTGTGGCGCGATGGTGCGTCAGGTTATCGATTTTGGCCAAGATCTGGAGGCGATCTCCGCCGGGGGAGGGCTTTCGATCCCTTACCGCGAAGGGGAGGAGGCGATCGACACGGATCACTATTACGGCCTGTGGAGCGCCGCGCGTGACAGCATTGCCGCTCATCTGGGCCATGCGGTGAAGCTGGAGATTGAGCCGGGTCGTTTCCTGGTCGCCGAAGCTGGCGTGCTGGTGGCGCAGGTGCGGAGCGTGAAGGAGATGGGAAGCCGTCACTTTGTGCTGATTGATGCTGGCTTCAACGACCTGATGCGCCCGTCCATGTACGGCAGCTATCATCACATCACCGCGCTTGCCGCCGATGGCCGCGATCTGGTCAACGCCCCGCGCATCGAGACCGTTGTTGCCGGCCCGCTGTGTGAATCCGGTGACGTCTTTACTCAGCAGGAAGGCGGGAAAGTCGAAACCCGTTCGCTGCCAGAGGTAAAACCGGGAGATTATCTGGTGCTGCATGATACCGGTGCATACGGGGCGTCTATGTCTTCGAACTACAATAGCCGTCCGCTGCTGCCGGAAGTGCTGTTTGATAATGGCGTGGCGCGGCTGATTCGCCGTCGCCAGACCATTCAGGAATTGCTGGCGTTAGAGCTGGTCTGATTAAACCAGGGCCCTGTTGTCACCGAATCGCGTAAGACCAGCGTGCCGGTGAACGGTGGGATCGCTTCAACCGGCTGGTTTTTTGCCAGCCGGATCGCCTGGTCGATCGCCGTCACGATCATGTTGTCGATCGGCAAATACACCGACGACAGGGCAGGCTCCAGCCACTTTGCGCTGGGGGCATCGTCAAAACCAAACAGCGAAATATCCTGCGGGATCTTCAGCCCGGCCTGGTGTAATGCTTTGGAGGCGCCCAGGGCCATATCATCATTACAGGCAAACAGGGCGCTGAACGATGTCTTTTCCGCAATCAGCTCCTTGCACAGCTCGTAACCCCGCGTCATGCCTGCATCGCCGTATTTAATCCGCCGCTCATCGAGACGAATACCGTGCTTCTCCAGCGCCTTACGGTAGCCCATCAGCCGCGCTTTACCCGTTGGGGTGTGGATCGGGACGGTGATACAGGCGATCTCCCGATGGCCCTGGCTTATCAGGTAATCCACCGCTTTGAAGGCTGCGTCCTGCTGTTCAAAGAAGACGCAGCGATCCGCCGCCTGGCTCACTTCGCGGTTAATGATCACCAGCGGCGTCTGCACGCTGTTGATCAGCTTCAGGATCGTCTTTTCGCTCATGTAACGCGTGTACAGCACGATGGCGTCGCACTTGCGGTCGGCGAGCATCTGCACCGCCAGTTCTTCCTGTTCAGGGGCATCGTGACCGTCGGTAACAATCAGCTGTTTACCGTGCGTTTCGGTCTGCCGTGACGCCTGCTGTAGCAAACGACCAAAGTAAAAACCGTCGAACGTCGAGACGACCAGACCGATGCTGTTGCTGGTCTGGTTAGCCAGCGAGCGCGCGAGAAAGTTCGGACGATAGCCCAGCTCCTCCATCGCGCGAAATACCTGCTGGCGCGTGCTCTCTTTAACCTGACCTGTGCCGTTCAGCACGCGCGAAACGGTGGCCTTCGACACGCCCGCACGCAGTGAGACATCCAGCATTGTTGCCATTCGAAATTCCTGTTTCCACGTAATGGTTTGCAGTTTAACACAGACCATCCGGCGCATAAGCGACGTGGGAAGGACAAAACCCCATAACGATCACGCTTTTCAGTAACGATCCTCGCCCGCGGAATAAATGCCTGTCATTGGTATACCAAAATGGTGATAAATCATAATCTGGAATACCTCTAACGGCGTTGGGAGCTTAATCACAGAACAAATCGCCTGTGGACGCTATTTTTGGCATACCAATAGTATCCGGCTGTACACCTTATTCAATAAAAGCCCTTTTACTGAGGTATTACCCTATGGCATTTCAGGAAAAACTGATCGACGCTCTGGGCAGTTTTGCCACTACCTTCAACAGCTATCGCTATATCCAGGCGATCAAGTCTGCGTTTATTACCTTAATGCCAGTCATCATAGTGGGGGCGTTCTCGGTATTGATCTCCAATATGGTGCTGGATCCGAAAAACGGTCTGGCGAGCTTTCAGTCGCTGTCGTTTCTCGCGGCCTTAAAGCCGATCACCAGCGCGCTCAACTACGCCACGCTGAACTTTCTCAACATCGGCGCGGTGTTTTTAATCGGCATTGAGCTGGGGCGTATTAACGGCATTAAGTCCCTGTTCCCCGGCCTGCTGGCGGTGATCTGCTTTATCTGCGTGACGCCGACCACGGTGGAAATGCTGGTGGACGGTGAGATGCACGTGGTGAAAGATGTGCTGCTGCGCCAGTTCTCAGATACCCGCAGCCTGTTCCTCGGTATGTTTATCGCCATCCTGTCGGTGGAGATCTACTGCTGGCTGGAAAACCGCAAGGGGCTGAAAATCAGGATGCCGGACACGGTGCCGCCGAACGTTGCCGCGTCGTTCTCTGCGCTGATCCCGGCCATTATCACCACCACCGCCATCGCCACCTTTGGCTTCGTGTTTCATCAGATTACCGGCATGTATCTCTACGACGCGGTATACCAGGTGGTGCAACAGCCGCTGGAGCGCGTGGTGCAAAGCCTGCCGGGGATCCTGCTGCTGATGTTTGTCGCCCAGCTGTTCTGGGTGATTGGTATTCACGGCAACCAGATGATCAAGCCGATCCGCGAGCCGCTGCTGCTGGGGGCAATCACCGTTAACATGAGCGCGTTCGAGCAGGGCAAAGAGGTGCCAAACATCATCACCATGCCGTTCTGGGACGTCTATATGAGCATCGGCGGCTCCGGCCTGACCATCGGCCTGCTGATAGCCGTCATGATTGCCACCAAACGTAAAGAGATGAAGGAGATAGCCAAGCTCTCCATCGGGCCGGGTATTTTTAATATCAATGAGCCGGTGATCTTCGGTATGCCAATCATGCTCAACCCGATCCTGGCTATCCCCTTCATCATCACGCCGCTGGTGACGGGCTCGATTGGCTACTTTGCCACCGTGACCGGATTTGCCGGGAAAGCCGTGGTGATGGTGCCCTGGACCACGCCGCCGCTGATCAACGCCTGGCTGTCAACGGCGGGCTCCATGGGGGCGGTGATCACCCAGTTTATCTGCATCGTGACCGCGGTGATTATCTATCTGCCGTTTGTGAAAATTGCTTCACGCCGCGCAGAGCAGGCCGCACTGCAACAAGCCACCGATAACGCATGAGGATACGATGAGCACAAAACAGATAGCCATACCGCAAGATTTTATTCTGGGCGCGGCGGCATCGGCCTGGCAGACCGAGGGCTGGAGCGGCAAAAAGCCGGGGCAGGATTCGTGGATCGATCTCTGGTACATGAACGATCGTCACGTCTGGCACAACGGCTATGGTCCGGCGGTGGCAACCGACTTTATCAATCGCTTCCGCGAAGATGTAGCGCTGATGAAGCAGGCGGGACTGACGCACTATCGCACCTCGATCAACTGGTCGCGCTTTTTAACCGACTATGAAAATGCGACGGTAGATGAAGAGTACGCCGCGTATTACGACGCGCTGTTCGATGAAATGCACCGTCAGGGCATTGAGCCGATGATCTGCCTGGAACACTACGAATTGCCGGGCGTGCTGCTGGAGACCTACGGCGGCTGGGCGTCAAAGCACGTCGTCGAGCTGTTCGTTCGCTATGCGGAAAAGGTATTTGAGCGCTTTCACGGCAAAGTCACCCGCTGGTTTACCTTCAACGAACCGATTGTGGTCCAGACGCGCGTCTACCTTGACGCGCTGCGCTGGCCCTATGAGCAGAGCACCAGCACCTGGATGCAGTGGAACCACCATAAGGTGCTGGCGACGGCGAAAGTGGTGAAGCTGTTTCGCGAGAAAGGGTATGACGGCACGGTGGGCTGTATTCTTAACCCGGAAGTGACCTATCCGCGCTCCCGCGCGCCGCATGACGTGCGAGCGGCAGAGATGTACGATCTGTTCTACAACCGCGTCTTTCTCGACCCGCTGGTGCACGGGCGCTATCCGCAGGCGCTCTTTACCCTGCTGGCGCAGCATCAGGTGCAGTGGGACTACACGGCTGACGAGCTGGCGCTGATTGCCGACAACACCGTCGATGAGCTGGGCATTAACCTCTATTACCCGCATCGCGTCAAAGCCCCGTCCCGCGGCTGGCACCCGAAGACGCCGTTCCATCCGGCGTACTACTACGAGCCGTTTGAGCTGCCCGGACGGCGAATGAACACCTCTCGCGGCTGGGAGATCTTTCCGCGCATTATTTACGACATGGCGATGCGGATTAAAAACGACTATCGCAACATTGACTGGTTTGTGGCGGAAAGCGGGATGGGCGTGGAGAACGAAGCGCAGTATCGCAATCGTGACGGCGTCATTGACGACACGTACCGCATCGCGTTTATCAGCGAACATCTCTACTACACGCTGCTGGCGCGGGAGGCGGGGGCGAACTGTCACGGTTATATGCTGTGGGCCTTCACCGACAATGTCTCCCCGATGAACGCGTTTAAAAACCGCTACGGGCTGATTGAGATCGACCTTGAAAATCAACGCGCACGGCGGGCAAAGAAATCAGCGTCCTGGTTCCGCCAGCTGCGCGATGAGCGTGTGCTGACGCTCAGGGTAGACGATGAATGGAAGTAAGCCTTCTGGTAAAATAGCGCACAAACTGGCCGGGAGGACGTCCGGCCCGCGCATTAACTGAAAAACACAGGTGAAAACGTGGATAAGGCTGTCATCCTGCCGGAAAAAAAACAGTACCAGGAGATTGGCGAGGATTTACGGGCGCAGATTATCCAGGGGCATTATCCCGTGGGATCGCGTCTGCCGCCGGAGCGCAACATCGCCGAGACGTATGGCGTCAGCCGCACTATCGTGCGCGAGGCGCTGCTGATGCTTGAGCTTCAGGGGACGGTGGATATTCGCCAGGGGTCTGGCGTGTACGTGATGCGCATTCCGGAAGAGCATGAAAACGAGGAAGAGCGTTTTCTGAACAGTGACGTTGGGCCGTTTGAAATTCTCCAGGCGCGTCAACTGCTTGAAAGCAACATCGCTGCCTTTGCCGCAAAAATGGCGACACGGGCGGACATCGACAACCTGCGCCGCATTATCGAGCAAGAGCAACGGGCGATTGCCGTCGACGATCGCAGCCAGGACAACAACAAAATGTTCCACCTGGTGCTGGCTGGGGCCACACAAAACCAGATGCTGCTGGCGACGGTTGAGAGTGTCTGGCATCACATGGACAGCAGTCCGCTGTGGCAGCAGTTCAATGGCCATATCGCCAGCCGCGCCTGGCGCCTGAAGTGGCTCGGAGACAGGCAAACCATTCTCGCTGCGCTCCGCCGCCGCGACGTGATGGGGGCGTGGCAGGCGATGTTCCAGCATCTTGAGAACGTTAAAAAGAGCCTGCTTGAGCTGTCAGACGAAGACGCGCCCGATTTTGACGGCTATCTCTTCGAATCGGTCCCTCTTTTCCAGGGGAAGCTGGTGTGAATATACTGCCGCTTCACGCTGCGCCGCAGTTTACACAGCAGGTGATCGACTGGATCTGGAACGCGTTTGGTGAAGGTATGCCGCGTGCCTTTTTCCAGAGCATTGTCGAGCACAGCCTGACGCCGGGCGAGTTACCGCTCACCTTTATTGCCGTTGAGGATGACCAGCTGCTGGGCACCGTTGGGTTGTGGCGTTGCGATTTAATTTCCCGGCAGGATCTTCATCCCTGGCTGGCTGCGCTGTATGTCGATGAAGCCGCGCGGGGAAACGGGCTGGCGGGAAAACTTCAGCAGCATGTTATCGGCTACGCGCGACGCGCCGGGTATCACGAGCTCCACCTCTGGTCTGCCTGCCGCGACTTCTACGAACGTTACGGCTGGCACTACATCGGTGATGCGCTGGAATACCCGGATAAAACCGTCCATCTCTATCGCTGTTCGCTCACGGCTTCCGCGGGCGATACCACCGAGTGACGGCGCACTAAGGTTGGGCTGAACAGGTGGGTAATTTCCGGTGGCGGGCGATGCTCGGCCAGCGCTAACGCCAGTTCTGCCGCCTGCGTTGCCATGGTCACAATCGGGTAGCGCACGGTGGTCAGGCGAGGGCGCACGTAGCGCGACACCAGCACATCATCAAAGCCAATCAGCGAAATTTCTGCCGGGACGTCGATTCCGTTATCATTCAGCACGCCCATCGCGCCGGCGGCCATGGAGTCGTTATAGCTGGCCACGGCGGTGAAATTCCGCCCGCGGCCCAGCAGCTCGGTCATCGCCTGCTCGCCGCCACTCTCATCCGGTTCTCCGTACGCCACAAGACGATCGTTGCACGGCAGACCGGCTTCGCGCAGCGCGTCGTAATAGCCCTGAAGGCGATCTTCCGCATCGGAAATTGGGTGGTTGGAGCACAGATAACCAATTCGGGTATGGCCCTGCTGGATCAGGTGACGGGTTGCGAGCCATGCGCCGTAACGGTCGTCGAGCGCCACGCAGCGGGTTTCAAATCCGGGAATAATACGGTTGATAATCACCATCCCCGGCATCTGTTTCATCAGATGGATCAGCTCGGCGTCGGGGATCATTTTGGCATGGACCACCAGCGCCGCACAGCGATGACGGATCAACTGCTCAATGGCCTGGCGTTCTTTCTGTTCATTGTGGTAGCCATTACCAATCAGCAGGAAATTACTGGTGTGATAAGAAACTTGTTCTACGGCTTTGACCATCGCACCGAAAAACGGATCGGATACATCCCCGACCACCAGCCCGATGGTTTCTGTCGACTGTTGGGCAAGGGCGCGTGCGTTGGCGTTAGGGTGATAATTCAGGTTTTCCATGGCGTCCTGCACGGCCTGGCGTGATGCATCACTCGCTTTAGGGGAGTTGTTGATCACGCGGGAGACGGTCGCGACGGAAACACCGGCCAGACGAGCCACATCCTTAATTGTCGCCATTCAATACCTTCTTATAGGGGTAAGCGTTTACACACTAACTAGTGTTGCGGAAAAGCGGCGCGCATTCAAGGGGAGCGGGTGAGCGTCCTCTGCAAACGTGAAGCAGAACATCCCTCGCGGTGTAATCGTTACACGGCCAGTCATGTCTGAATAATGTCAATCTGAACCTTTAGTTACACTTTGCCTCAGGCTGTTGCGATTGTCCGTTGGCAACGATGCGTTGTGAATTGCTAGAGTCGAGATCCCAGAGGTATTGATAGGTGGAATCAACTTCGGTTGATTAACACGATTTACACCAACCTGCGTTTTACGCAGGTTTTTTTTTGCCTGTAAGTTCAACCTGTAACAGCAAAAGAGATTATTCACACCTGGTTGCACTTCGGCTCATTCCCTTGCGTTTTCCTGCTGGCGAAGCCTGTCGCCGGAGGCCACAATCAAGATCCCAGAGGTATTGATTGGTGAGAATTCCTGGTACGTTTTCGTACTCTTCACTTGCACCAACCTGCGCGGATGCGCAGGTTTTTTTTCGCCTCTGTTTTTGCTATCGCTCCCTCACTACTTCTCGTGTAATCTGCCACCATTTATACCTTTCACACTGGCTGGCAAAGGGAGTTGAAATGCTTTTTGGGTTCTTCCGCACACTGTTTCGTGTCCTGTTTCGCATTCGCGTGACTGGCGATACGCAGGCACTCTATGGCGAGCGTGTTCTTATCACACCGAATCACGTCTCTTTTCTTGATGGCGTATTGCTGGCGCTTTTTTTGCCCGTGCGGCCCGTCTTTGCGGTGTACAGCTCCATCAGTGAAAAATGGTACATGCGCTGGCTCAGGCCGCTGATTGATTTTGTCCCGCTCGACCCTACCAAACCGATGATGATTAAACATCTGGTGCGTCTGATTGGGCAGGGGCGTCCGGTGGTTATCTTCCCGGAAGGGCGGATTTCAGTGACGGGCTCCCTGATGAAAATTTACGACGGGGCCGGTTTTGTCGCGGCGAAGTCTCAGGCCACCGTCGTGCCGCTACGCATCGACGGGGCTGAGCTAACCTTTTTCAGCCGTCTGAAAGGGCTGGTGAAGCAGCGTCTGTTCCCGAAAATTACCCTGCATATATTACCGCCGACGTCACTGCCGATGCCCGAGGCGCCGCGCGCGCGCGACCGCCGTAAAATCGCCGGGGAAATGCTGCACCAGATTATGATGGAAGCGCGCATGGCCGTTCGCCCGCGCGAAACGCTGTATGAATCGTTGCTGTCGGCGCAGTATCGCTACGGTGCGAAGAAAAACTGCATCGAAGACATCAATTTTACGCCGGATACCTACCGTAAGCTGTTGACCAAAACGCTGTTTGTCGGGCGTATTCTGGAAAAGTACAGCAAACAGGGCGAAAAGATCGGCCTGATGCTGCCAAACGCGGGTATCAGCGCGGCGGTAATCTTTGGTGCCGTGTCCCGGGGCCGCATTCCGGCGATGATGAACTACACGGCGGGCGTGAAAGGGCTCTCCAGCGCGATTACCGCAGCACAAATCAACACCATCTTTACCTCCCGCCAGTTCCTGGATAAAGGCAAGCTGTGGCACCTGCCGGAACAGCTGACGCAGGTGCGCTGGGTGTTCCTGGAAGATCTGAAAGCAGACGTCACGACCGCCGACAAGCTGTGGATTTTCGCGCACCTGCTGATGCCGCGTCTGGCGCAGGTTAAGCAGCAGCCGGAGGATGATGCCATTATCCTCTTTACCTCCGGCTCTGAAGGCAACCCGAAAGGTGTGGTTCATAGCCACAAAAGCATTCTGGCAAACGTCGAACAGATTAAAACCATCGCTGACTTTACCGCCAACGATCGCTTTATGTCGGCGCTGCCGCTGTTCCACTCATTTGGTTTGACCGTGGGTCTCTTTACGCCGCTGCTGACCGGTGCCGAGGTGTTCCTCTACCCAAGCCCGCTGCACTACCGCATTGTGCCGGAGCTGGTTTATGACCGTAACTGCACTGTGCTGTTCGGGACGTCCACCTTCCTCGGAAATTACGCGCGCTTCGCCAACCCGTATGATTTCTTCCGCGTGCGCTACGTGGTGGCGGGGGCGGAAAAACTCCAGGACAGTACGCGCCAGATCTGGCAGGACAAGTTTGGCCTGCGGATTCTGGAAGGCTATGGCGTGACGGAGTGCGCGCCGGTGGTCTCCATCAACGTTCCGATGGCGGCAAAACCGGGAACGGTTGGCCGTATTCTGCCGGGGCTGGACGCGCGTCTGCTGGCGGTGCCGGGTATTGAAGACGGCGGACGTCTTCAGCTGAAAGGGCCGAACGTCATGAACGGCTATCTGCGTGTGGAAAAACCGGGCGTGCTTGAGGCGCCGACGGCCGAGAACGTCAATGGCGAGGTTGAAACGGGCTGGTACGACACGGGCGATATCGTGCGCTTCGACAATCAGGGCTTCGTGCAGATCCAGGGACGTGCAAAACGCTTCGCCAAGATCGCCGGGGAAATGGTCTCTCTTGAAATGGTCGAGACGCTGGCGACCGCAGTCTCGGCGGAGAAAATGCATGCGACCGTGGTGAAAAGTGATGCCAGTAAAGGCGAGGCGCTGGTGCTCTTTACTACTGACGGTGAACTGAAGCGTGATGCGCTTCTCAGGTATGCGCGCGAACATGGTATCCCCGAGCTGGCGGTCCCCCGCGATATTCGTTACCTCAAACAGTTACCGGTGCTGGGCAGCGGTAAACCCGATTTTGTGACCCTGAAGGGCATGGTTGAAGAGGCGGAACAGCATAATGCGTGAGTCAGTACACACTAACACTTCAATCTGGTCGAAAGGCATGATGGCGGTTATCGCCGCCCAGTTTCTTTCCGCGTTCGGCGATAACGCGTTGCTGTTTGCTACGCTGGCGTTGCTGAAAGCTGAGTTTTATCCCGACTGGAGCCAGCCGATCCTACAGATGGTGTTTGTGGGTGCTTACATTGTATTTGCGCCGTTTGTTGGCCAGGTGGCGGACAGCTTCCCCAAAGGTCGGGTCATGATGTTTGCCAACAGTCTTAAGCTTCTGGGCGCGGCAAGCATCTGCTTTGGTATCAACCCGTTTGTTGGCTACACGCTGGTAGGCATTGGCGCGGCAGCTTACTCCCCGGCGAAGTACGGCATTCTGGGTGAGCTCACCACCGGCGATAAGCTGGTGAAGGCCAACGGCCTGATGGAGTCCTCCACCATTGCGGCGATTCTGCTGGGTTCGGTGGCGGGCGGCGTGCTGGCAGACTGGCATGTACTCGCCGCGCTTGGCATCTGTGCCCTGATGTACGGTGGCGCGGTGATCGCCAACCTGTTTATCCCCAAACTGGCCGTGGCGCGTCCGGGACAATCCTGGCGCTTCGGGCCAATGACCGGCAGCTTCTTCAACGCCTGCCGCGTACTGTGGCGTAACGGTGAAACACGCTTCTCGCTGATGGGCACCAGCATGTTCTGGGGGGCCGGCGTTACGCTGCGTTTCCTGCTGGTGCTGTGGGTGCCGGTGGCGCTGGGCATAACAGACAACGCCACGCCGACCTACCTGAATGCCATGGTCGCCGTCGGGATTGTGGTCGGGGCCGGGGCTGCGGCCAAACTGGTAACGCTTGAAACCGTTGCGCGCTGCATGCCTGCAGGGATCCTGATCGGCGTCGGCGTTCTGTTCTTCTCCCTGCAACATGCCATATTGCCAGCCTATGCCCTGTTGTTACTGATCGGCGTATTAGGCGGTTTCTTTGTGGTGCCGCTCAACGCGCTTTTGCAGGAGCGCGGCAAGCAGACCGTCGGGGCTGGCAACGCCATTGCGGTGCAAAACCTTGGCGAAAACATGGCGATGCTGCTGATGCTGGGGATTTACTCGCTGGCGGTAAAAGCAGGTGCGCCGGTTGTGGCAATCGGGGTGGGGTTTGGCGCACTGTTTGCGCTGGCGATTACCGGGCTGTGGGTCTGGCAGCGTCGGCGGTGATATCTTTGCCGGGTGGCGGCTCCGCCTGACCCGGCCTACGTTTCGTGATGTTGGCGGATTTTGTAGGCCCGGTAAGGCAACGCCGCCACCGGGCAAATCGTCAACTTAAGGTGCCGGGTAAGTATAAACCTGATGCACCGCTTCAATCTCCGCTAAGACCTCTTCACTCAGGTTCAGGTGGAAACTCTCAATATTGGTTTTCAACTGATCCATTGTCGTTGCGCCGAGCAGGGTACTTGCCACAAACGGCTGACGACGCACGAAGGCCAGCGCCATCTGCGCCGGATCGAGTCCGTGACGCTTCGCGATATCCACATAGGCCGCCACGGCTTTTTGTGTCTGCTCGCCGCTATAGCGGGTGAAGCGGCTGAAAAGCGTGTTACGCGCACCAGCCGGTTTCGCGCCGTTCAGGTATTTGCCCGTCAGGGTTCCGAAGCCCAGGCAAGAGTAGGCGAGCAGCTCCACCTCTTCGTACTGCGTCACTTCTGCGAGACCCACTTCATAACTGCGGTTCAGCAGGCTGTACGGGTTCTGGATGGTCACGATCCGCGGCAGGTCGTGTTTATCGGCCAGATGCAGATAGCGCATTACGCCAAACGCCGTCTCGTTGGAAACGCCGATGTAGCGGATCTTACCCGCGCGCTGGCATTCCGTAAGCGCCTCCAGTGTTTCCAGCAGGGTGACGGCCGGAGCACTCTCGTTCCAGGTGTAGCCAAGCTTACCGAAGCAGTTCGTCGGACGCTGCGGCCAGTGCACCTGATAAAGATCGAGATAGTCGGTTTGCAGGCGCTTGAGGCTGGCATCCAGCGCAGCACGGATATTCTTGCGATCGAGGATCTGGTTAGGGCGGATCCCGGCATCGTTATTACGGGAAGGGCCGCTAACCTTAGAAGCGATGACCAGCTTTTCGCGATTGCCGCGTTTCGCCAGCCAGTTGCCGACATACGTTTCGGTAAGACCTTGAGTTTCCGGGCGGGGAGGAACTGGGTACATCTCCGCCACGTCAATCAGGTTAATGCCCTGGCTGACGGCGTAATCGAGTTGTGCATGGGCATCGGCTTCGCTGTTTTGTTCACCAAATGTCATGGTGCCTAACCCCAGCTGGCTGATCTCCAGAGCGCTATGGGGGATACGGTGATAATGCATAGCCGGTTTCCTTTTTTAGACATACAGACCGCGTCAGGAACCTCCCGACAAAGGAATATAAACATGGCAGAGGGAAGGCAAAAGGGGAAGGAAAAAATCAAAAAGGCCAGCAAGCTACTGACCTTTATCTGTTTAACGCTCGATGATCTGGGAGACTTCGTCGCGATTAATTTGCATTTGATTGCCTTCGCGATCGCGGTAACTCACCAGACCGGTATCGTCGTCGACTTCGGGTTTGCCATCGGTCAGGATCATACGACCATCTTTCGTTGACATGACATAGTCGCTGCTACAACCCGATACCGCAAACGCTAAACCGACTGCTGAGATAATTACTGCCCATTTTTTCATCGTTCTCATCCTCACCTGGCTCGTATCAAATCATAGTGTAGTAATAACCTGATATTACGACAGGTGAAAGGGGGGAAATCTTAAAAAGGAGGAGATTATGTTAGCCGGAGCGCAAAATTGGTAAAAAACTATGTTTTCAACAGGAAGTGTCGTGCCAGCAGTGCACCGGTGAAATTCTTTTTAAGATAGAAGCCGCGCGGCAGCGTCAGGATCGGTTCGCCCTGTGCACCTACCGCTTCAGTGAGCGCTTTGCTGTTGGCGGCTTTGGGACGGAGTTGCAGCACTTCGCCATGCCGGGCGGTGATCTGCTCAACCTGTCCCAGCACAATCATGTCCATCAGCTCTTCCCAGTCCTGGGAAAGCTGTCTCTCTTCTTCTTCATCCGGGCTCCAGAGCAGCGGGGCGCCAACGCGACGCTCTGCCAGCGGGATCTGCCTGTCACCCTCAACGGGTACCCACAACACCCGCTTCAGCTTATGCCTGACGTGGCTGGTTTCCCATGTCACTCCGCTATTACCCGTTAGCGGCGCAACGCAGACAAAGGTAGTTTCCAGCGGCCGCCCCAGGCTATCAATGGGGATCGTCTTCAGTTCCACCCCCAGCGCCGCAAAATCTTGCTCGGGTTTACTGCCCGCGCTTGCGCCCAGCCAACGTTCAAGCAACACGCCGATCCAGCCTTTATCGCGCTTCAGATCGTTGGGTATCGTCAACCCCGCCATCACGGCCAGCTCGCCCAGTGCATAGCCTGCCAGACGTTGTGCCTGCTGGAGCAACTGGGCTTCACTGACGGGAGGAGAGAGCAGTGGGGCGAGAGAATGCATGCTGACAACCTTTTGATTAAAAAATGAACTGATATTTTATCCCTTGTGGATAGAGTTTACTTTTTTCTGAGTATATATTCCATGTGGATGATTTATATTATGTTTTTTAGGAATGTATCCCGTCGCGCCATGGCTAAAAAACAGGTTGTGCAATTCTGGTCACTGACAATAAACAGGATCTTACACCATGTTATCCACAGAAAAATGGGATAACTGCGAATAACCGCCACTACTGTTTCAATTTACAGCCTTGACGTGCGATGAAAATCGAATTTTCACACAAATTGTGCCTAACTTATTGGCACAATCTGTGGATAAAATCGACGCTGTTCGATCTTTCATCACCAGGAAGATCTTTGATGTGACGATCGTCACGTTAATCGCCTTTGATACCCTAAATTTACGTTTAACTAGATGAATTTAAATAATTTATTTTAAGTGATGAAAATTGCCGATTCGCCGGGCCACAAGGTTGTTCATCGGTAATTCCATACTTCTTCACAACTATATCCACAGAAAAGGTGAATAAAAATGGTCTCAGTTGCCCTCATCTGTTTATAACTCCTCACAAAATTGTGAGTTATTCAAATGTTATTAGGTTGCAGGCCTGTAAGAGAGTGGTTTACCGCCTCCCTGTAGTGTGAAACAATCATTCATATATCAGATTTAGTTTGGGGTAGTCCGGTGATTGATGACGATGGCTACCGCCCAAACGTAGGAATAGTAATTTGTAATCGTCAGGGCCAGGTGATGTGGGCCCGGCGATATGGTCAGCACTCCTGGCAGTTCCCGCAAGGCGGGATCAATCCTGGAGAGTCCCCAGAACAAGCGATGTACCGGGAGCTGTTTGAAGAGGTTGGTTTAAGCCGAAAAGATGTTCGCATCCTGGCTTCGACCCGCAACTGGTTGCGTTACAAGTTACCGAAACGTTTGGTGCGTTGGGACACAAAGCCGGTTTGTATCGGCCAGAAACAGAAGTGGTTTCTTTTGCAGTTGGTGGGCAACGATTCAGATATCAATATGCAAACCAGCAGCACGCCAGAGTTTGATGGCTGGCGCTGGGTAAGCTACTGGTATCCGGTTCGTCAGGTCGTGTCATTCAAGCGCGATGTATACCGTAGGGTGATGAAAGAGTTCGCAAGTGTCGTGATGCAGCTTCAGGAGACGACTCCGAAGCCACAGAGCGCACCTGCCTGGCGACGTAAAAGAGGTTAAGCTACGCAAATCATGCTCACCCGCTTGCGAGAAATAGTTGAAAAGGTCGCCAGTGCGCCTCGCCTCAACGAGGCGCTGAATATTCTGGTGACGGACATCTGTCTTGCGATGGAAACCGAGGTCTGTTCGGTCTACCTGGCCGACCATGACCGACGTTGCTACTACCTTATGGCAACCCGCGGATTAAAAAAACCACGGGGACGTACCGTCACGCTCGCGTTTGATGAAGGTATTGTTGGCCTGGTCGGGCGACTGGCGGAGCCAATCAACCTTGCCGATGCGCAAAAACACCCCAGCTTCAAATATATCCCTTCCGTCAAAGAAGAGCGTTTCCGCGCGTTTCTTGGCGTACCGATTATTCAGCGCCGCCAGCTGCTTGGCGTGCTTGTTGTTCAGCAGCGCGAGCTGCGCCAGTACGATGAAAGCGAGGAGTCCTTCCTCGTCACGCTGGCAACGCAGATGGCGGCGATCCTCTCTCAGTCCCAACTGACAGCCCTTTTTGGTCAGTATCGTCATACGCGTATTCGCGCGCTTCCGGCCTCGCCGGGGGTCGCTATTGCCGAAGGCTGGATGGATGCCACGCTCCCGCTGATGGAGCAGGTCTACGAAGCCTCTACGCTGGATGAGGCGCTTGAGCGCGAACGGCTCACCGCTGCGCTGGAAGAGGCGGCGAATGAGTTTCGTCGCTACAGCAAACGCTTTGCCGCTGGCGCGCAAAAAGAGACGGCGGCCATTTTCGATCTCTACTCACACCTGCTTTCCGATGCGCGTTTGCGTCGTGAGTTATTTGCCGAGGTCGATAAGGGGTCGGTGGCAGAGTGGGCGGTTAAAAAGGTCATTGAAAAATTTGCCGAGCAGTTTGCGGTACTGACTGACGGCTATCTGAAAGAGCGCGCCGGCGATTTACGCGCGCTTGGGCAACGTCTGCTGTTCCACCTCGATGATACTATTCAGGGGGCGAATGCCTGGCCGAACCGGTTTGTGCTGGTGGCCGATGAACTCTCGGCGACGACGCTGGCGGAATTACCGCAGGACAGGCTGGCGGGCGTGGTGGTGCGCGATGGCGCAGCTAACTCTCATGCCGCCATTATGGTGCGTGCGCTCGGTATTCCGACCGTGATGGGGGCGGATATTCAGCCCTCCGTACTGCATCGCCGCACGCTGGTGGTGGACGGATATCGCGGTGAGTTGCTGGTGGATCCTGAGCCGGTTCTTCTTCAGGAGTACCAGCGTCTTATCAGCGAAGAGAATGAATTAAGCAAGCTGGCGGAAGATGACGTCAACCTGCCCGCGCAGCTCAAGAGCGGTGAGCGGGTGAAGGTGATGCTCAACGCGGGGTTAAGCCCCGAGCATGAAGAGAAGCTCGGCAGCCGCATCGATGGCATTGGTCTCTACCGCACCGAAATACCGTTCATGCTGCAAAGCGGCTTCCCGTCAGAAGAGGAGCAGGTTGCGCAGTATCAGGGCATGTTGCAGATGTTTAACGACAAACCCGTCACGTTGCGCACCCTCGACGTCGGCGCGGATAAGCAACTGCCCTATATGCCCATCAGTGAAGAGAATCCCTGCCTCGGCTGGCGTGGGATCCGCATTACCCTCGATCAGCCGGAAATTTTCCTTATCCAGGTTCGTGCGATGCTGCGTGCCAACGCGGCCACGGGGAATCTCAGCATTTTGCTGCCGATGGTCACCAGTATTGACGAGATCGACGAAGCACGGCGGTTGATTGAACGTGCAGGGCGCGAAGTGGAAGAGATGATCGGCTACGCGATCCCTAAACCCCGTATTGGCGTGATGCTGGAAGTGCCTTCGATGGTCTTTATGTTACCGCAGCTGGCGACCCGCGTTGATTTTATCTCCGTTGGCACCAACGACTTAACGCAATACATTCTGGCGGTCGATCGCAACAATACGCGCGTGGCCAGTATCTACGACAGCCTGCATCCGGCGATGCTTCGTGCCCTGGCGATGATCGCCCGCGAAGCCGAGCAGCATAATATCGACCTGCGCCTGTGCGGTGAAATGGCCGGCGATCCGATGTGCGTGGCGATCCTGATTGGCCTCGGTTTCCGTCACCTGTCAATGAACGGACGTTCCGTTGCGCGTGTGAAATACCTGTTACGTCACATCGAACAAGATGAGGCGCATGAGCTGGCCGCGCGTAGCCTGGAAGCACAGCTGGCAGCCGAAGTGCGCCATCAGGTGGCGGCGTTTATGGAGCGACGCGGCATGGGCGGTTTGATCCGCGGCGGCCGCTGATCCCCACAAAATAATGACTGCTCGGACGACCCCCTCTCCCATGAGGAAGAGGAATGGGGTGAGGGGGAACAGCGCGCATAAAACCCTATACACATCTTTTACATCTCAGGCGCATCCTCCGCGCCTGCCTTATGCTATGATTCGCAACTTTGGAGCACCTGCCAACGGCGGGAATGCAATTCAGCCGCTGTCCACTTTCAGCGGAATAACAACATCTTGTGGTGACAGATGAACAGTGGTTATCTGCATTTTCCGGAATTCGATCCGGTTATTTTCTCAATAGGACCTGTAGCGCTTCACTGGTACGGACTGATGTACCTGGTGGGCTTCGTCTTTGCCATGTGGCTTGCTGGTCGTCGCGCCAGTCGTCCGGGCAGCGGCTGGACGAAGAACGAAGTGGAAAACCTGCTTTATGCTGGCTTTCTTGGCGTATTCCTGGGCGGGCGCATCGGCTATGTCCTGTTCTACAACTTCCCGGTATTCCTGAACGACCCGCTCTATCTGTTCCGCGTCTGGGACGGCGGCATGTCCTTCCACGGCGGACTGATTGGTGTGATCCTCGTGATGGTGATCTTCGCCAAACGCACCAAACGTAACTTCTTCCAGGTGGCTGATTTTATTGCGCCATTAATCCCGTTTGGGCTGGGTGCAGGGCGTCTGGGCAACTTCATCAACGGTGAACTCTGGGGGCGTGTCGATCCGAGCGTGCCGTTTACCATGCTGTTCCCGGGCTCCCGCGCAGAGGATATCGCGCTGCTGCCTTCGCATCCTGAGTGGCAGTCCATTTTCGATACCTACGGCGTTCTGCCGCGTCATATGTCTCAGCTTTATGAGCTGGCGCTGGAAGGTGTGGTGCTGTTTATCATCCTGAATCTGTATATCCGCAAACCGCGCCCAATGGGGGCAGTATCTGGTCTGTTCCTGATTGGCTACGGCGCGTTTCGTATCATCGTCGAGTTCTTCCGCCAGCCGGATGCACAGTTTACCGGCGAGTGGGTACAGTACATCAGCATGGGGCAGATCCTCTCCATTCCGATGATTGTCGCGGGTGCCATTATGATGATTTGGGCGTATCGTCGTCGTCCACAGCAACAACTTTCCTGAGGAATCATGAAACAGTATCTTGAATTGATGAAAAAAGTGCTCGACGAGGGCACGCCGAAAAACGACCGCACCGGCACCGGTACGCTCTCCATTTTTGGCCACCAGATGCGCTTCAATCTGCAAGAAGGCTTCCCTCTGGTGACGACGAAGCGCTGCCATCTGCGCTCGATCATTCATGAACTGCTCTGGTTCCTGCAAGGCGATACCAACGTTGCTTATCTGCATGAAAACAATGTCTCCATCTGGGACGAGTGGGCAGATGAGAACGGCGACCTGGGGCCGGTTTACGGCAAGCAATGGCGCGCGTGGCCTACCCCGGACGGCCGCCATATCGACCAGATCACGACCGTCATGAACCAGCTGAAAAATGACCCGGACTCGCGCCGTATCATTGTTTCTGCCTGGAACGTGGGTGAACTGGATAAAATGGCGCTGGCGCCTTGCCACGCGTTTTTCCAGTTCTACGTGGCGGACGGCAAACTCTCCTGCCAGCTGTATCAACGCTCCTGCGACGTGTTCCTCGGCCTGCCGTTTAACATCGCCAGCTACGCGCTGTTAGTGCACATGATGGCGCAGCAGTGCGATCTTGAAGTGGGCGATTTTGTCTGGACGGGCGGTGATACCCACCTCTACAGCAATCATATGGAACAGACGCATCTCCAGCTGACGCGCGAACCGCGTGCATTGCCGAAGCTTGTGATCAAACGCAAACCGGACTCGATCTTCGATTACCGTTTTGATGACTTCGAGATTGAAGGCTACGACCCGCATCCTGGCATCAAAGCCCCTGTCGCCATCTGATACGGCGAATCCTGACACAACCGGTGCTCTTTAGCGCCGGTTTTTTTTCGCGCTCGTTTTGTTCTTCGAGCCTGTTTCCAGAGACGATGTAACGCGTTGCAACGGGTGAAAATCTCCGGAAAGCGGCTCGTAATGTTTTGGTTTAACGCTCGCGCCTTTTCTGCCATTCCGCCACACTTCCGCCATGAAAAACGAACATGGCTTTACGCTTATCGAAACCCTTTTCGCCATCTCGCTGGTTGTGATCCTCAGCGCGACGGGTCTTTATGGCTGGGACAGCTGGCAACAGCGGCAGCGGCTCTGGCAGACAGCCTGTCAGGTGCGGGATTACCTGGCGTTCTTACGAAACGACGCAAATCGTCACAACAGCGAGCACAGGATCGCGCTTCACGCTGACGGGAATCAGGCCTGCCTTGTCAGCGCTGTGGTCCCGGGCTGCGACAGCGGCGGCCCGTTCGTGATGAAACCGTTATGGCCGGAGGTCACGCTGAGCGACGTAACGCCTGCGCTGGGATTTTACGGCTTAAGGGATACCGCATGGGCCGGACATATTCGCGTGCAGAGCCGCGCCGGTGCGTGGTGGGTTATTGTCTCAAATGGTGGGCGTATCAGGCTGTGTAATGCCGCAGGAGAAAGTCTATGCCAGTAAAACAAAAAGGGTTTTCCCTGCTGGAGGTCCTGATTGCGATGACGATAAGCAGCATTCTGTTACTCAGCACGTCACGTTTTTTACCGGAGCTACAGCGGAGTGTTTTACTGCAATCCGGGCAACGGGAACTGGAAGATGAGGTGTGGCAACGCCTGCTTGCGTTGGGTAAACAGTTCCAGCGAGCAGGATACTGTGCAGGGCATTGCCAGGGGCAGGGGGTGATCATCGGCAGGCAAGGACGATGTGCAATTGTGCAGTGGGATGCAAACAGCAACGGCCAGTGGGATAGCACCGCGTCAGAAAATGACAGCACGGGATTCCGGCTTGAGTCCGGAACGCTCGAAACGCTGCGGGGCGCGACATCCTGTGAAGGTAAGGGATGGGATAAGCTCACTGACCCGGATCGGGTCCTGATAGAGCAGTTTATGGTCACTAAAACCGATCGTGCTGGCTTTGCGCCGGTCATCAGTATCGAGCTGCGTGCCCGCCGCAAAGGTGAACTGACCGCACCCTTTTCGGCTCGCCACACCGTAACGGGGTTTAATCTGTGAATCGTCAGCGGGGCATGTCATCGCTGGCGCTGGTCCTGCTATTGCTGGTGCTCGGCACGCTGATCCTCACCGGATTAAACCAGCAGTTGCAAACCTTTAGTACGTTGGTGAATGGCGAGAGTTTGTCTGTTCGCCAGCAGGCTGCCTTGCAATCTGCACTGGAGTGGGGACGCGTTCAAGACTGGGCTTTACAGCCAGAGGTTCAGTGCAAGCAGACACAAGGTCTGCGGGTCTGTGTAAGGCTGTTTGAGGAGCGTGTTTTGCTTGTTGCCGGAAATGACGATCTGTTGCTATGGCGAGGCGGGGATATCGCGGAAGGACAAATACGCTTTTCTGCCCACGGCTGGAGCGACTTCTGCCCCCTTAAGGAAAGTGCGCTATGTCAGTTACCCTGAGCAGACAAAAAGGATTTAGCATGGTTGAGGTTTTGCTGGCAATGATGTTGCTGGTTGTAGTTGTGACGGCGTTATCCGGATATCATCGCGCGCTGGCAGCCCGGTATGCGGCGCTTAGCCAGTATCGCCAGCTATGGCATCATGCGTGGAATCAGTCGCAGATCTCAACATTAACGCTCCCGCCGGGCTGGCAGGTCAGTCGGGGGCAGACAACACAGTCCGGATGTGTCAGCATCACGGTCACACTTATTTCTCCTCTGGGGCGGCAGGGCGCGTTGACGCGTCTGCATTGCCCGGTTAGCCGCTAGTCGGGAGCGTTTATGCTAAGGGTTTACCACTCAAATCGTCTGGATGTGCTGGAAGCACTGATGGAGTATATCGTTGAGCAAGAGCGTCTTGACGATCCATTTGAGCCAGAAATGGTGCTGGTGCAGAGCACCGGTATGGCGCAGTGGCTACAAATGTCCCTTTCGCAGAAGTTTGGCATTGCGGCGAATATCGATTTTCCGCTGCCCGCGAGCTTTATCTGGGAGATGTTTGTACGCGTCCTGCCGGATATTCCTGAGCAGAGTGCCTTCAACAAACAAAGCATGGCCTGGAAACTGATGACGCTGCTGCCGGACATGCTGGCGCATGATGAGTTCGCCATGCTGCGCCACTATCTGAATGACGACACCGACAAGCGCAAACTTTTTCAGCTGGCCTCACGCACTGCTGACCTCTATGACCAGTATCTGGTTTACCGCGCAGAATGGCTGATTCGCTGGGAAGCGGGAGAATTAGTCGATGGGTTACCGGAAGCGCAAATCTGGCAGGCGCCGCTCTGGAAAGCGCTGGTCGAGCATACCGGGCAGCTCGGTCAGCCTAAATGGCACCGTGCTAACTTGTACGATCGCTTTATCTCAACACTTGAGAACACCGCAGAACGGCCAGCCCGTTTGCCGTCACGCGTGTTCATTTGCGGTATCTCCGCGCTGCCGCCTGTCTACCTGAACGCGCTAAAAGCGCTCGGTAAGCACATTGATATCCATATCCTCTTTACCAACCCATGTCGGCACTATTGGGGAGATATTCAGGATCCGCGCTGGCTTTCACGGCTGGTCACCCGCCAGCGTAAACGCCTCTTTGAGGAACGCGCCGTGCCGCTGTTTAAAGACACTGAAAACGCGGCGCAGCTTTTCGATGAAGAGGGGATTCAGAACCTGCCGAACCCGCTACTTGCCTCGTGGGGCAAGCTGGGGCGCGACTATATTTATCTGCTTTCAGATATCACCTCCTCGGGAGAGGGGGACGTGGACGCGTTTGCGGATATTACGCCGGACAGCCTGCTGCACAATATTCAGCTTGATATTCTGGATTTAGAAAACCGTGCCGTGGCCGGGATCACTGCCGAGGAGTTTGCGCGAAGCGATAAGAAGCGAAAACTGGATCCTGACGATCGCAGTATGGCGATCCACGTTTGCCACAGCCCACAGCGTGAAGTTGAAATTCTTCATGACCGCCTGTTGGCCATGTTGCAGGACGACCCAACCCTGACACCCCGCGATATCGTGGTGATGGTGGCGGATATCGACAGCTACAGCCCGTTTATTCAGGCTGTATTTGGCAGCGCAACGGGCGACCGCTATCTTCCCTACGCGATCTCTGACCGCCGTGCTCGTCAGTCACACCCGGCGCTACAGGCCTTTATCAGCCTGCTTTCGCTGCCTGATAGCCGGTTTATCTCTGAGGATGTGCTGGCATTACTGGATGTGCCTGTTCTGGCCGCACGCTTCAGCATTAACGAAGAGGGCTTGCGCTACCTGCGCCAGTGGGTCAACGAATCCGGCGTCCGCTGGGGAATCGACGATGATAACGTCCAGGAGTTTGAGCTGCCCGCGACTGGCCAGCATACCTGGCAGTTTGGCCTGACGCGTATGCTGCTGGGGTATGCGATGGAGAGCATCCACGGCGAATGGAATGGCGTGCTGCCGTACGATGAGTCCAGTGGGTTAATTGCGGAACTGGTTGGTCACTTAGCCTCGCTGCTGATGCAGCTCAACCGCTGGCGCCGTGCATTGATGCAGCCCCGTCCACTCGAAGAGTGGCTGCCGATTTGCCGCGAAATGCTAAATGACTTCTTCCTGCCGGACAGCGAAACGGAAGCCGCCATGGCGCTTATCGAGAAGCAGTGGCAGGCCATCGTTGATGAGGGGGTTAATTCGCACTATCACGAGGCGGTTCCCCTTTCGCTTCTGCGTGATGAGCTGACGCAACGTCTCGATCAGGAGCGCATCAGCCAGCGCTTCCTTGCTGGGCCGGTGAATATCTGCACCCTGATGCCGATGCGTTCAATCCCGTTCAAAGTAGTCTGTCTGCTTGGCATGAACGACGGTATTTATCCACGTGCGCTGCCACCCCTGGGCTTTGATCTCATGAGCGCACAGCCGAAGCGGGGCGACCGCAGCCGCCGCGATGATGACCGTTATCTCTTCCTTGAGGCGCTGATGTCTGCGCAAAGCAGGCTTTATATCAGCTATATCGGCCGTTCAATTCAGGACAACAGCGAGCGTTTCCCGTCCGTGCTGGTGCAGGAGCTGGTGGACTACATCGGGCAGAGTCACTATCTGCCGGGCGATGAGGCCTGTAACTGCGACGAAAGCGAACGTCGGGTGAAAGCGCATATTACCTGTCACCATAGCCGTATGCCGTTTGATCCTGTCAATTACGTTCCTGATGAACTGCAAAGCTACGCCCGCGAGTGGCTTCCCGCTGCGAAGAACGCGGGCACACCGCAAACCGATTTCATTCAGGCGCTCGAACCGCGCGCCATAGACACCCTTACGTTTGAGCAGCTGCAGCGCTTTTGGGCCCATCCGGTTCGGGCTTTTTTCCAGCAACGCTTGCAGGTGAACTTCCGCTCGGAAGAGAGCGAAATCCCTGATGCGGAACCGTTTATTCTTGATGGACTGGAGCGTTTTAAGCTTAATTCCCAGCTTTTGAATGCGCTGGTTGACGAAGAAGACGCCAGTAAACTGTTCCGACGTTACAGGGCGTCGGGATTACTGCCGTATGGTGCGTTCGGCGAAATCGTCTGGGATGCCCAGTGTGAGGAGATGCAAGCGCTTGCTGACCGGGTTATCGCGTGTCGGCAACCGGCGAGCAGCATTGAAATTGATCTCGATTGTAACGGTATGCACCTCAGCGGCTGGCTCACGCACGTGCAGTCTGACGGGCTGCTACGCTGGCGCCCATCTATGATCAGCGTTTCACATGGCCTGCAACTCTGGCTCGAACATCTTGTCTACAGTGCGAGTGGTCACGAAGGCGAAAGCCGGTTGTTTGTACGTAAGGACGGCGAGTGGCGCTTCCCGCCGATGGAGCCTGAGCAGGCGTTGACGTATCTGTCGCTTTATATTGAAGGTTATCGTCAGGGCATGAACAAGCCTCTGCTTTTGCTGCCTGAAAGTGGGGGGGCATGGATAAAAGCCTGTTACGACGCGCAGAATGATGCCATGTTAACGGATGAGGCTTCGCTCCAGAAAGCGCGCAGCAAGTTTTTGCAGGCCTACGAAGGGAACATGATGGTACGTGGCGAGGGCGACGATGTCTGGTATCAACGTTTATGGCGAACGCTGGAGCCAGAATATTTCGACATTATCACGGAAGAGGCGCAACGCTACCTGTTACCGTTGTTCAAATTTAAGCAGTCCTGAGTGCTGTATAAAAATTGCACAGCACGGGGTGTTCATTTATGATGCACCTCTTATCACGGACTGATGTACCCAAAGAAAGAGATGCTGGCGTGTCCAGCACGCACGTTGTTAATGATGTAGCCGTGATAAAGAGGTCGTAATGCCAGGCAGCACCTTGTTCAAAGCGTTTGTTTTGTTTATCGCCCTTTGGGCTCCCGTCACTCAGGCCGATTCCGGTTGGCAACCTGTCCAGGAAACAATCCGTAAGAGCGATAAGGACACCCGTCAGTATCAGGCGATTCGTCTTGATAACGGGATGACCGTGCTGCTGGTTTCCGATCCTCAGGCGGTTAAATCGCTCTCCGCACTGGTTGTGCCGGTCGGATCGCTGGAAGATCCTGACGCCCATCCGGGACTGGCGCACTACCTTGAGCACATGACGCTGATGGGGTCTAAAAAATACCCACAGCCTGACAGCCTGTCCGAATTTCTGAAAATGCATGGCGGCAGCCACAACGCCAGCACTGCGCCGTATCGTACCGCGTTTTACCTGGAAGTGGAAAATGATGCGCTTGACGGGGCGGTGGACCGTCTGGCGGATGCCATAGCCGCACCGCTGCTGGATAAAAAATATGCTGACCGGGAACGCAACGCCGTAAACGCCGAACTGACGATGGCGCGCACGCGAGACGGTATGCGCATGGCGCAGGTTAGCGCTGAAACCATCAATCCGGCGCACCCGGGTTCGCGCTTCTCAGGCGGCAACCTTGAAACGCTGAGCGACAAGCCGGGTAGCCCGGTGCTCGATGCGCTGCATGCGTTTCGTGAAAAATACTATTCCGCCAATCTGATGAAAGCGGTTATCTACAGCAATAAACCGTTGCCGACGCTGGCAAACATGGCTGCGCAGACCTATGGCAGGGTGCCAAATAAAAATATCGATCTGCCGCAGATTAACGTGCCGGTTGTCACGGACGCGCAAAAAGGCATTGTTATTCACTATGTGCCGGCCTTGCCGCGCAAGGTGTTACGCGTTGAATTCCGTATTGATAACAACACGGCGCAGTTCCGCAGCAAAACCGACGAGCTGGTGACTTATCTTATCGGTAACCGCAGCCCGGGTACGCTCTCCGACTGGCTGCAAAAGCAGGGGCTGGTGGAAGGTATTCGCGCTGACTCCGATCCCGTAGTAAACGGGAATAGCGGCGTGCTGGCCATCTCCGCGACGCTGACCGATAAAGGGCTGGCTCACCGTGACGACGTCGTTGCGGCCATTTTCAGTTATCTCTCTCTGCTGCGCGACAAAGGCGTCGATAAACGCTACTTCGACGAGCTGGCGCACGTGCTGGATCTCGATTTCCGCTATCCCTCTATTACGCGTGATATGGACTACGTCGAGTGGCTGGCAGATACCATGATCCGCGTGCCGGTGGAACATACGCTGGATGCGGTAAATATTGCCGATCAGTATGACGCCGGGGCGCTCAAAGCGCGTCTGGCGATGATGACTCCGCAGAATGCCCGCGTCTGGTATATCAGCCCGAACGAACCGCATAACAAAATGGCCTACTTCGTTGATGCCCCGTATCAGGTTGAAAAAATCAGCGAACAGACCTTCGCGGGCTGGCAGAAAAAGGCGGGGGAAATTGCGCTGAAGTTACCGGAGCTTAACCCCTACATCCCGGACGATTTCTCGCTGATCAAACCCGCAAAGGCCTATCCGCATCCGGAGCTGATTGTTGATGAGCCGACGCTGCGCGTGGTCTACACCCCAAGCCGCTATTTCGGCGACGAGCCAAAAGCGGATGTCAGCGTAGTGCTGCGTAATCCTAAAGCAATGGACAGCGCCAGAAACCAGGTGCTGTTTGCGCTTAACGATTATCTGGCCGGTATTGCCCTCGATCAGCTCAGCAACCAGGCTGCCGTTGGCGGTATCAGTTTCTCCACCAATGCCAATAACGGCCTGATGGTGAATGCCAACGGCTATACCCAGCGTTTGCCGCAGCTGTTCCAGGCGCTGCTGGACGGTTATTTCAGCTATACGCCTACGGAAGAACAGCTCGAGCAGGCTAAGTCCTGGTATGCCCAGATGATGGATTCTGCCGAGAAGGGTAAAGCCTACGATCAGGCGATTATGCCAGCACAGATGTTGTCCCAAATTCCTTATTTCCAGCGCGAAGATCGCCGCGCGTTATTGCCCTCAGTCACCTTAAAAGAGGTGCTGGCTTACCGTGATTCGCTGAAAACCAATACTCGTCCGGAGTTCCTGGTTGTAGGGAACATGAGCGAAGATCAGGCTAAAACGCTGGCACAAAACGTGCGTACGCAACTGGGTTCAAAAGGCGATGAGTGGTGCCGTAACCAGGATGTGCTGGTAGAGAAAAAGCAGAATGCGATCTTCGAAAAAGCGGGAAGCAGCACGGATTCCGCGCTGGCCGCGGTGTTTGTCCCTGTCGGATATGACGAATTTACCAGCTCTGCCCAGAGTGCGGTGCTCGGTCAAATTATTCAGCCGTGGTTTTACAACCAGCTGCGCACCGAAGAGCAGCTGGGTTATGCGGTATTCGCTTTCTCGATGAATGTGGGCCGTCAGTGGGGGTTGGGCTTCCTTCTGCAAAGCAGCGACAAGCAACCCGCTTACCTGTGGCAACGTTATCAGGCATTCTTCCCGCAGGCGGAAGCAAAACTGCGCGCCATGAAGCCGGAAGAGTTTGCCCAGATCCAGCAGGCGGTTATCGCTCAGGTGATGCAACCGCCGCAGACGCTGGGTGAAGAGGCCTCGCAGCTGAGCAAAGATTTTGATCGCGGTAATATGAAATTTGATTCGCGTGATAAAATAGTGGCCGAAATAAAACAGCTGACGCCACAAAAAGTTGCCGATTTCTTCCATCAGGCGGTAGTAAAACCGCAGGGTATGACCATCCTGTCTCAGGTTTCTGGCAGCCAGAACGGGAAAACGGACTACGTAAAATCAAAAGAGTGGACCGTCTGGAAGAGCGTCAGCGCGCTGCAACAAACTATGCCCTGGAGTAAGAAAGAATGACCCATACCGCTGAGCCGCTTGATCCCCTAAGTTTACCTCTACAGGGTGAGCGACTGATTGAAGCCTCAGCGGGAACGGGAAAAACCTATACCATCGCCGCGCTCTATCTGCGTCTGCTGTTGGGGCTCGGCGGCAACGCCGCTTTTTCGCGCCCGTTAAGCGTGGAAGAGCTGCTGGTGGTAACCTTCACCGAAGCGGCCACTGCCGAGCTGCGTGGCCGTATTCGCAGCAACATTCATGAGCTGCGCATCGCCTGTCTGCGTCAGACGACGGATAACCCCCTCTATGCGAGCCTGCTGGACGAGATTGCGGATAAGCAACAGGCTGCGCAATGGCTGCTGCTGGCCGAACGGCAAATGGATGAAGCGTCCGTCTTCACCATTCACGGTTTTTGTCAGCGCATGCTGAGCCTGAATGCGTTTGAATCCGGCATGCTCTTTGAGCAGCAGCTTATTGAAGATGAATCCGAGCTTCGCTATCAGGCCTGTGCGGATTTCTGGCGTCGTCACTGTTATCCGTTGCAGCGCGACATTGCTGAAGCGGTTCACGCCCTGTGGAAAGGTCCGGAAGAGCTTCTTCGCGCCATCGACCGTTACCTGCAAGGCGAAGCGCCGGTCATTAAATCTCCTCCGCCTGCCGATGAAACGCTGGCCTCGCGCCATGAAAAGATCGTCGCCAAAATTACCGCGCTTAAGCAGAAGTGGAATGAGTCGGTTGGTGAAATTGATGCAATCATCGAAAACTCAGGCATCGACAGACGCAAGTTCAACCGTGGGAACCAGGGGAAGTGGATCGAAAAGGTCAGCGCCTGGGCCCAGGAGGAGACGCGGGGTTACCAGCTTCCGGACGCACTGGAAAAATTTTCGCAGCGCTTTTTGACCGAGCGAACCAAAGCCGACGGTATTGTGCCTGAGCATCCCCTGTTTGTGGCGATTGAAGCGCTGCTTGCGGAGCCATTAACGCTCAATGACCTGATGATCACCCGCGCCATGACGGAGATCCGCCAGGCCGTCGCGCGCGAAAAACGTCGCCGGGGCGAGCTGGGGTTTGATGACATGCTGAGCCGCCTGGACGAAGCCCTGTCCAGCGAGAATGGTGAAGCGCTCGCCAGCGCGATCCGTACCCGTTTTCCGGTGGCGATGATTGACGAATTTCAGGACACCGACCCCCAGCAGTACCGCATTTTTCGTCGCATCTGGCGACAGCAGCCCGACACTGCCCTGCTGCTGATAGGCGACCCTAAACAGGCCATTTACGCCTTCCGTGGGGCAGATATCTTCACCTATATGAAAGCCCGTAGTGAGGTGGTCGCGCATTACACGTTAGATACCAACTGGCGCTCCGCTCCGGGGATGGTTGAGAGCGTCAATGCGCTGTTCAGCCGTATGGAGACGGCGTTTATGTTCAATGAAATCCCTTTCCTGCCGGTGAAATCCGCCCCAAAAAACGCATCCCTGCGCTTCGAAGTCAGCGGGGCGGTGCAACCCGCCATGACCTTCTGGCTGCTTGAGGGGGAAGGCTATGGCGTTGCCGATTATCAGGCGGCGATGGCCCAGCACTGCGCCGCGCAAATCCGTGACTGGCTAAGCGCAGGCGCGCGCGGCGAGGCACTACTGTGGAAGGGGGAACAGGCATATCCTGTAAAGGCCTCTGATATTACCGTGCTGGTGCGCAGTCGTCAGGAAGCGGCGTTAATCCGCGATGCGCTAACGTTGCTTGATATTCCGTCAGTGTATCTCTCTAACCGCGACAGCGTGTTCGACACGCTGGAAGCCCAGGAAATGCTCTGGTTGCTTCAGGCGGTGCTGGCGCCGGAGCGCGAAAATACGCTTCGAAGCGCGCTGGCCAGTTCTATGCTGGGGTTGAACGCACGGGATATTGATGAACTCAACCATGACGAAAACGCATGGGATGCGGTGGTAGAAGAGTTTGTCCATTACCGTGAACGCTGGCAAAAGCGCGGCGTTATGGCGATGCTGCGCGAGCTGATGACACGGCGTCAGATTGCCGAAAATATGCTGGCGACATCCGGCGGTGAAAGGCGTCTGACCGATATTTTACACATCAGCGAACTGTTACAGGAAGCGGGTACCCAGCTTGAAAGTGAACATGCCCTTGTGCGTTGGCTGGCGCAGCAAATCGCGGATCCAAACAGTAACTCTTCAAGCCAGCAGATGCGTCTTGAGAGCGATAAGCATCTGGTGCAAATCGTCACCATTCACAAATCCAAAGGTCTCGAATATCCGCTGGTCTGGCTGCCTTTCATCGCGAACTACCGGGTTCAGGATCAGGCCTTTTACCATGACCGCGAGACTTTCGATGCGGTGCTCGATCTCAGCAAGGCGGAGACCAGCGTTGAACTGGCAGAAGCGGAGCGTCTGGCGGAGGATTTGCGCCTGCTTTACGTGGCGCTGACCCGTTCTGTCTGGCATTGCAGCCTGGGCGTCGCCCCGGTTTTCCGCCGTCGCGGGGAGAAAACAGGGGAAAGCGATTTCCATTTAAGCGCGTTAGGGCGGCTTATTCAGCGTGGCGAGCCGAAAGATGCGGCGGGGTTGCGCCTCTGCATTGAGTCGCTCTGCGGTGACGATATCGCGCTGCATATCCCGTCTCTGCCAGACAATAGCCGCTGGCAAATGGCGCAAGAGCCCGCGACCGATCTTAATGCGCGCCAGATCACGCGGGTGCTTGCCGACGACTGGCGCGTCACCAGCTATTCTGGCCTGCAACAGCATGGGCAAAGTATTGCGCTGGATCTCATGCCGAAGCTGGACGTGGATGCCGCAGGGGTGGGTGATATTCCGGTTGAACCGACGTTAACTCCGCATCAGTTCCCACGCGGCGCGTCGCCGGGCACCTTTTTGCACAGCCTCTTTGAAGAGCTTGATTTTACTCAGCCAGTCAGTGAGGAGTGGGTGCTGAAGATGCTACAGAGCGGGGGCTATGACGCGCACTGGCAGCCCGTTCTCACTGACTGGATCAACGCCATTTTGCAGGCACCGCTGACTGAGCAGGGCTTCGCTCTTCGTCAGCTAACGGCCAGAAATAAACAGGTTGAGATGGAGTTTTATCTGCCTGTCGCAGGCCCGCTTAAGGCCGACGCGCTCGATGCGCTTATCCGTCAGTACGATCCGCTCTCAGCCGGTTGCCCGCCGCTGAACTTCCGTCAAGTGCAGGGCATGCTGAAAGGCTTTATCGACCTGGTCTTCCGTCACGAAGGACGGTACTACCTGCTGGATTACAAATCGAACTGGCTGGGCGAGAACAGCGAAGCCTATACCCAGCAGGCGATGGCGGCAGCCATGCAAATGCATCGCTACGATCTGCAATATCAGCTCTACACGCTAGCGCTGCACCGCTATTTGCGCCACCGTATTGCGGATTACCGCTACGACGATCATTTTGGTGGCGTCATCTACCTCTTCTTGCGCGGGGTCGACGCTGCCGATCCGCGCTCCGGGATCTTCAGCACCCGTCCGGATGCGGAATTGATTAATAAAATGGATAACCTGTTTGCAGCAAACACGGAGGAGATGGCATGACGATGCAGGACTTATTGCTGGAAGCGGTAGAGCAACGCGTGCTGCGTCAGCTGGACGTGCAGTTTGCCATGATGATTGCCGCTGACCAGCCCGCCGTGATGCTTGCCGCTGCCCTTTTGAGTAAAGACGCCGGAGAGGGGCATGTGTGTCTGCCGCTCTCGCGTCTGGTAGTTGACGAGAAAATGCCGCCTGTCCTCCAGTCCTGCTTTGCGCTGCTGGGGGAGAGGGTGGACTGGCAGAAAATTTTGCGCGAATCGTCGGCCGTCGGGCCGGGAGAAAACCAGGCGCCGCTGATCCTGACGGGGGAGCGCTTATATCTGAACCGTCTGTGGCGAAACGAACTGACGGTAGCGCGTTTCTTTAGTGAGACCAACGCGCCGCTTCCCTGCGACGAAGCGCAGCTTCGCCAGACACTGGACAGGCTGTTTGACTCCGGTGAGCCTACAGACTGGCAGAAAGTGGCGGCGGCCGTCGCCCTGACGCGGCGGATTTCGGTGATTTCAGGTGGCCCGGGGACCGGGAAAACCACGACCGTCGCAAAGCTGCTGGCAGCCCTGATCCAGCTATCAGGCGAGCAGCGATGTCGTATTCGTCTGGCGGCACCCACCGGGAAAGCAGCGGCGCGACTGACCGAATCACTGGGCGGTGCGATGCAACAGCTGCCGCTCACTCAGGAGCAGCTTGCGCTTTTCCCGGGTGAAGCGAGTACCCTGCACCGTCTGCTCGGCGCGCAGCCGGGTAGCCAGCGGCTGCGCTACCATGCGGGTAATCCGCTGCATCTGGACGTGCTGGTGGTGGATGAAGCCTCCATGATTGACCTGACCATGATGTCGCGCCTGATCGATGCTCTGCCGCCGCATGCGCGCGTGGTTTTCCTGGGCGATCGCGACCAGCTCGCCTCCGTGGAAGCCGGGGCGGTACTGGGGGATATCTGTACCTACGCCAGCTACGGTTATACCGCCGCGCGGGCGCAGGAGCTTGCCCGCCTGACCGGCTGCTCGCTTGAACCCGATCACTCGCCGGTCGCAGGCGCACTGCGTGACAGCCTGTGCCTGCTGCAAAAAAGCTACCGTTTCGGTAGCAACTCCGGCATCGGCCAGCTGGCTGCGGCGGTCAACCGTGGCGATCGGCATGCCACGCGCACGGTGTTTGACGGCTCTTTCACTGACATTGAAAAGAAATCGCTGCAAAGCGGGGAAGAGTATCAGGCTATGCTTGAGGAGGCTCTCCAGGGATACCAGCGTTTTCTGAGCTGCGTGCAGCAGCGCAGTCAGCCCGGGCAGGTCATTGCCGCATTTGGCGAATACCAGCTTCTGTGCGCATTGCGGGAAGGGCCGTTCGGCGTTGCGGGCCTGAATGACAGGCTGGAGCAGCTGCTGGTGCAGAAACGCAAAATTAACCGTCAGCAGCATTCGCGATGGTATGAAGGCCGGCCAGTGATGATCTCCCGCAACGACAGTACGCTGGGGCTGTTCAACGGGGATATCGGTATTGCGCTCGATCGCGGTAACGGTTTGCGCGTCTGGTTCCAGCTACCGGACGGCAGCGTGAAGTCCGTCCAGCCCAGCCGTCTGCCAGAGCATGAAACGGCATGGGCGATGACGGTACACAAGTCTCAGGGCTCAGAGTTCAACCATGCGGCGCTGATCCTGCCGACACAGCTTTCGCCGGTCGTAACCCGTGAGTTGGTCTACACCGCCGTTACCCGTGCGCGCCAGCGTCTGTCGCTATATGCGGATGAACGCGTGCTGGGACAGGCGATTGCCACTCGCACCGAGCGCAGAAGCGGATTAAGCGCGATTTTTGAATCTGTCTGAGTAATCACCCTCTCCGACAGGAGAGGGTGATTGTTATCCCAGGTCCGCCATTAACACCTTCGAGCGGCGCTGGTAGTTGTACATCTCTTTCTTACTTTCCGGCAGAGAATCAATATCCACCGGCGTGAAGCCGCGCTCCTGGAACCAGTGAATGCTGCGCGTGGTGAGCACGAACAGCTTGCTCAGACCCATCTGGCGCGCCTGTGCCGCCACGCGTTCAAGCAGCAGTTCCCCCCGCGAGGAGCTACGGTAATCCGGGTGCACGGCAACGCACGCCATTTCGCCAATCTGCTCTTCCGGGAACGGATAAAGCGCCGCACAGGCAATGGTCAGGTTATCTCGCTGGATGATGGTGAACTTGTCGATCTCCATCTCCAGCTGCTCGCGGGAGCGGCGAACCAGAATGCCCTGTTGTTCCAGCGGACGGATCAGCTCCAGAATGCCGCCGATGTCATTGATGGTGGCACGGCGGATCTGCTCGGCGCTCTCCATTACGATCTGCGTACCGATCCCGTCCCGGGAGAACAGTTCCTGCAACAGCGCGCCGTCTTCCTGATAGCTGATCAGGTGGCTGCGGCGTACCCCGCTGCGGCACGCTTTGACGGCGCCGCGCAGAAAACGCACGGTACCGGAATAGTAATCGCCTTGTGCTTCCAGCGCTTCGACGCGAGCCTGAGCTTCATTCGGAAAAAGTTCTGGCACAATCACGCCCTCATCGTTCACGACACCCTGTGAGGAGCAAAAGCCGATCATTTTTTCCGCTTTCAGCTTGATGGCCAGCTGGGTGGCAATCTCTTCCGAGGTCAGATTAAAACTTTCACCCGTTACGGAAACGGCAACGGGTCCCATCAGGACGATCGCGCCATTGTCTAACTGGCGGTGAATGGCTTCTTCATCAATGCGCCGGATGCGGCCGCTGTGGCAGTAATCCACGCCATCGTCCACGCCGAGCGGCTGAGCGATGATAAAGTTGCCGCTCACCACGTTGATGTGCGCGCCCTGCAGCGGCGTATTACTCAGGCTCATCGACAGGCGGGCGGTGATATCGAGCTGCAACAGACCCGCCGCCTGTTTGACCAGTTCGAGGGTTTTCGCATCCGTCACGCGGGTATGTTTGTGGTAGATCGGCTCATGGTGATGGGCGGCCAGGTTGGCTTCGATTTGCGGACGTGCGCCATACACCACCACCGGACGGATGCCGAGGCTGTGCAGCAGGCCGATATCATTGACGATACTGGAAAAGTTCTCATGCTCAATGGCTTCGCCGCCAAGCATGATGACAAAGGTTTTCCCCCGATGGGTGTTGATATAGGGAACAGAATGGCGGAATCCCTGGACCAGTTCGGTTCTGCGTTCCTTAACCATGACACAACCCTTAATGAATGTTTATTCGTTATTTATGTATTTTTATTCGATTGTGGCCGCGTGTGCAAGCCAAAATTTTCTGCGACACACAGAAAATAATAAGTAATCCGTGCGTTAACGTATGATTGTTTACCCTTTTATAGATGACAGTTTATGCGTCATTCGTTAAAGTTTTCGGTCAATTTGGGCGTTTTGTTCATCAATCAGATTTCTTGCTCGGGAGAAGCATGTCGGGATCCAATTCAGCAATAAGCCGCCGCCGCCTGTTAAAAGGGGCCGGGGCGATGTGGTTGCTTAGCGTCAGCCAGGTGGGTCTTGCCGCCACAAGCCAGGTAGTCGCGGTGCGCGTCTGGCCGTCGTCGACCTATACGCGCGTGACGGTCGAGTCCAACCGCGTGCTGAAATACAAACAATTTGCCCTCAGCAATCCTGAACGTGTGGTGGTTGATCTCGAAGGTGTGAATCTCAACTCCGTGCTTAAAGGCATGGCGGCGCAGATCCGTGGCGACGATCCTTTTATCAAATCGGCGCGTGTCGGGCAGTTCGATCCGCAAACCGTGCGCATGGTGTTTGAGCTCAAGCAGAACGTGAAACCGCAGCTCTTTGCCCTTGCGCCTGTTGCCGCCTTTAAGGAGCGCCTGGTAATGGATCTCTATCCGGCGAATGCAACGGATATTCAGGATCCGCTCCTGGCGTTACTTGAAGATTACAACAAAGGCGATCTCCAGCGGCAGGTCCCACCTGCGCAAAGTGGTCCTAAGCCGGGCAGGGCGGGGCGCGATCGTCCGATTGTGATCATGCTCGATCCTGGCCACGGCGGAGAAGATTCCGGCGCCGTTGGGAAATATCACACCCGCGAAAAAGATGTGGTGCTGCAAATTGCCCGTCGTCTGAAGGCGTTAATCGACAAAGAGGGCAATATGCGCGCCTACATGACGCGCAACGAAGATGTCTTTATCCCGCTGAAGGTCCGCGTGGCGAAAGCGCAGAAGCAGCGCGCGGATCTGTTTGTCTCTATTCATGCGGACGCCTTCACCAGCCGCCAGCCGAGCGGATCGTCGGTGTTTGCCCTGTCAACGAAAGGGGCGACCAGTACCGCCGCGAGATACCTGGCGGACACGCAGAACGCCTCGGATTTAATCGGTGGCGTGAGTAAAAGCGGGGATCGTTACGTCGACCATACGCTGTTTGATATGGTGCAGTCGCTGACCATTACCGACAGTCTGAAGTTTGGTAAAGCGGTGCTGGGCAAACTGGGCCGGGTCAACAAGCTGCACAAAAACAGCGTCGAGCAGGCCGGATTTGCGGTACTGAAAGCGCCAGATATTCCGTCCATTCTGGTCGAAACCGCGTTTATCAGTAACGTGCAAGAGGAACGCAAGCTCAAGACGGCTAAATTCCAGCAGGAAGTGGCGGAGTCGATTCTGGCGGGTATTCGGGCCTATTTCTCAGACGGGGAAACGCTGGCGCGGCGGGGATAGGGTATTACGCCGGGTATCTCGCCCGGCACTTTCACAAACGGCAGATACAAAAAAACACCCTTAAGGGTGTTTATTGTTTTAAGAAGTGTTGGTTGCGGGGGCCGGATTTGAACCGACGACCTTCGGGTTATGAGCCCGACGAGCTACCAGGCTGCTCCACCCCGCGTCCGTCTTTCTACACTTGTAGAAACTTACTTCTTCAAATTTGATTGGTTGCGGGGGCCGGATTTGAACCGACGACCTTCGGGTTATGAGCCCGACGAGCTACCAGGCTGCTCCACCCCGCGTCCGTCTTTCTACAGTCGTAGAAGATACTTCATCAAATTTTAATTGGTTGCGGGGGCCGGATTTGAACCGACGACCTTCGGGTTATGAGCCCGACGAGCTACCAGGCTGCTCCACCCCGCGTCCATGGAAGCGCACTATACTCGGATAGGTTTGTGATGCAACCCCTTTTTCGCATAATTCATTATTTTGTATGCAAAATGAACGGGAATAGCCACTTTGGACTATTTTTTGTCCAGAATTTGCCAAAGGGAAGGCGATCGCATTTCATTACCACGGTGGGTTTGTTATCTTCATCACGCGGAATGGGCAACTAAAAGACGAGATATAATGAAAGGACGTTGGGTGAAGTATCTGATGACAGGCGCAATGGTAGCGATTCTTGCGGCCTGCTCTTCCAAACCGACCGATCGCGGTCAACAGTATAAAGACGGGAAGTTATCCCAGCCTTTCTCTTTAGTTAACCAGCCAGATGCCGTGGGTGCTCCAATCAATGCCGGGGATTTCTCCGAGCAGGTATACCAGATCCGCAAAGCGTCGCCACGCCTGTATGGCTCACAGAACAACGTTTATAGTGCAGTGCAGGACTGGCTGCGTGCTGGCGGTGATACGCGCAATATGCGCCAGTTTGGTATTGACGCGTGGCAGATGGAAGGGGCGGATAACTACGGTAACGTTCAGTTTACCGGCTACTACACCCCGGTTGTCCAGGCACGACACACGCGTCAGGGCGAATTCCAGTATCCGATTTACCGCATGCCGCCAAAACGCGGTCGTCTCCCGTCCCGCGCTGAAATCTATGCCGGTGCGCTTAGCGAAAATTACGTGCTGGCCTACAGCAACTCGCTGATGGATAACTTCATCATGGACGTGCAGGGCAGCGGCTATATTGATTTTGGCGACGGCTCGCCGCTGAACTTCTTTAGCTATGCCGGGAAAAACGGCCATGCCTATCGCAGCATCGGTAAGGTGCTCATCGACCGTGGTGAAGTGAAACGAGAAGATATGTCGATGCAGGCGATCCGCGAGTGGGGCGAAAAACACAGCGAAGCGGAAGTGCGTGAGCTGCTTGAGCAGAATCCATCGTTTGTCTTCTTCAAACCGCAGAACTTTGCGCCGGTGAAAGGGGCGAGCGCCGTCCCGCTGATTGGCCGCGCTTCTGTGGCATCGGATCGTTCGATTATCCCGGCGGGTACCACGCTGCTGGCGGAAGTTCCTCTCCTCGACAACAACGGCAAATTCAACGGCAAGTATGAATTACGCCTGATGGTGGCGCTGGACGTGGGCGGGGCGATTAAAGGCCAGCACTTCGACATTTATCAGGGCATCGGCCCGGATGCCGGCCACCGTGCAGGCTGGTATAACCACTACGGGCGCGTGTGGGTGCTGAAGACAGCGCCGGGTACCGGGAACGTATTTAGCGGCTGAGTGTGGTATTCTGAGCGCAAGACGGATTACGGTTCAGGGTGAGGAATACCTCACCCTTTTTACATCTGAGGTTTTATGTCTGTGGTAATCAGCGATGCCTGGCGCCAGCGTTTCGGCGGCACGGCACGGTTATACGGTGAAAAAGCCCTGCAACTGTTCGCGGATGCGCATGTCTGCGTGGTGGGCATTGGTGGCGTGGGTTCGTGGGCGGCAGAAGCGCTGGCGAGAACCGGCATTGGCGCAATTACGTTGATTGATATGGATGACGTCTGCGTCACTAACACTAACCGTCAGATCCACGCCCTGCGTGATAACGTCGGTCTGGCGAAGTCCGAGGTGATGGCGGAGCGTATTCGTCTCATCAACCCGGAGTGCCGCGTAACGGTGATTGACGACTTTGTGACGGCAGATAACGTCGCGGAGTACATGAGCAAAGGCTACAGCTATGTGATTGACGCCATCGACAGCGTGCGGCCAAAAGCGGCGCTGATCGCTTACTGTCGTCGTTACAAGGTGCCGCTGGTGACAACGGGCGGCGCGGGTGGACAAATTGATCCGACGCAGATCCAGGTGGCAGATCTGGCGAAAACCATTCAGGATCCACTGGCTGCTAAGCTGCGCGAGCGCTTAAAAAGCGACTTCAACGTGGTGAAGAACAGTAAAGGCAAGCTGGGCGTGGACTGTGTGTTCTCGACAGAAGCGCTGGTTTATCCGCAGGCGGATGGTTCGGTCTGTGCAATGAAAAGCACAGCGGAAGGGCCAAAGCGGATGGATTGTGCCTCAGGGTTTGGAGCGGCCACCATGGTGACCGCCTCCTTCGGCTTTGTGGCGGTCTCTCACGCCCTGAAGAAGATGATGGCGAAGGCGGAACGTCAGGCCTGAGCCTGACGGGCGGCATCCAGCACCGCGTCGTTTAGCGCAATCAGTCCCTGACCGCGCGAGGCGCTAAGCTGCGTGCGAAGTCCCAGCTCATCAAACAGCGCCAGCGGAGAATGCACCAGCAGCTCTGCGGCGCTTTTCCCTTCGATTGCGGTCAACAGCACCGCCAGCAGACCGCGAACAATGCGTCCCTCGCTGTCGCCGAAGAAATGCAGTTTCTCACCGGATATGCTAAACCCAAGCCAGACGCGGTTCTCGCAGCCAGCTATCTCCTTCGCCTGCGATTTCAGTTCGTCTGACAGCGTGGGCAACTGTTTGCCCAGCAGGATCAGCTGACGATATTTATCTTCCCACTGCGTGAGCGGGACGAAGGTCTGTTTTAACGTCTCTTCAGTGATAACGGTGCCGAACGGATGCCCGGCTAAGGCTGAACTTGTCATTAATCCACCAGTAATTCCAGGGCGCGGTCGACGGCGGAAACCAGCGCGTCGACGTCACTTTTTGTGTTGTACGGTGCAAACGAGGCGCGCAGGGTACCGCTCACCCCCATGGCCGCCAGCAGCGGCTGGGCGCAGTGCTGTCCTGCGCGCAGGGCAATGCCGTATCCGGCAAGCAGCGTCACCATGTCGCTATGGTGTACGCCCGCAAAATCAAAGGCGAGCAGGCTGGAGTCCTGGACGCGGAACGAGCGAAACCCGGGGCGTTTCTTAAGCTCTTCTTCTGCCAGCGTCGCCAGGCCCCGGCTCCAGCTTTCAGCCTGAGCCACGTCCGTATCTGCGAGAAATTCGAGCGCTGCGCTCAGACCGATAACCCCTGCCACGTTCGGCGTACCGGCTTCCAGGCGGTAAGGCAGATCCTGCGTTTTGAAACCGTCGAAGGTGACTTCGGTAATCATCTTGCCGCCGCCGAGCCACGGCGTCATCCGGGCCAGCAGTTCAGGTTTGCCGTACAGCGCGCCGATACCGGTTGGCCCGTACAATTTATGCCCTGAGAAGGCATAGAAGTCGATATCCAGCGCCTGAACGTCAGCCGGAAAATGCACCACACCCTGCGCACCGTCGACCATTACCACCACGCCGCTGGCATGGGCAATCTCAATGGCGCGCGCCAGATCCGGACAGCCGCCGGTGACGTTGGACATCTGCCCCAGCGCCAGAATACGGCTGCGCGGCGTAATCAGCTCAGGCAGACGCGCCACGTCAGGCAGGAAGTCTGTACCCAACGGGAGTTTTACAACCCGTGCCCCGGTTTGTTCGGCCACCATCAGCCAGGGCACCAGGTTGGCGTGGTGTTCCGCCTCGCTGACGATGATCTCATCCCCGGGCTGCAACAGCGGACGCGCGTAACATTGCGCCACCATGTTAATGGCCTCGGTAGTGCCCCGCGTCCAGACGATGTTCTTACCGCTGTCAGCATTGATCAGGCGCGCGACCTGATCCCGTGCGGCTTCGTATTGCGCCGTTAAGCGCTGCGCGTCGGCATACTGGCTGCGGTGCACGTTCCCGGCGCTCAGGCTGTAAAACTGGCGGGTTGCCTCAATCACCGCCTGCGGCTTAAGGGCCGTGGCGGCGCTATCAAGATAAATGCCGGCATCGGCCAGCGCAGGAAACTGTGCGCGAAACTGCGCAGGACTGAAAGCGTTCATGGAATTCCTCATATCGATTCTACGATCGTCGCGCAAATTCATCGGCAGGGCAAGGAAGTTGATATCTATCAGATTTGTCTGCTTATCCTGGCGAGTCTGAAAAAGCAGGTTATGCTAAATAGTGTTAGGCGGATGTTTTAGCCTGTTATAAATCGAGGTTTGAATAGCATTAATTGCTAAAGGAGAATAATCATGAAAAAGACAGCTGCAATCATTTCTGCCTGTGCGTTGACCTTTGCCCTGAGCGCATGTTCTGGTAATAACTACGTAATGCATACCAACGATGGTCGATCTATCGTCTCTGAAGGGAAACCGACAACCGATAATGATACCGGGATGATTTCATACAAAGATGCTAACGGGAACAAACAGCAGATCAATCGCAGTGACGTGAAAGAGATGAAGGAAATCGAGCATTAACAGTTAGATAAGCGAAAAAAAAGCACCGCAAGTTGGCGGTGCTACATTAATCACTATGGACAGACAGGGTAAATGTACAGGAAGTGAAAAATTGGTAGCGTTGCTACCGTGGTCTGAATCGCAGACCAATTGCAAACACAACAACACAACATCACAACCGTAAGCCAAAAGCCCTTCAGAACACGCATTCCAAAAAAAGCTTTTCGTTCCGGCTCAGGAAGTGCCGCCACTATAGGTATTTGCTGGTAGTTCCTCAACGGACAAATTATAATGGCTCAGATAAAAAAAACTAATAGGTTAAACGTTGTTTCCTATATGTTAAATCTCGTTAACATCTAAGCCAGATAACCATGTCCAAGCGATTGCCACCCCTAAATGCATTACGTGTTTTTGATGCAGCAGCACGCCACCTCAGCTTCACCCGCGCAGCCGATGAGCTTTTTGTGACACAGGCCGCAGTAAGTCATCAAATCAAGTCTCTGGAGGATTTTCTGGGGCTTAAGCTGTTCCGTCGACGCAACCGTTCGTTGCTGTTGACCGAAGAAGGGCAGAGCTATTTTCAGGATATTAAAGAGATTTTCTCCCAGCTGACGGAAGCCACCCGTAAGCTTCAGGCACGGAGCGCAAAAGGCGCCCTGACTGTGAGTTTATTGCCCAGTTTTGCCATTCAGTGGCTGGTGCCGCGACTCTCAAGCTTTAACTCAACTTATCCGGGAATCGATGTCCGAATCCAGGCGGTGGACCGTCAGGAAGACAAGCTTGCAGACGATGTGGATGTGGCGATTTTTTACGGTCGCGGTAACTGGCCGGGCTTGCGTGTTGAAAAATTATACGCAGAATATCTGCTGCCGGTCTGTTCACCGCTGCTGCTGACGGGGGAGAAAGCGCTCAAAACGCCCGCCGATCTGGCGCAACACACGCTTTTGCACGATGCGTCGCGTCGCGACTGGCAAACTTATACCCGCCAGTTAGGTCTTAATCATATAAACGTGCAGCAGGGGCCCATTTTTAGCCACAGCGCGATGGTGTTACAGGCTGCCATTCACGGGCAGGGCGTGGCATTAGCGAATAACGTCATGGCGCAGTCCGAAATTGAGGCAGGCCGTCTGGTTTGCCCATTTAACGATGTACTGGTCAGCAAGAATGCATTTTATCTGGTTTGTCATGACAGTCAGGCAGAACTGGGTAAAATAGCCGCTTTCCGGCAGTGGATACTGGCGAAAGCGGCAAGCGAGCAAGAAAAATTCCGCTTCAGGTATGAACAATAACGTTTGTGTGCCGGGCACGCATTAATTCAGGACTTAAACATGACCAGCCGATTCATGCTGATTTTCGCCGCGGTGAGTGGCTTTATTTTTGTAGCTCTGGGCGCGTTTGGCGCGCATGTCTTAAGCAAGTCTTTGGGCGTTGTGGAGATGGGCTGGATCCAGACCGGCCTTGAATATCAGGCGTTCCACACGCTGGCAATTTTTGGGCTGGCGGTGGCGATGCAGCGCCGTATCAGCATCTGGTTTTACTGGAGCAGCGTCTTTCTGGCGCTGGGTACCGTACTGTTCAGCGGCAGTCTCTACTGTCTGGCGCTGTCGCATTTACGCCTGTGGGCGTTTGTTACACCTGTCGGCGGCGTCAGCTTCCTGGCGGGTTGGGTTTTAATGTTTATCGGAGCTATCCGTCTGAAACGCAAGGGCGTTGTTCATGAATAAGGTTGTTTTATATTGTCGCCCGGGGTTTGAGAAAGAGTGCGCCGCGGAAATCACCGATAAAGCGGCGAAGCGTGAAGTCTTCGGATTCGCTCGCGTCAAAGAGAACGCGGGCTATGTGGTATTTGAATGCTATCAGCCTGATGATGCCGACAAGCTGGCGCGCGAACTGCCGTTCAGCTCGCTGATTTTCGCCCGTCAGATGTTTGTCGCGGGCGAATTACTGAAAGATCTTCCGCCGGAAGATCGCATCACGCCGATTGTTGGCCTGTTGCAGGGCGTGGTGGAGAAGGGCGGCGATTTGCGCGTGGAAGTGGCTGACACCAATGAAAGCAAAGAGCTGATGAAGTTCTGCCGTAAGTTTACCGTGCCGCTCCGCGCGGCACTGCGTGATGCGGGAGTGCTGACAAACTACGAAACGCCAAAGCGTCCAGTCGTGCATATCTTCTTTATTGCGCCAGGATGTTGCTACACCGGCTACTCGTATACCACCAATAACTCGCCGTTCTTTATGGGGATCCCGCGTCTGCGCTTCCCGTCAGACGCGCCGAGCCGTTCAACCCTGAAGCTGGAAGAGGCGTTCCACGTCTTTATCCCGGCGGACGAGTGGGACGAACGTCTGGCAAACGGCATGTATGCCGTCGATCTTGGCGCGTGCCCGGGCGGCTGGACCTATCAGCTGGTGAAACGCAACATGTGGGTTTCGTCTGTGGATAACGGCCCGATGGCGCAAAGCCTGATGGACACCGGGCAGGTCACCTGGCTGCGTGAAGATGGTTTCCGCTACCGTCCTACCCGTAACAACATCTCCTGGATGGTGTGCGACATGGTAGAAAAACCGGCGAAAGTCGCAGCGCTGATGGCCTCCTGGCTGGTGAACGGCTGGTGTCGTGAGACGATTTTCAACCTCAAGCTGCCGATGAAAAAGCGTTACGAAGAGGTGTCGCAGAACCTGGCTTATATTCAGCAGCAACTGGACGAACACGGGATTAATGCGGAAATCCAGGCGCGTCAGCTGTATCACGACCGTGAAGAAGTGACGGTGCATATCCGTCGCTGGTGGGCGGCCGTGGGTGGGCGTCGCGACGAGCGATAACGTTTGTAACGCCCGGTGGCGCTGTGCTTACCGGGCCTACAAAATCGTGTAGTTGTTTTAACGTTCTAACCTTAACTGCTGTAAATTCCCGTCCAGCTGTAAATCCGTCTGTAGCGTTGCGATTTCCCGGCAGATAAACGCCATCTCTTTATTCGCCTCCAGCTTCTTGCGCCATTTTTCCGGCACTTCCTCAAGCCTTGCGTAAATCCCTTCCAGATTCTGAAACTCCGTCAGCAGCTGTGCGGCACTTTTGGGTCCAATACCGGCGACACCCGGCACTCTGGAGCTGCTGATCCCCGCCAGCCCCCAGTAATCCGGCAATTGCTCAGGCGATACGCCAAACTCGCTGGCAATAAATGGCGCGTCCAGCCAGCGTTTCTGGAAGTAGTCGCGGATGCGGACCGTTGGAGAGAGCAGCTGGCAGTAGCCTTTGTCGGTTGAAACGATAGTCGCCTGATGCCCGGCGCTCGCCACTTTAACCGCCAGCGTTGCGGCTAAATCATCAGCCTCATTACCGTGTGCGCCCCAGCACGGAACGCCGCGCTGTTCAAAGGCCGCGCGTATAACGGGCATTTCGGCGTGCAGATCGTCCGGTATCGGCGCACGCCCGGCTTTGTAGTCCGGCAGGCGCTGGTGCCGCCAGCCGGTATTGCGTGCTTCATCGTCGAATACGGCAACAGCGTGGGTGGGTTCGCTATGGCGAATGAGCTGCTCCAGCGCGTGTAAACAGGTGTCCTTGCAGGGGGTGCCCTGTACCGCGTGAATACGGCGAATCAGGTTAAGTGCATCGACGATAAGCAAATGAACGGCCACAGATAATCTCCCTTCTGTCTAATGGGGGAAGGGTAACACTGAGCGCAGCATGAAACTATGAATGGTGGGGAAAACAGGAAGAAGCCTCGCAAAACGAGGCTTCCTGAGAGGCTTAATCGCAGGTAACGATCTTCATCGCCAGGCCACCGCGGGAGGTTTCGCGGTATTTGGCGTTCATATCTTTACCGGTTTCGTACATGGTTTCGATAACCTTGTCGAGACACACGCGCGGTTCACTGGTGCGGCGCAGCGCCATACGGGCCGCGTTCACCGCTTTCACAGAGGCGATGGCGTTACGCTCAATGCATGGCACCTGGACCTGTCCGCCGACCGGATCGCAGGTCAGCCCCAGGTTATGTTCCATGCCGATTTCCGCCGCAATACAAACCTGCGCAGGACTTGCGCCAAGCAGTTCGGCCAGACCCGCCGCCGCCATAGAGCAGGCTACGCCCACTTCACCCTGACAGCCCACTTCCGCGCCGGAAATCGAGGCGTTCATCTTGTACAGTGAGCCAATCGCACTGGCGACCAGCATATACCGCGCGAGTGAGTTTGCATTCACTTCACGGATAAACTTGTCGTAATACGCCAGGACCGCCGGAACAATGCCGCACGCCCCGTTGGTTGGCGCGGTGACGACGCGGCCACCCGCGGCGTTCTCTTCGTTCACCGCCAGCGCGAACATGTTGATCCAGTCGACAACGGCCATCGGGTCGGTGGTGGTTTTGTCGGTGCTGACCAGCATGCGGCGCAGCGCAGCCGCACGACGTGGAACACGCAGTTTCCCCGGCAGCACGCCTTCGGTGGTGATCCCGCGCTCAATGCCGCTGCGCATCACTTCCCAGACGTTTGCGAAGTGCTGTTCCAGCTCCTCTTTGCTGTGCAGGGCCAGCTCATTTTTCATCATCAGGCCGGAGAGAGATAGGCCTGTCTCCTGGCAGTGACGCTGTAAATCGGCCGCGTTTTTGTACGGGTACGGCACCTCAACGGCGGAGCCGTTGGTTTGACCAAAATGGTCTTCGTCGACGATAAACCCGCCGCCGATGGAGTAATACGTCTGGCTGTAAACCGCTTTATCGCCGACCAGCGCGGTAATGCGCATGCCGTTTTCGTGCAGCGACAGGTTATCCGCATGGAAATTCATGCAGTGGTCAACCGGGAATTCAACCTCATGCTCGCCGTTCGCCAGCAGCAAACGACCGTGGGTGTTCACGTCCTGGATAAAGCCAGGAATGGAGTCAATATCAACGGTATCCGGCAGGTTACCCGCCAGCCCCATGATAATGGCAATATCGGTATGGTGGCCTTTACCGGTCAGGGAAAGGGAACCGTATACATCGACAACCACGCGGGTGATGTCGTGCAAAATGCCGCGTGCAATCAAGTCATCCGTGAATTGTTTACCGGCTTTCATTGGTCCGACGGTGTGAGAGCTGGAAGGACCAATACCGATTTTGAAGATATCGAATACGCTAATCATGATGCGTCCATTGCTTCAGTCAGAGGGGAGGAGTGCGCCATCCGCAGACGGCGCAGGAGGTATTAGCTGAACAGCGAGTAGAAAATAGCGGAGATGGCAATCAGACCCATCACAACAACGAACACGTTGCTGATATGGCCGCTGTATTTACGCATCGCTGGCACTTTCTGAATCGCGTACATCGGCATCAGGAACAGAATCATCGCGATAATCGGGCCGCCCAGGGTTTCAATCATGCCCAGAATGCTTGGGTTCAGGGTGGCTACCGCCCAGGTGGTCACCAGCATGAACAGCGCGGTGATTTTGTTCAGACGGTTGATTTCAATGCTCTTGCCTTTACCGCGCAGAGATTTAATCACCATACCGTTGAAGCCTTCACGTGCGCCCAGGTAGTGGCCCAGGAAGGATTTGGTGATGGCGATAATCGCGATGATCGGTGCCATCCACGCAATCAGCGGTGCGTTAAAGTGGTTTGCCAGGTAGGACAGAATAGAGATGTTCTGCTCTTTCGCCGCCGCCAGATCCGCCGGGGAGAGGCTCAGCACGCAGCTGAACACGAAGAACATAACTGTCAGTACCATCATGATGTGTGCGCGAGCCAGGATGCTGGAGCACTTCTTCTCTGCACCATTGCCGTACTCTTCACGCTTCGCCACCGCGAAGGAGGAGATGATTGGCGAGTGGTTGAAGGAGAACACCATTACCGGGATCGCCAGCCACAGGGTCAGTAGCAGGCCGTTACCGGTTGCGGATGCGCTGCTCAGAGACAGAGTTTCCAGCGCAGCGCCGTTCCACTGTGGGATCAGGTACAGCGCCAGCACCATCAGGGCTGCAACAAACGGGAATACCAGCACGCTCATCGCTTTGACAATCATCTGCTCGCCAAAGCGCACGATGGTCATCATACCGACGATCAGGATCAGGGACAGGATCGCACGCGGCGGCGGGGTCATCTGCAGCTGGTGCATCATGAAGCTTTCAACGGTGTTGGTGATAGCGACGCTATACACCAGCAGAATCGGGTAAATCGCGAAGAAGTAGAGCAGGGTAATCAGCTTACCTGCGCCGACGCCGAAGTGTTCTTCAACGACTTCAGTAATGTCTTCGCCCGGGTTTTTACCGGACAGCACGAAGCGGGTCAGGCCGCGGTGTGCAAAGAAGGTCATCGGAAAGGCGATGATGGCCATGATGATCAGCGGGATCAGACCGCCGACACCTGCGTTGATAGGAAGGAACAGTACACCAGCGCCGATTGCCGTGCCGTACAGGCCAAGCATCCACATGGTATCCGTTTTGCGCCAACCGCTTCGGGATTCAATCGAAGCAACGGTGCTGGTTTGAGTGGTTTCCATCTGTATCTCCTGGAGGAAGCAAATTGTCAGGTTTTTAGTCAAATCCGATGAAAAAGTGCCTGACGGTAATATGAAATTCGTTCAGTGACGGTTTTTTAATAATTTTTGCCCGTAACTATTGGCGGGCGGAAAGATACATTCTCGTTATGAATCTATCAGTGATCGCGATCCCAAATGCAATAATCCACTTATGATGTGGGCATATTTAGACCATTTATCTGTTAAAAAAACATCAAAGAGGATTTACGGGCGCGAAGGCTACCATTAACGACATGTTTTCGAAAAGGCTGACCCGCGAGATAGGTGTCTTTCGCTGTAAAGAAATAGGATTTTAGGATTTTCTGGCAGGTAATTTCGATTAAGGCTGATTATTTACGGTTTCAAAAACGAGGTAATCGTTTGCGCGGGCGCCAGATTTGTTAATAACATTGAAGATCGCTATGAATTACATCACTAATAAAAAAGCCGGATGACAATCCGGCTTGAGAGGAGGGAAAGGACGCTTTATTTGATGATTTCGTAACAGGGAATATAGGCAGAACCCGGAAGTTTCATGCGGTGCTGAGCCACAAAGCCCTGCAGCATGTCATCCATGCGGCGCATCATCTCCGGGTCACCGTGGATTTTATACGGCCCGAACTCCTCAATCGCGCGGATCCCCACCTCCTTCACGTTCCCCGCCACGATGCCAGAGAAGGCGCGACGCAGGTCAGCTGCCAGTACTTCCACCGGCTGATCCGGATAGAGTTTGAGGTTCGCCATGTTCTCATGCGACGGCTCGAAGGGGATCTGGAGATCCGGTGCGATACGGATGGACCAGTTAAAGCTGTAGGCATCCCCGGTATCACGACGGTTCTCTTTCACCAGCGGCATCGCTTTTTTCATCTGACGGGCCACTTCTGCGGCATCGTCAATAATAATGCGGTAGTGACGGCGCGCGTCTTCCCCCAGCGTATGCACGATAAATTCGTCCAGCACGCGGAAGTAGTCGGCGCTCTCTTTCGGGCCGGTCAGGATCAGCGGCAAAACCTGATTTTTGTTGGCCGGGTTCATCAGGATCCCGAGCAGATAAAGCAGTTCTTCCGCCGTACCTACGCCGCCCGGGAAGATGATAATGCCGTGCGCGATACGGACAAACGCTTCAAGACGTTTTTCGATATCCGGCATAATAATCAGTTCGTTAACCAGCGGGTTAGGCGGCTCAGCGGCGATGATTGACGGCTCGGTCATGCCGATAAAACGGCCTTCTTTATAGCGTTGCTGCGCGTGTCCTACTGCCGCGCCTTTCATCGGCGCTTCCATCGCGCCAGGACCGCAGCCGGTACAGATGTTCAGCTCGCGCAGGCCGAGCTGATTACCCACGCGGCGGGCGTACAGGTATTCGGTTTCGTTAATGGAGTGACCACCCCAGCAGACGACCATGTTCGGCGCTTCGCCAACGTGCAGGGCGCGGGCGTTACGCAGAATGGAGAAAACCAGGTTGGTGATATGAACGGAGCTTTCCAGATCGAGATGCTGGAAACGACCGGCGTTGCTGATCTGTCCGTTAACAAACAGGATGTCGCGCAGCACGGCAAAAAGGTTGGCCTGAAGTGAGCGAATAATACGCCCATCGACAAACGCCTCTTCCGGCGGGTTGATCACTTCCAGCTTCACCCCGCGCTCGCGGCGCAGCACATTGATATCAAAACTTTCGAAGCGGGACAGCAGCTCTTTACTGTTGTCGGTCAGGCTTCCGGAGTTCAGTACAGCAAGTGAACAGTTACGAAACAGTTGATACAGGTCGCTACTGGCGGTGCGTTTAAGCATGTCCACTTCCAGTTGCGACAACATATCCATAGAGCCAAGCGGGCTAATATGTGTAATCAAGTGAGCTCCTTATGGGACGATTATCGTCTTTCCCTGTTGATTACAATAGCCCTGGCTTATGACGTTTCACAACACTTCGGGCGGAATACCGCCCGCATATTGTGAAAATATTTATCTTACTGGCGCACCAGCCGTCCGGTGGCAGGCACAAAATCGGTATTGGTGCGCCATGGGTTAATGTCCAGGCCGCCGCGACGGGTATAGCGGGCATAAACACTCAGCTTTTCGGGCTGGCAGAAACGCTGTATGTCATTGAAGATGCGTTCCACGCACTGCTCGTGGAATTCGTTGTGATGACGGAATGACACCAGGTAACGAAGCAGCTTTTCCCGGTCAATCTGCGGGCCGCGATACTGGATCTGTACCGAGCCCCAGTCCGGCTGATGGGTGATAAGGCAGTTGGATTTCAGCAGATGGCTGACCAGCGTTTCGTCGACCACTTTTCCGCCCGCCGCGTTTTCCAGATAGTCGGTGCTAAATTCGTAGCTCTCCACATCAATGTCCTGATCGTCGATGCAGGTGCCGTGGAAATGGGCGATGGGCTGACCTTCCAGCTCATGCAGACGGTATAACGAGACGGTTACGTTCCCCTGCGCGCACGCGCTTAAATCACGTTCAAGCGTCTGTTGTACCTCGTCCCAGCTGTTAAATTTGGTCTGGTTAAAGCTGTTGAGATAGAGCTTAAAGCTCTTGGATTCGACCAGGTTCACGCTGGCGTAATCCAGCTCGACATGGCCCACGGCCACCTGCGGCAGACCGCGCGCATTCAGCCAGGAGAGTTCGTACAGCGTCCAGATGTCGCCGCCGACGAACGGCAGCGCGTCGGCATGAAGGCCAAGCGGATCGCGGTTCAGGCTGCGCGGCACACCCTGAAGCAGGCTTGCGTCGTAGGTGTCGCGGTAATCGGTCGATTTACCCAGCGTTAAGCCCGTTAACGCCTGATGATTTTCGTAAGACATGTTTCATAGCCACTTTACAGGTACACTTAGGGGCTGAGTTTATCCTGTCTTACAAGAAGAGAGAAATCGGTGGATATCGAAACTGCAAATGCCCTGACGTCCTTCACGACCCGCTATTGCGATGCCTGGCATGAAAAGCGGGGGACGTGGCCGCAAAGTACTGACTTATATGGCGTGCCGTCACCGTGCATTATCGCTTCGCAGGATGATTACGTTATCTGGCAACCGAAACCGTTCACGGGCGAGCAGAATGTAAATGCGGTTGAACGCGCAATGGACATTGTGGTACAACCTGCGCTTCATGCAATTTATACCACGCAGTTTGCCGGGGATATGACTGCATGTTTTGCAGGACAGCCGCTGACGCTGCTGCAAACCTGGAGCGAAGACGATCTTCAACGCGTTCAGGAAAACCTCATTGGTCACCTGGTCACGCAAAAACGCCTTAAGCTCTCCCCGACTCTCTTTATTGCGACGCTCGACAGTGAACTGGACGTCATTTCAGTCTGCAACCTGTCTGGCGAGGTCATTAAAGAGACGCTCGGCACCCGCAATCGCGACGTTCTCGCGCCTTCTCTTGCGGATTTTCTTACCCGACTAGAGCCGCTTCTGTAATCCATGATGCTACTGGACGTGTGAGAGATCTCTTACACGCACTGTGAGACATCGCCGAAACAATTAGCTTTGTCTTAGGGATTTCAGATTAATATTAACTTCCCTTTCAACAGGTTAGCGATTTCCTGAAACGATTATCCCCGTTTCGCCAGGCTTACCTTGCTCACAGGGTGGGTTGTAAGACGAGGCAGAATAGCGGATTCTATCTGTGTCGACAGGATGCCGACGCGAGAAACGAACATCAGGATGATGGCGTTTCTCACCAGGAACACGTCAGGACGACGCCGCAGGAAGGCTTCAGGATGAAGCAAAGTGGATCACGCAGGATGCGTAAGGGACACCTCCAGGAAGGAGAACGTGAGCCGGTCAGGATGGTCGGTGGGTCAGGATGGCCAGGACGTTTCAGGACGAAACCTACACGTCAGGATGATGTGAGCAGGAAGCAAAAGGTAAAGGGATGACCAGGCCTTCGGGCATCAGGAAAAGTTGTCACGGATGAGCAGGGAGCACGTATTGTAGCTGGAATGCTGCGAAACGAACCGGGAGCACTGTTTTTACAGTGCTCCCTTTTTTTATTTCTGTCTTCCGCAATGCTATGCTTCGCGCCATTCCGTTTTTCAGTTGAGGTTACTATGACGCATCACGATAGCGTTCGTGCGCAGTTGCACGCCATCGAAGCCCTTATGCGCCAGCATCAGCTGTGGCAGGAAAGTGCGCCGCAGCCAGACGCGTTCGCCAGCACCCAGCCGTTTTGTCTGGATACGCTGTCTCCATTCGAATGGCTCCAGTGGGTATTAATTCCGCGCATGCACGCGCTGCTGGAAGGGGGACACGCGTTGCCCCAGGCGTTTGCCGTCTCTCCCTATTACGAAATGGCGCTGGAGGCGACCCACCCGGCGCGCGACGTTATGTTGGTTGAGCTGGAAAAGCTGGATACGCTTTTCGCCGGTGACGATGCATGACGCTTGAGATCCTGTATCAGGATGAGTGGCTGGTGGCGGTGAATAAACCGTCCGGCTGGCTGGTACACCGAAGCTGGCTCGATCGCGATGAGAAAGTGGTTGTTATGCAAACCGTGCGCGACCAAATCGGTCAGCACGTCTTTACTGCCCACCGTCTGGATCGGCCAACCTCTGGCGTTCTGCTGATGGGGCTTTCCAGTGAGGCCGGGCGCCTGCTGTCGCAGCAGTTTGAACAGCACCAGATCCAGAAGCGCTACCACGCCATTGTGCGCGGCTGGCTGACGGATTCCGCCACGCTGGATTATCCGCTGGTGGAGGAACTGGATAAAATCGCCGATAAATTTGCCCGCGAAGATAAAGGTCCGCAGCCTGCGGTGACCGACTATCGCGGTATGGCGACCACAGAACTGCCGGTGGCGACCAGCAAATTTCCCACTACGCGATACAGTCTGGTTGAGCTTTTGCCCAAAACCGGGCGCAAGCACCAGCTTCGCCGCCACCTTGCACATCTGCGCCACCCAATTATCGGCGACAGCAAGCACGGCGATCTGCGGCAGAACCGCAGCGCGGCAGAGCACTTTGGCTGTAACCGACTGATGCTGCACGCCAGCGAGCTAAGCCTGACGCACCCGTTTACCGGCGAACCGCTGACTATTCGCGCGGGGCTGGACGAGGTCTGGATGCAGGCGCTGTCACAGTTTGGCTGGCTAGGACAACTCCCCGAAAATGAAAGGGTTGAGTTTGCCGCAGGCAACGTTCAGGATGAACAGCAAGCGCAATAATGACGGGAGCAAAGCATGGCTGAAGTAGGTATTTTTGTCGGCACGATGTACGGCAACTCGCTGCTGGTTGCGGAGGAAGCAGAAGCAATCCTCGTCAATCAGGGCCATAAAGCAACGGTCTATGAAGACCCGGAGCTGGCGGACTGGGAAAAGTATAAAGATAAATACATTCTGGTGGTGACCTCCACCACCGGGCAGGGCGATCTCCCGGACAGCATCGTCCCGCTTTTCCAGGGCATTAAAGACCAGCTTGGCTATCAGCCAGATGTTCACTATGGCATCATTGCCCTCGGCGATAGCTCTTACGCCAATTTTTGCGGCGGCGGTAAGAAGTTCGACGCGCTGTTGCAGGAACAGCACGCTCAGCGGGTCGGCGAGATGTTACTGATTGATGCTGGCGAGCACCCCGAACCGGAAAGCGAGTCAAATCCCTGGGTTGAACATTGGGCCACGCTCCTGAACTAACCCTGTACTATACGAGCTGTAGGCCGGGTAGGGCGTAGCCGCCACCCGGCAACGAAGCTGCACCATATCCTCAATTCCGTGAAGTATCTTCCACCACTTTGGGCTTATGCCCCAAACCACGTTCCCCACGCCCGTCAATGTTGTGTTTCTGCACGGTGAGAGAATCGGTCACTCCTTCATATACTTTTCCCGTCACTATAAAACGGCTTCGGGCCGTACCAAAACCAAACACAAATCTCTCATTCTGATTACCCTACAGGTGCTGTACAGAATGAACCAGGCGAAAGCTATGTTTCAGGAGTGCAACAATGAGTACATTAAGCCACGCGGCGAGCAGCGCTGAGAAGCGCACCAACGCCCGATACTGGATAGTGGTGATGCTGTTTATCGTCACCTCTTTCAACTACGGCGACCGTGCCACGTTATCCATTGCCGGCTCTGAGATGGCAAAGGACATCGGACTTGATCCGGTGGGTATGGGTTATGTTTTCTCCGCATTTTCATGGGCCTACGTAATCGGCCAAATCCCTGGCGGCTGGCTGCTGGACCGCTTCGGCTCAAAACGGGTCTATTTCTGGTCCATTTTCATCTGGTCGATGTTTACCCTTTTACAGGGCTTCGTGGATATCTTCAGCGGCTTCGGCATTATCATTGCGCTCTTTACCCTCCGCTTCCTGGTGGGTTTAGCGGAAGCGCCATCTTTCCCGGGCAACAGCCGCATTGTGGCCGCCTGGTTCCCGGCGCAGGAGAGGGGAACGGCGGTAGCAATCTTTAACTCGGCGCAATACTTTGCGACGGTTATTTTCGCGCCAATTATGGGCTGGCTGACGCACGAAGTGGGCTGGTCGCACGTCTTCTTCTTCATGGGCGGGCTGGGGATCGTCATCAGCTTTATCTGGCTGAAAGTGATCCACGAACCAAACCAGCACCCGGGCGTGAACAAGAAAGAGCTGGACTACATTGCTGAAGGCGGGGCGCTGATCAACATGGATCAGAAAACCCAGAAAGCAAAAGTCCCGTTCAGCCAGAAATGGGGGCAGATCAAACAGCTCGTCGGCTCACGGATGATGATCGGTATCTATCTCGGCCAGTACTGCATTAACGCCTTAACTTACTTCTTCATCACCTGGTTCCCGGTTTACCTGGTGCAGGCGCGCGGGATGTCGATTCTGAAGGCGGGTTTTGTCGCCTCTGTGCCAGCCATCTGCGGCTTCGTGGGCGGGGTGCTCGGCGGGGTCATCTCCGACTGGCTGATGCGTCGCACCGGTTCGCTGAATATTGCGCGTAAAACGCCAATCGTGCTCGGCATGCTGCTCTCCATGACCATGGTGTTCTGTAACTACGTCAGCGCGGAGTGGATGATTATCGGCTTTATGGCGATGGCCTTCTTCGGTAAAGGCATCGGCGCGCTGGGCTGGGCGGTGATGGCAGATACCGCGCCGAAAGAGATCAGCGGCCTGAGCGGCGGTCTGTTCAACATGTTTGGCAACATTTCCGGCATTGTCACCCCAATCGCTATCGGTTACATCGTCGGCACCACCGGCTCCTTCAATGGTGCGCTGATTTATGTAGGCGTCCATGCGCTGGTGGCGGTACTCAGTTACCTGGTGCTGGTGGGGGACATCAAACGAATCGAACTGAAACCTGTTGGGGAGCGCGGATGATGACAACGCAATCAAGCCCGATCGTGACGGAGATGAAAGTCATCCCGGTGGCGGGTCAGGACAGCATGCTGCTCAACATTGGCGGCGCGCATAACGCCTGGTTCACCCGCAACATCGTGGTGCTGACCGACAGCGCAGGGAATACCGGCGTCGGGGAAGCGCCTGGCGGAGAGGTGATTTACCAGACGCTGGTCGACGCCATCCCGCAGGTGGTTGGGCAGGAGGTCGCCCGCCTGAACAAGGTGGTTCAGCGGGTGCATAAGGGCAACCAGTCGGCTGATTTTGATACCTTCGGCAAAGGCGCCTGGACGTTTGAACTGCGCGTTAACGCGGTGGCGGCGCTGGAGGCGGCTCTCCTTGATTTACTGGGCAAGGCGCTGAACGTGCCGGTCTGCGAACTGCTGGGGCCAGGCAAACAGCGTGATGCGGTAACGGTGCTGGGCTATCTGTTCTACGTTGGCGACCGGACGAAAACCGATCTGCCGTATCTGGAGCGCTCGCCGGGCAGCCACGCGTGGTATCACCTGCGTCATCAGGAAGCGCTCTCTGGCGAGGCGGTGGTACGCCTGGCAGAGGCGGCGCAGGATCGCTACGGCTTTAAAGACTTCAAGCTGAAAGGCGGCGTTCTGCCGGGCGAACAGGAGATTGACAGCGTGCGCGCGTTGAAAAAACGCTTCCCGGAGGCACGCATCACCGTCGATCCGAACGGCGCCTGGCGGCTGGATGAAGCTATCGCGCTGTGCAAAGGACTGGGCGACGTGCTGACCTACGCGGAAGATCCGTGCGGCGCCGAGCAGGGCTTTTCTGGTCGCGAGGTGATGGCCGAATTCCGCCGCGCTACCGGGCTGCCGGTTGCGACCAACATGATCGCCACTAACTGGCGCGAAATGGGCCACGCGGTGATGCTGAATGCGGTGGACATACCGCTGGCTGATCCGCACTTCTGGACCCTTTCCGGCGCGGTGCGCGTGGCGCAGCTGTGCGATGACTGGGGGCTCACCTGGGGCTGCCACTCCAATAACCATTTCGACATTTCGCTGGCGATGTTTACTCACGTTGGCGCGGCGGCGCCGGGTAACCCGACCGCCATCGATACGCACTGGATCTGGCAGGAAGGCGAAGCGCGCCTGACCAAAAATCCACTTGAAATCAAAAACGGCACCATTGCCGTACCGGATGCGCCGGGGCTGGGCGTGGAGCTTGACTGGGATCAGATCCACAAGGCGCATGAAGCGTATAAAAAACTGCCGGGCGGCGCGCGCAACGACGCAGGCCCGATGCAGTACCTTATCCCCGGCTGGACATTTGACCGTAAGCGCCCTGTATTTGGACGTCACTGATAAAAGGATCGAACGATGAGCACATTTTCTACCCCTGTAGTCACCTCCATGCAGATCATTCCTGTCGCGGGACATGACAGCATGCTGATGAACCTGAGCGGCGCCCATGCGCCGTTCTTCACCCGTAATATTGTGGTGATCAAGGACAACTCAGGGCATACCGGTGTCGGTGAAATCCCGGGCGGGGAGAAGATCCGTAAAACGCTGGAGGACGCCATTCCGCTGGTGGTGGGTAAAACGCTGGGCGAGTACAAAAATGTGCTGACCAGCGTGCGTACGACCTTTGCCGATCGTGATGCGGGTGGCCGTGGTCTGCAAACGTTTGATCTGCGTACCACTATCCATGTGGTCACGGGTATTGAAGCCGCGATGCTGGATCTGCTAGGCCAGCATCTGGGCGTCAATGTCGCCTCCCTGCTGGGCGACGGCCAACAGCGCAGCGAAGTGGAAATGCTCGGCTACCTGTTCTTTATCGGCAACCGCAAACTCACCCCGCTGCCGTACCAGAGCCAGCCGGACGAAAAATGCGACTGGTATCGTGTGCGTCACGATGAAGCGATGACCCCGGATGCGGTGGTGCGCCTGGCTGAAGCCGCGTATGAAAAATATGGCTTTAATGACTTCAAGCTGAAAGGCGGCGTACTGGCGGGTGAAGAAGAAGCTGAGGCGATTGCCGCGCTGGCGAAGCGCTTCCCGCAGGCGCGCGTCACGCTGGATCCGAACGGTGCCTGGTCGCTTGAAGAGGCGATCAAAATTGGTAAGCAGCTCAAAGGCGTGCTGGCCTACGCGGAAGATCCGTGCGGCGCAGAGCAGGGGTTCTCTGGACGTGAAGTGATGGCGGAGTTCCGTCGCGCCACCGGGCTGCCAACCGCCACCAACATGATCGCGACCGACTGGCGCCAGATGGGGCACACGCTCTCGCTGCAATCGGTGGATATTCCGCTGGCAGACCCGCACTTCTGGACGATGCAGGGCTCGGTTCGCGTGGCGCAGATGTGCCATGAGTTCGGCCTGACCTGGGGCTCGCACTCCAACAACCACTTCGACATCTCGCTGGCGATGTTCACCCACGTAGCGGCTGCTGCGCCGGGCAACATTACCGCTATCGACACCCACTGGATCTGGCAGGAGGGCAATCAGCGCCTGACCAAACAGCCGTTTGAGATCAAGGGGGGGATGGTGCAGGTTCCAGCTACGCCGGGGCTGGGCGTTGAACTGGATATGGATCAGGTCATGAAAGCGCACGAGCTTTACCAGAAACACGGGCTGGGTGCACGTGATGATGCGCTGGCGATGCAGTACCTGATCCCAGAGTGGTCATTCGACAATAAACGTCCGTGCATGGTACGATAAGCCAACTGGGACCGCTCCCATTGGCGGTCCCTTACGTGGTGTATGCTTAACGTAACTAACATGCGTAAGGATGGCTTATGAAAATTGTTATCGCTCCAGACTCGTATAAGGAAAGCTTGAGCGCGCTGGAGGTGGCGACAGCGATAGAGGTCGGTTTTCGCGAAATTTTCCCCTCAGCGGAGTACGTCAAATTACCGGTTGCCGATGGCGGCGAAGGGACGGTGGAAGCGATGGTGGCAGCCACCCATGGGCGTCTTGTCCATGTTCCCGTTACCGGGCCTTTGGGAGAACACGTGGAAGGGTTTTTCGGGTTATCCGGAGACGGGAAAAGCGCGTTTATCGAGATGGCGGCCGCGAGCGGTCTGGAGCTTGTTGCTCCTGCAAAGCGTAACCCGTTAATCACCACCTCGTGGGGGACCGGGGAACTGATCCGTCATGCGCTGGATGCGGGCGTTAAGCATATCATTATTGGCATTGGAGGCAGCGCGACCAATGACGGTGGCGCAGGCATGGTGCAGGCGCTGGGCGTAAAACTGCTGGATGCGAAAGCACAGCCCGTTGGGCCGGGCGGCGGCGAACTGGCAAGCCTTGCGCATATCGATCTTAGTGGGCTGGATGAGCGGCTGGCAGACTGTCGAATTGAAGTGGCCTGCGATGTGACCAACCCCCTGATTGGCGAGACTGGCGCTTCTGCGGTATTCGGTCCTCAGAAAGGGGCGACGCCGGAGATGGTCAGGACGCTGGACAACGCGCTTGCGCATTACGCAAACATTATCGCCAGGGATCTGGATATTGACGTCTTAAACCTGGCGGGGGGCGGAGCAGCTGGCGGAATGGGGGCGGCGCTGTATGCATTTTGCGGGGCGCAGCTTCGTCGGGGGATTGAGATTGTCACCGATGCCCTGCATCTCGATGAACAGGTCGCGGACGCCGATCTGGTGATCACGGGCGAAGGGCGTATCGACAGCCAGACGATCCACGGCAAAGTGCCCGTTGGCGTGGCGAGAGTCGCGAAACGCTATAACAAACCGGTTATCGGCATTGCCGGCAGCCTGACGGCGGATGTTGGCGTGGTGCACGAGCACGGACTGGATGCGGTATTCAGCGTGATTTACACCATCTGCTCGCTGGAGGATGCGCTGGAAAATGCGCAACAGAATGTACAGATGGCCGCAAGGAATATTGCGGCGGCCATAAAGGTGGGGCAGGGGATGTCGCGTTAACGTTCGTGCTCCTGTAGGCCCGGTAAGCGAAGCGCCACCGGGCTTTTTCTTAGCTTCCCAACACCTTCATCGCTTCCCGCGTCACGTTGTCCATCTCGTCCAGCAGCTCCAGAAACTCCGGCTCAAGATCGGATTCTGGCGTACCCGCGCGGAGCTGCTGTTCAAGCAATTGGCAGAGATTTTTCAACCGCGGCACGCCGCTGTAGCCGCAGCTACCGTGCAGTTTATGGATGGCCTCCAGCAGCCCTTCAGGGTTTTCGCCCACCAGCTGTTCTTCAACCTTGTTACGGATCTCAGGCAGGAAGTCCACCAGCATTTGCAGCATATCGCGGGCCAGATCGGCTTTGCCTGCTGCCTGGCGCAGCGCCAGTTGCCAGTCAAACGTGGCATTCTGGTTAACGCTGATTTCCGGCGATTCAGCAGAAATGGTGTACGTCCCGCCAATGTGACCCGGTTTGTAGCGCAGCAGCAGGCTGTGCAGCTTCTCTTCATCAATCGGTTTCGCCAGATAATCGTTCATGCCCGCACCCAGCAGTTTCTCTTTTTGTCCCGCCATCGCGTGCGCCGTCACGGCAATCACCGGCGTCTGCTGCTGGTGCGGAAGCTGACGAATTAATTCGCAGGCGCGGATGCCATCCATGCCCGGCATCTGAATATCCATCAGGATCAGGTCGAACTGCATCTGTTTGGCTTGTTCTACGGCTTCGGCGCCGCTGGTACACAGTTCAACGTGCTGAACCTGATCCTCAAGCAGCACGCCAATCAGCTTAAGGTTTGCCGGGTTATCATCCACGGCCATCACCGTCATCGGCAGCTTATGTTCGTCGTTTTCCAGCGGCAGGGACTGATGCGTCAGACGGCAATATTCGGTCAACGCAGGTAACAGCCGTGTGGCGGTGAGGGGTTTCAGCAGACATGCCGCCGCCCCGTCGTTTTTAAGCTCTTCGGCGTTGATTTGGGCGTGGCACGGCAGAGCCAGCAGCAGGTAGTCCGTCATTGAGGCAGCCTTTGCCAGCCGTTCCTGCTGCATGGTCAGTTCTCCGGTAAATGTCACCGGAATCCCCAGCAAAAGAATATCGTAATGATCGTTCGCCAGCGCGGAGAAGGTCGGGCTGTAGACCACCTCCAGCGGCGTGCTGCTTAATACATCCAGCGTACACTGCGCCGCGGCGGCGTTCGGTTCCACATAGGCCAGACGCATCCCTTTCAGGCAGTCGGTGACCGGACCGTCGGTTTGCACGTTCGGATTAAGATCAAGATTGATATGGAACCAGAAGGTCGAGCCCCGGTTAGGCTGGCTGTGGAAGGAGATATCGCCTCCCATCTCTTTCACCAGCTTTTGGGTGATCACCAGACCCAGGCCCGTTCCGCCGTGACGACGGGAAATGCTCGCATCGGCCTGGCGGAACGCCTGGAACAGACGCGACTGATCGCGCTCCGGAATGCCGATGCCGGTATCCCGGATCTGAACTTCAATCTGGACCTTATTATTACTGAGCGCCCTTTTTTCGACCAGAATGTCGATGTTGCCGCTCTCGGTGAACTTAATCGCGTTGCCCACCAGATTGGTGATGACCTGTTGCAGGCGCAGCGGGTCGCCAATGACGTTATCCGGTACGTCATTTTTGATATTGAGCGTCAGTTCCAGCCCCTTATCATGCGAGGAGTGGGCGAGAAGCGTGACCACGTCATCCAGTGTGCTGCGCAGCGGGAAGGGGATACTCTCCAGAATCAGCTTGCCCGCTTCCAGCTTCGAGAAGTCCAGTACGTCGTTAATAATGGTCAGCAGGTTGTTGGCTGAGCGTTCAATGGTATGCAGGTGGTCACGCTGGGTCGGGTTGAGCTCGCTTTTGAGCGTCAGACGGGTGAAGCCAATCACCCCGTTCAGCGGCGTGCGCAGCTCATGCGACATGTTCGCCAGAAACTCAGACTTAATACGGGCCGCCTCCTGAGCGCGTTTTTTCGCCAGATCCAGCTCTACGTTCTGGATCTCCATCTGCTCCAGCGTTTCGCGCAGGTCAGAGGTGGCCTGGTCAACGTTGTGCTGCATCTCTTCGTGATAAGCCGCCAGCGACATCGCCATTGAGTTGATGCCGTTTTTCAGCATATCCAGCTCGCCGAGCATGAAGCCTTCCACGCGGCTGTCCAGCTGACCCCGGCGGATCCGGTCAACGGTATTCACCATGTTACGGATAGGCCCCGTGACGTCGCGCATCAGCCGCCAGCCGAAGATCAACGCGATGCCGATACAGAACAGCATCATCACGCCGGAGATGAATATTTCTTTGTACTGCTGGAGCCGCACCGACTTGAGATCCAGCTCCAGCGCCACATATCCCAGCATATTATTGCTGGACTTCGCATCGGACTGGGCGGATTCGTCGGGTGAATAGCTTTCTGAGATAATCGGCGTGCGCAGGATCATGATATCGCCGCGCCGCAGGACCGTGAGATGACGCGGGAAAGGGGTACCTTCCGGGATTTTCAGCGACGTGGGATCCAGATGGAAATTCGAGGTGACGAAAAGACGGTTATGCTCATCGTAAACGGAAATGGCGCGCACAATCTCTGAATGACGGCGGTGCAGCACGCTGATTAACTGACCAATGGATTCACGGTTTTGCAGGTTCATACCGTACTCGCTGGAGACGGCCAGCGGTTCGATAATGCTGGCCCCGGCATCTTCAAGCTGTCTCTGCAAATCGTTATAGCGATGCACCACAAAGAAAATGCTCAGCAGCAAACCGATGAGAACGGTAGGAGCGAGGATCAAAATCATCATGCGCGCGCGCAGGCTGTAGTTGGTCATGGAGTTCCGTTATGGGACAATCAGGCTAATTATGTTTATTTGAGAACAATCTCGGCGATGGCGCAATTCTACTCTGCAAAACGACGCGTGACGACGCGTCAGATCATAACTGTTGAAGCCTCTGACCTCGATCCTTTTGGACAGGGGGTAGCGCGTCACAAGGGTAAGACACTGTTTATCACAGGTTTGCTGCCAGGAGAACGCGCAGATATTACGCTGACGGAAGACAAACGCCAGTATGCGCGCGGCCAGGTCAAGCGCCGTCTTAATGATAGCCCGGAGCGCGTGACGCCTCGCTGCCCCCATTTTGGCGTTTGCGGAGGCTGTCAGCAACAGCATGCCAGCACAGAATTACAGCAAAAAAGTAAAAGCAACGCGCTGGCCCGCCTGCTAAAACATGACGTCAGTGACATCGTTGCTGACCAGCCGTGGGGCTACCGTCGCCGCGCTCGCCTGAGTCTAAGCTACCAGCCAAAAACTGAACGGCTGGAGATGGGGTTTCGCAAAGCCAGCTCCAGCGATATCGTCTCCATCACGCAATGCCCTGTTTTGGCGCCCCAACTTGAGGCGCTGCTCCCGGCCGTGCACCATTGTCTTGCATCGCTGGATGGTGTGCGTTCGCTGGGCCATGTCGAACTGGTGCTGGCCAACGGCGGCCCGCTGATGGTGCTGCGCCACACCGCACCGCTGTCCAGGGCAGATCGCGAAAAACTGGAACGCTTTTCGCATTCTCATGAGCTTGCGCTTTTCCTCGCGCCGCAAAGCGAGATACTTGAGCAGGTTAGCGGAGACGCGCCCTGGTATGCGTCAGACGGGCTACGCTTAACGTTCAGCCCGCGGGATTTTATCCAGGTCAATGACGGCGTGAACCAGCAGATGGTGGCGAACGCGCTGGCGTGGCTTGACGTCCAGCCCACCGATCGGGTGCTCGATCTGTTCTGCGGTATGGGTAACTTTACCCTGCCACTGGCCCGCAAAGCCGCAAGCGTGGTCGGGGTGGAAGGCGTTGAGGCGTTGGTGGCGAAAGGCCAGGAGAACGCCCAACAGAACGGCTTGCAAAATGTGACATTCTTTCATCAAAATCTTGAGGATGATGTTACTCAGCAACCGTGGGCTAAGCAGGGCTTTGATAAGATCCTGCTCGATCCGGCGCGCGCAGGTGCGCCGGGCGTGATGCAGCATATAATTAAACTCGCGCCTGAACGCGTGGTCTATGTTTCCTGTAACCCGGCGACGCTGGCCCGTGACAGCGAAGCATTATTGAGCGGGGGTTACCAGATTCGGCGTCTGGCAATGCTGGACATGTTCCCGCACACTGGACATCTGGAATCAATGGTGTTGTTCGAGCACATCTAATGAGTTTGGCTTGTCGACTTCGACAGGCCCTTGTCCCTAAAGGAGAGGACGATGGTTGCGGTAAGAAGTGCACATTTAAATAAAGCTGGTGAGTTTGACCCTCAAAAATGGATCGCAAGTCTGGGGATTTCCAGCCAGCAGTCGTGTGAACGCTTAACCGAAACCTGGGCCTATTGTTTACGCACAACGCAGGGGCATCCGGACGCTGAACTGCTGTTGTGGCGCGGCGTGGAGATGGTTGAAATTCTCTCCATGCTTAACATGGATATCGAAACGCTACAGGCCGCGCTGCTGTTCCCACTGGCAGATGCTAACGTGGTGACGGAAGACGTGCTGCGTGAAAGCGTCGGCCAGTCCGTCGTGGCGCTCATCCACGGCGTGCGTGATATGGCCGCCATCCGTCAACTGAAAGCCGCGCAAACGGATTCTGTCTCTTCCGAGCAGGTGGATAACGTCCGCCGCATGCTGCTTGCGATGGTGGATGATTTTCGCTGCGTGGTGATCAAGCTGGCCGAACGGGTTGCCCATCTGCGCGAAGTGAAGGATGCCCCGGAAGACGAGCGCGTCCTGGCCGCCAAAGAGTGTACGAATATCTATGCGCCGCTGGCGAACCGTCTGGGTATCGGGCAACTGAAGTGGGAGCTGGAAGATTACTGCTTCCGCTATCTGCATCCGGCGGAATACAAACGCATTGCAAAATTGCTGCACGAACGCCGCATCGACCGCGAGCACTATATCGAGGAATTTGTCAGCGGGCTGCGCCAGTCGATGAAAGAGGAGAATGTGCGCGCCGAGGTCTACGGGCGTCCGAAGCACATCTACAGCATCTGGCGCAAAATGCAGAAGAAACACCTCGCCTTTGACGAGCTGTTTGACGTGCGCGCCGTGCGTATCGTGGCGGAGCGTCTCCAGGACTGCTACGCCGCGCTGGGGATAGTACATACTCACTTCCGCCATCTGCCGGATGAGTTCGATGACTACGTCGCGAACCCCAAACCGAATGGCTATCAGTCCATCCACACTGTGGTGCTTGGCCCCTGCGGCAAAACTGTGGAAATTCAGATCCGTACTAAACAGATGCACGAAGACGCCGAGCTGGGCGTCGCCGCGCACTGGAAGTACAAAGAAGGCACTTCCGGCGGCGCGCGCTCCGGACACGAGGACCGTATCGCCTGGCTGCGTAAGCTGATTGCGTGGCAGGAAGAGATGGCCGACTCCGGCGAAATGCTCGACGAAGTGCGCAGTCAGGTCTTCGACGATCGCGTCTACGTCTTTACCCCGAAAGGGGATGTGGTTGATCTGCCGGCAGGCTCTACGCCGCTCGATTTCGCCTACCACATTCACAGCGACGTGGGGCACCGTTGCATCGGGGCGAAGATCGGCGGACGTATCGTACCGTTTACCTACCAGCTACAGATGGGTGACCAGATTGAAATCATCACCCAGAAGCAGCCAAACCCAAGCCGCGACTGGCTGAATCCAAACCTCGGTTACGTGACCACCAGCCGCGGGCGCTCTAAAATTCACGCCTGGTTCCGCAAGCAGGATCGTGACAAGAATATCCTTGCCGGTCGTCAGATCCTTGACGACGAGCTGGAGCATATCGGGATAAACCTGAAAGAGGCGGAGAAGTTCCTGCTGCCGCGCTACAACTTCAACGAGCTCGACGAACTGTTAGCGGCGATTGGCGGCGGCGATATCCGCCTGAACCAGATGGTGAACTTCCTGCAAGCGCAGTTCAACAAGCCAAGCGCGGCAGAGCAGGATGCGGCAGCGCTGAAACAGCTCCAGCAGAAAACCTACGCTCCGCAGCAGCGCAGCAAGGACAATGGCCGCGTGGTGGTTGAAGGGGTGGGTAACCTCATGCACCATATTGCCCGCTGCTGCCAGCCGATACCGGGTGACGATATTGTCGGCTTTATCACCCAGGGGCGCGGGATCTCAATTCACCGCTCCGACTGTGATCAGCTTGCTGAGCTGCAATCGCATGCGCCGGAACGTATCGTGGAAGCCGTCTGGGGTGAAAGCTACTCCGCTGGCTACTCGCTGGTGGTGCGCGTCACTGCCAACGACCGCAGTGGCCTGCTGCGCGACATCACCACCATTCTCGCCAACGAGAAGGTCAACGTGCTGGGCGTTGCCAGCCGCAGCGATACCCGCGAGCAGCTTGCCACCATCGATATGACCATCGAAATCTATAACCTGCAGGTGCTGGGCCGGGTGCTCGGTAAACTGAACCAGGTGCCGGATGTGATTGACGCGCGTCGTCTGCACGGCGGCTGAACATCCTCTTCTGTAGGCCGGGTAAGGCAACGCTGCCACCCGGCATTTTGACATCAGGACAGAACTATGACTCAAATCGACCGCCTGCTTGGCATCATGAAACGCCTGCGCGACCCGGAAAACGGCTGCCCGTGGGATAAAGAGCAGACTTTCGCCACCATTGCGCCTTACACGCTGGAAGAAACCTACGAAGTGCTGGATGCGATTTCGCGCGAAGATTTCGACGACCTGCGCGGTGAGCTGGGCGACCTGCTGTTCCAGGTGGTGTTCTACGCACAGATGGCGCAGGAAGAGGGGCGCTTTAACTTTGACGACATCTGCGCCGCTATCAGCGACAAGCTGGAGCGCCGTCATCCGCATATCTTTGGCGATGCCTCCGCAGGCAACAGTGCGGAAGTGCTGGCGCGCTGGGAGCAGATCAAAAGCGCCGAACGCGCTGAAAAATCCCAGCACTCGGCGCTGGACGACATTCCCCTGAACCTTCCTGCGCTGATGCGCGCGCACAAAATTCAAAAGCGCTGCTCGGCGGTAGGGTTTGACTGGACCTCTCTCGGCCCAGTGCTGGAAAAAGTGCACGAAGAGATCGACGAAGTGATGCATGAAGCGCAGCAGGCCGTTGTGGATGAAGCAAAGCTGGAAGAGGAGATGGGCGATCTGCTGTTCGCGACCGTCAACCTTTCTCGCCACCTCGGTGTAAAAGCGGAAACCGCCCTGCAAAAAGCGAACATTAAATTCGAACGTCGTTTCCGCGAAGTTGAGCGCATTGTGGCCTCGCGTGGCCTGGAAATGAGCGGCATTGACCTCGACGCGATGGAGGAAGTCTGGCAGGAAGTAAAACGCCAGGAACATGATCTCTAACGAAATTTTGCGATCAAGCGCAATTTGTGTGATTTTTTAAATGACAAGCGCTTGATTTGCGTCAAAAACATTTACCCAAAAGGGGCTATTTTCTCACTCCTTATGTTTGTCATGGCCTGGGAAGGAGACGGAGAATGAAAGTTTGTGGCGCTCGTCGTGTTCGGGTATACTACTTTCCCGTCCTGGTTATTCCATCGTTTCACCCTAACTTCTCAGGTTCAGCATGACAACGAACTATATTTTTGTGACCGGCGGGGTCGTATCCTCTCTGGGTAAAGGCATTGCCGCAGCCTCCCTCGCAGCCATTCTTGAAGCCCGTGGCCTCAATGTGACCATGATGAAACTGGATCCGTACATCAACGTCGATCCAGGCACCATGAGCCCAACCCAACACGGGGAAGTGTTCGTTACTGAAGACGGCGCTGAAACCGATCTGGATCTTGGCCACTACGAGCGTTTCATCCGTACCAAAATGACCCGTCGTAACAACTTTACGACTGGCCGTATCTACTCTGACGTTCTGCGTAAAGAGCGCCGTGGTGACTACCTGGGCGCGACCGTGCAGGTCATCCCACACATCACTAACGCCATTAAAGAGCGTGTCCTTGCCGGTGGCGAAGGGCATGACGTTGTGCTGGTTGAAATCGGCGGTACCGTAGGGGATATCGAATCCCTGCCGTTCCTCGAAGCGATTCGTCAGCTGGCGGTAGATATTGGTCGTGAGAACGCGCTGTTCATGCACCTGACGCTGGTGCCTTACATGGCGGCAGCAGGTGAAGTGAAAACCAAACCGACTCAGCACTCCGTTAAAGAGTTGCTCTCCATCGGTATTCAGCCTGATATCCTGGTTTGCCGTTCCGATCGCGCGATTCCGGCGAACGAACGCGCGAAAATTGCATTGTTCTGTAACGTGCCTGAAAAAGCCGTTATTTCAATGAAAGACGTCGATTCCATTTATAAAATCCCGGGCCTGTTGAAATCACAGGGTCTGGACGATTATATTTGTAAACGATTCAGCTTGAACTGTCCGGAAGCTAACCTGTCTGAATGGGAGCAGGTGATTTACGAAGAAGCCAATCCGGGCGGCGAAGTGACTATCGGTATGGTCGGCAAGTATATTGAACTGCCGGACGCCTATAAGTCAGTTATCGAGGCGCTGAAGCACGGTGGTCTGAAGAATCGCGTCTCTGTGAACATCAAGCTGATTGATTCGCAGGATGTTGAAACGCGCGGCGTTGAAATTCTCAAAGATCTGGATGCGATTCTCATCCCTGGCGGCTTCGGCTACCGTGGTGTTGAAGGCAAGATCGCCACTGCACGCTATGCGCGTGAAAACAATATTCCATACCTCGGCATCTGCCTGGGTATGCAGGTTGCGCTGATTGAATTTGCGCGCAACGTAGCGGGAATGGAAAACGCGAACTCTACGGAATTTGTGCCAGACTGTAAGTACCCTGTCGTGGCGCTGATTACGGAATGGCGCGACGAAGACGGTAACGTCGAAGTCCGTACCGAGAAGAGCGATCTGGGTGGCACCATGCGTCTTGGCGCACAGGCCTGCCAGCTGTCAGACGATAGCGTGGTTCGCAAGCTGTACGGCGAGCCGGTGATTACCGAGCGCCATCGTCACCGCTATGAAGTCAACAACATGTTGTTGAAACAAATTGAAGCTGCAGGTCTGCGTGTTGCAGGCCGTTCCGGGGATGATCAGTTAGTCGAGATCATCGAAGTGCCAAACCATCCGTGGTTCGTGGCCTGCCAATTCCACCCGGAATTTACTTCAACGCCGCGTGACGGGCATCCGCTGTTTGCAGGCTTCGTGAAAGCCGCCAGCGAGTACCAGAAGCGTCAGGCGAAGTAAAAAAAGTTAGAACGGCAACGCGTACCCCTGGTACGCGTTGTTTGTCTGGAGTTTTAGTTTAACTTGTACTGAGGAAAATCTAATGTCCAAAATCGTTAAAGTCATCGGTCGTGAAATCATCGACTCCCGTGGTAACCCGACCGTTGAAGCCGAAGTTCATCTGGAAGGTGGTTTCGTCGGTATGGCTGCTGCTCCATCAGGCGCATCTACAGGTTCCCGCGAAGCGCTGGAACTGCGTGATGGCGACAAATCCCGTTTCATGGGCAAAGGCGTACTGAAAGCGGTTGGCGCTGTTAACGGTCCTATTGCTCAGGCTATCGTTGGCAAAGATGCCAAAGATCAGGCTGGCATCGACAAGATCATGATCGATCTGGACGGTACTGAAAACAAATCTAACTTCGGTGCGAACGCAATCCTGGCAGTTTCCCTGGCGAACGCCAAAGCAGCCGCTGCTGCTAAAGGTATGCCACTGTTCGAGCACATCGCTGAACTGAACGGCACCCCAGGCAAATACTCCATGCCTGTACCAATGATGAACATCATCAACGGTGGTGAGCACGCAGACAACAACGTTGATATTCAGGAATTCATGATTCAGCCTGTTGGCGCGAAATCCCTGAAAGAAGCGGTGCGTATGGGTTCTGAAGTGTTCCACAACCTGGCTAAAGTTCTGAAAGCTAAAGGTATGAACACTGCTGTTGGTGACGAAGGTGGCTACGCGCCAAACCTGGGTTCTAACGCAGAAGCGCTGGCTGTTATCGCTGAAGCGGTTAAAGCAGCAGGCTACGAGCTGGGCAAAGACATCACCCTGGCGATGGACTGTGCAGCATCTGAATTCTACAAAGACGGTAAATACGTTCTGGCTGGCGAAGGCAACAAAGCATTCACCTCCGAAGAGTTCACCCACTTCCTGGAAGACCTGACCAAACAGTACCCAATCGTTTCTATCGAAGACGGTCTGGACGAGTCTGACTGGGATGGTTTCGCATACCAGACCAAAGTACTGGGCGACAAAATCCAGCTGGTTGGTGACGATCTGTTCGTAACCAACACCAAGATCCTGAAAGAAGGCATCGAGAAAGGCATCGTTAACTCCATCCTGATCAAATTCAACCAGATCGGTTCTCTGACCGAAACGCTGGCTGCGATCAAAATGGCGAAAGACGCTGGCTACACCGCTGTTATCTCTCACCGTTCTGGCGAAACTGAAGACGCTACCATCGCTGACCTGGCTGTGGGTACCGCTGCTGGCCAGATCAAAACCGGTTCTATGAGCCGTTCTGACCGTGTTGCTAAATACAACCAGCTGATTCGTATCGAAGAAGCGCTGGGCGAAAAAGCACCTTACAACGGTCGTAAAGAGATCAAAGGCCAGGCATAAGCCTGAACTTTCGTTCTTATGAAAAAACCCGCTTCGGCGGGTTTTTTGTTTTCTATAGCAGAAGCGGCAGCGTGGCGCTGGCCGTTTGCTGGCTTACGTCACCGTAATGGCTGTCTACTGCAATAAGGGAAGTGGTAAGCAGTTCAACCAGCAGCATCACGCCAACCTTGGCATTGAGCGCACCCGCGCTCAGCGGTCCCTCGGGCTTGGCTGCAACCAGCTGTAAATCGCTCAGGGAGGCCAGCGGGCTGCGGGGTGTATTGCTGAGCGCCAGTACCTTAACGCCACGCTTGCGGGCGAGTTTCACCACGTGAAGCAGATCCCGTGTAGAGCCAGAACTTGAGATGGCCACCACCAGCGTCTCTTTTGAGAGCGTCGTCGCATTCATGGCGGCGCGATGCATATCGCTAAACAGCTGTGCAGGTTTGCCGAGTCGCAGCAGCTTGTAATGCAAATACTCCCCCAGAATCGCGCTGGCCGCCACCCCGTAAATTTGCACTGATTGCGCCTGATGCAGGGCCAGTGTCGCCTGTTCAAGCTGGGCCCGGTCGAGGAGTTTTGCGGTATCTTGCAGCGCCTGGACAGACTCATCCACCACGTTATCTATCGCATCTCCTGCCTGACGCTCTGGCAAACCCTGCTGAATATCCAGCGCAAGCGCCATTTTAAATTCGTTATATCCCTTACAGCCCAGCGTGCGGCAAAGGCGTGTGACGCTGGCCTCGCTGGTGCCGCTTTCACGCGCCAGCTCGGTGATCGTCAGGTAGAGCACCCTGGCAGGATCGTTGAGAACAAACTCCCCCAGTTTTTGTTGCGTTGGGCTGTACCCGGAAGCCTCCTGGCGTAGCTTCAGCAGCAGGTTTTCATGGTCCGACATGCTAGATCCTTAATGCGTTTCTCTGCCAACTAGTGTGGCGGAAAGCGGGGGAGAGATGCCAGTCATTTCGAAAAAGTATGATCGGCGTCCTGGTTTTTGGTGGTAATTTTCACAATTAAAATTATATATGGTAAAAATTTTCATCAATAACCAGGGGGATAAAAATATGATGCAAATGTTCAGCGGAGCGTCTTCCGGCGGATGGTTTGAAAAAGCGCAGCGCTTTGGCAAATCCTTTATGTTACCTATCGCCATACTGCCCGCAGCAGGTCTGTTGTTGGGGATCGGCGGGGCGCTATCGAATCCGAATACGCTTACCGCGTATCCATTTTTAGACGTTGGCTGGCTACAGGCCATCTTTACCATCATGAGCAGTGCAGGCTCGATTGTGTTCGCAAACCTGTCGGTACTGTTTGCTGTTGGGGTCGCCGTTGGGCTGGCAAAAAATGATAAAGGTACGGCAGGGCTGGCGGCATTACTCGCTTATCTGGTGATGAATGCCACTATCAATGCGCTGCTGATCCTGACCGGAAAACTGGCGCATGAGAACCCGGGCGCCGTAGGGCAGGGCATGACGCTGGGTATTCAGACGCTTGAAACGGGCGTGTTTGGTGGGGTCGTTATTGGGCTTGTGACCTGCGCACTGCATCATCGGTTTAATAAAATCGCGCTTCCGCAATTCCTGGGCTTTTTTGGCGGCTCACGCTTCGTACCCATTATCAGCTCACTGGCGGCGATACTCGTCGGCGCGCTGATGACCGTGGTCTGGCCGCATTTTCAGAAGCTGATCTTTGGCCTTGGCGGTCTGGTGGATGCCACCGGCTATCTGGGAACATTGCTGTACGGCTTCATCCTGCGCATGCTTGGCCCGTTTGGCCTGCACCACATCTTTTATCTGCCGTTCTGGACCACCGCGCTTGGCGGCAGTGAAATTGTTAACGGTCACCTGGTTGAGGGCACGCAGCGGATCTTCTTTGCTCAGCTCGCGGACCCGAACACCCAGCACTTCTATGAGGGCACGTCGCGCTTCATGTCCGGGCGCTTTATTACGATGATGTTTGGCCTGCTGGGCGCCTGCCTGGCGATGTACCACACGGCTAAACCCGAGAACAAGAAGCGCGTAGCCGGGCTGCTGCTGTCAGCGGCGTTAACCTCTTTCCTGACGGGCATTACCGAGCCCATCGAGTTCTCATTCCTGTTTATTGCGCCGGTGCTGTACGTCATTCATGCGCTGTTTGACGGGCTGGCGTTTATGCTCGCGCACATGCTGCATATCACCATCGGGCAAACTTTCTCCGGCGGGTTTATTGATTTCGTGCTGTTCGGCATTTTGCAGGGTGAAGCGAAAACTAACTGGATGTTCGTCCCGCTGGTAGGCGTACCGTGGTTCTTCCTTTACTACTGTACTTTCCGCTATCTGATTAAACGTTTTGATTTTGCCACGCCGGGCCGTGAAAAGGAGGCGTTGGCTGACGAGGCTACCCTGCCGCAAAGCGAGCGTGCCGCGGCGGTGGTCGCCGGATTGGGTGGAAGAGACAATCTTGATGACGTTGACTGCTGCGCCACGCGTCTTCGCGTCACGGTGAAAGACGGTAGCAAAGTCAATGAAGCAGCATTGAAAGCGACCGGCGCGCGCGGCGTTATCGTCCGCGGCAACGGTGTCCAGGTCATCTATGGCCCGCACGTCACCCTTATCAAAAACGAAGTGGAAGAGATCTTATCGTAATGAAAACTGTACTGGATAACCTGAAAGGAAAACTGGTCGTCTCCTGCCAGGCGCTGGAAAATGAACCGCTGCACAGCCCGTTTATTATGTCGCGAATGGCGCTGGCGGCAGCCCAGGGCGGTGCCGCTGCGATCCGCGCCAATAGCGTGGTGGATATCAAGGCTATCAAAGGGCTGGTCTCACTGCCGGTCATCGGCATCATCAAACGGGACTATCCGGATAGCGAGGTGTTTATCACCGCGACGCTCAAAGAAGTGGATGAGCTGATGGCGGTCGCCCCGGACATCGTTGCGCTGGATGCGACCGCCCGGAAACGGCCCGGTGGCGTATCGCTGGACATGCTGATCGCGCAGATCCGCACCCGTTACCCTTCGCTGCTGCTGATGGCGGATATTGCCACCGTGCAGGAGGCCGTGACCGCGCAGGCGCTGGGGTTTGATTGTGTCGGAACCACCCTTTACGGTTATACGGCAGAGACCGCGGGCCATTCGCTACCGGAAAATGACTGCGCGTTTTTGAAAGAGGTGCTGTCTGCCGTCACGATCCCCGTGATTGCCGAAGGTAACGTGGATACCCCCGATCGCGCGGCCAGGTGTCTGGAGTTGGGGGCGCATACGGTTGTCGTCGGCGGGGCGATCACCCGACCGCAGCAAATTACGGAACGGTTTATGGCGGCAATTGGCGCGCAAAGCACCGATGGAGCATGATCATCTGACGGGGATCTGCGATACTTATCATTTATTCCCTTAACAGAGTTGACTATGCAGTACCCGATTAACGAGATGTTCCAGACCCTGCAAGGCGAGGGTTACTTTACCGGCGTTCCCGCTATCTTTATTCGTTTACAGGGATGCCCGGTTGGCTGCGCCTGGTGTGATACCAAACATACGTGGGATAAGCTCGCAGATCGGGAAGTGTCGCTGTTCAGCATTCTGGCTAAAACCAAAGAGAGCGATAAATGGGGCGCGGGCAGCGCGGAAGATCTGCTTGCCATTATTGGTCGTCAGGGCTGGACGGCGCGGCATGTGGTGATCACCGGCGGGGAACCCTGCATTCACGATCTGATGCCCCTCACCGAACTGCTCGAGAAGAACGGCTATAGCTGTCAGATCGAAACCAGCGGTACCCATGAAGTGCGCTGCTCCCATTCAACGTGGGTAACGGTTTCACCGAAAGTGAATATGCGTGGCGGTTATGACGTGTTGTCGCAGGCGCTTGAGCGTGCGGATGAGATCAAACATCCGGTGGGGCGCGTGCGTGACATCGAAGCGCTGGACGAACTGCTGGCGACGTTGACGGATGAGAAGCAGCGCGTGATCGCGCTACAGCCTATCAGCCAGAAAGACGATGCAACCCGTCTGTGCATTGAAACCTGTATCGCCCGCAACTGGCGCCTGTCGATGCAGACGCACAAATATCTGAACATTGCCTGATACTTGTGTGGCCCCGCTTAACGCGGGGCTTTTGTTGTTGGCAGTAAAGCCCAGGTCACTACGGCTGACCCAAGACAAATCGCACTGTTGAAAAGCAAGGCATACTGCGCGGCACTGGCCGTTCCCATCGGCAGCCATAGGGCGTACAGCGATGCGGTGACCGCGATCCCCATTGCGCCGCCCAGGGAACTGCCCATCTTATAGATCCCTGAAGCCACCCCCACTTTGTTTTCAGGGGCATTCATTACCGCCGTGTCCGTTGAGGGCGTGGCGTAACATCCGAGCCCCAGCCCGAATAAAATATTGCTCAGAAAGACGGTGACAATGTAGACCTCTTTGCTTAAGAAGGTGCATGAAATCAGCGTAATACCTGTTGCGGTCAGCAGCGGGCCGGTCATCATCGGCAGCCTGGCGCCATAGCGCTGAAGCAGTTTTTCACCCACCCGGATCATCGCCAGTACGGTAACCAGATACCCCAGCGTCATCATGCCGGTCTGTAGCGGTGACAGATGATGGCCTTGCTGCAACCAGATGCTGGCGATCATCATGGTGCCAATGCAGCCGTTGAGCAGGAAATTTGAGAATACCGAGGCGCTATAGGCACGGTTTTTAAACAGGGCGAAATCGATCAGCGCCGCATCGCCCTTCCGCCGCCCGGTAACGACAAAGCACATCAGTGCAATCACGGCTCCACACAGTACAAGAAGCGATAAACTGCTGCTCCAGCCCCAGCTGTGTCCTTTGCTGATAAACAGATTGAACAGCACCAGCATAAGGACAAAACTCACCAGGCCGCTGATATCCAGCTTGTGTCGACACGCATCAGGGCTGCGGCTTTCCGGCGTGGCGCGGATAAGTAATAGCGCGACCAGAGCCACCACTATCGACAAAATAAAAATCCAGCGCCAGCCCAGCGTGGTGGCGATTGCGCCTCCCACAAACGAGCTCAGGCCACTCCCGCCCCATGAACCAATAACCCAGAAGCTGATTGCGCGCTGGCGTGCTTTCCCTTCATACCAGGTCTTAATCAGCGCCAGCGTGGCGGGCATGATGCAGGCCGCGGATAGCCCCTGTATCGCTCTTCCCAACAGAAACAGGACGGGCTCCCATGAAATGAACAGCAGACCGCTTCCGATCATGCTCAAAATCAGGCCTGTCATGGTCAGGCGCATGCGCCCAAACTTATCGGCAAACCCACCGCAGGCTACGACAAAACAGCCGCTAAACAACGCGCTCAGGCTGACGGCCAGCGTAAGGGTTTCGAGGGCAATGTCGAGGCTATTCTGCATGGCCGGAACCACGTTGATAACCGACTGGGCAAACAGCCAGAAGGTCAGAACGCTCATGACGATACCCGCCAGCAGCCGATCGTTACCGGCGTAGGCGGATGCGTCTGTCAGGGAAACGGTACTCATAATGCAGCCCTCCCGGGAAGGTGCGAATCAGCGCAGATAGTGTTCGGTCAGTGCGGCCCACAGCGCCGCGCCGGTGAGGAGAATAGTGTCGTTAAAGTCGTAGCCCGGGTTATGCACCATGCAGCGGTCAGGCTCATCGCCAGCGCCAAGTGTGAAATAACAGCCATTGGGATTTTTCTCGAGCATGAACGCAAAGTCCTCGCTGCCCATAAACGCATTCACCTCCGCGACGGAATCCTGACCGAACAGATCGGTGGCGACGTTGCGCACCATCTCATTGGCTTGCGGATTGTTTTTCAGTACCGGGCTGCCATTAATGTGTCGAATGGTAGCCGTGGCATTGAAACTTTCCGCCTGCGCAACGGCGATATCATGGATGCGCTGTAGCACGGTTTGCCGCACGCTTTCATCCAGCGTGCGCACGGTAAGTTTCATCAATACTTTGTCGTTGATGATGTTGGGGGCATGTCCAGCCTGAATGCTGCCTACGGTAACGACGGCAGGCTGAAAAGGGGTGATATTGCGCGAAACAATGGACTGCAAAGCGATAGTGATATGACAGGCAACCAGGGTGGCGTCTACGGTATGTTCTGGCACCGCACCGTGACCCCCCACGCCGTTAACCTCAATATGAAGGATGTCCGAAGAGGCCATCATGGCGCCATCGCGCAGACCAATTTTTCCGACGGGCTGTGACGGCATATTGTGCAGACCAAAAATGTGGTCGCAGGGGAACAGGTCAAACAAACCGTCCTCTACCATAACGCGTCCGCCATACAGAAGTTCTTCCGCGGGCTGAAAAATAAGGTGCAGCGTGCCGTTAAAATTGCGGGTGCGTGCCAGGTACTCCGCTGCATACAGGAGCGTTGTGGTGTGGCCGTCATGACCGCAGCCGTGGAATTTACCCTCAACGGTACTGCTCCAGGCCTTGCCGCTGTTTTCCTGCATAGGCAGCGCATCCATGTCGGCGCGCAGACCCAGGCGTTTAGTCCCGTTACCCACCTTCAGCGTGCCGACCACACCGGTTTTCGCCAGGCCGCGATGAACCTCATATCCCCATTCCTCAAGCAACGCCGCAACGCGATCGCTCGTATTGTGCTCCTCAAAACCAATTTCAGGATGCTGATGAAAATAGCGACGTAATTCAGTGAACTGGGCTTCTTTGCCGCGCAGAGCTTCGATAATTGGATGTGTCATTTTTGTTATCCTTTTTATGCCAAACGGTGATAATTTCGAGTCTATGACGATCGCACTGCCAGAAAATGCATTTTTTTGTTGTAAAGCGACGGTTTTGTTTTGATTGTTTTTCATACAATTCCGTTATGACAAAAAAGAGCCGGTCATTATTTGTCTTTGATGAGGGGAAAGATGAATCAGCGGGGAGATGAATTTTGGGTGGAGATCCAGGACATTCGCCACTGCGTGGAGGATGAAGGCGATACGCTAACGTTGCTCTGGGTGCTGGAAGGGCGGGCTGAGCTGAATACCGATGTGGGACGTGACATCCTGGAGGCCAATACCCTTGCCATCATCAACCGTCATCGGCGCTGGCAGTTCACGAGCGAAACGGCAAATATCACCCTGCGCGTGTCCCTTTCCGGGCGCTGGGTGGTCCAGCTCTGCAATGATTTTTTTGTCCATGATTACGCTATACCGGCAGAAGCCGGAGGCGTCTGGCCCCAATGCGATGCGCTTCGCGATCTGCTGCGCCAGCTTCTTGTGGTCACCCTCATCAACGACCCACACCGCTACCGGCTGGAGGCGTACCGCTGGCTGAGCGAGATATTGCTGTTGCTGACCAGCCGCTTTCAGCAGCCCGCCCGGTTTTTGTCCCGTGAACTTTCCCCAGCGCACAGCAAACGCATTGCCCGGGTGATAGAGCGGATCAATGCCAGTTATTCTCGCCGTATTACGCTTGCGGAAATCGCCGCGAGTGAATATGTCTCTGAAGCCTGGCTCTCTCGTCTCTTTAGAAAGGAAGTGGGGATCAGTTTCATGCAGTACATCACCACCCTGCGGCTGGAAAAGGCGGCTGACGCGCTCCGTCTGACGAACCGACCGCTGCATCAGATTGCGCTTGAGCAGGGTTTCGCCAGCACGCGTATGATGACCGATCGGTTTCGGCGTGTTCACAATATGTCCCCGGGTGAGTTTCGTAAGTCCCGACGCCAGCACCCGGAGGCCACACGTGTTCGTACGGACAGGTGTGAGCAGCGCTATCCGGTGGCCATGGATAAACTGTTTAGCCTGCTCAATGAACCGGTGGCGCGCGGCTGGGGAGCCTCCCCGCTTATCGATCGACCGCAGCAGGAGCAGACACTGGATCTTGAGCAGCTTAATCCTCTCTCCACCTCGCTGCGCCGTATGCGGGTGGTCATTACCCTGCGTGAGCTCGACGATTTACTGCGTGAGGACGTTCGTCAGAATCTTGAAGCGATAAATGAGGCCATTCCCATAGAGGGAATTGATATCGCCGAACCTTTTCTCAGCAGCCGTCTGTTTGCCACCGGGTGGGATGACCCCCAGATGGCGGGCTACGCCTGCTGGTACAATCTGCATCAGCTCTTCACCTGGCTGGCAAAAAAGCAATGGACGGTGCTGCTGCACACCGGCGTAACGACCCGTCGCGATCTACTTGCCCGTTTTTTACAACGGTCGGTCAATCATTTTTCGCCCGAGATCACCGCGGGCTGGCACTTTGTCATGCACTGGTCAACACAGGCGAGTGAGGAGACCCGGGAGCAGGTCTGGCTGGCGCAACAAAACGTCATACGCAACTATCTGCCACAGGCAAAGTTTGGTTTATGGCATCGATTTTCACCCGACAGCGCGGGCGTGAGCGACAATACCCTGTTCAGCTCAGCCATCCTGATGCAGGCCGATTTTCTTGCCTGTTCAGCCGATGCCAATGAACTTCTCGATCCTGCGCAGCGGGAGCCAGCCCAACTCTCTTCTACAGAAAATTATCCGGTACAGAAGATCCGCCAGATTATCGCCGCCCTTCGTCTGCGCAAATGTTCGCTTCCCGTCTGGCTTCTCTCCTGGAATACCCTCACCGGGAACACGCGGGCGACAAACGGCTGGTTTTTTCGTGGGGCGCTGCTGATGCAGAGCCTGCTCGGGCTATCGGAACAGGTCTGGCTAGGGGGATTCTGGCTCAATTCGGGCCTTCAGGGTGAAGCCCGTGCGAACAACACCATCGATACGTCAAGCCTTGCGCTACAGTACAACCATGGTCTTCCACGGCCGGTTTATTGGGTACTCTGGCTCTGGCAACGCCTGCGGGGCGAGGTGCTGGTAAACGACGGGCGTGTTCTGCTCACGCGCCATCACAATGGTTACCAGTTGCTGCTGCGTAATGTGGTGGTTTTTAATCCGCTCCTTTCCAGTGAAGAAGCATTCATCCAGCGTTTTCGCCAGCAGTATCATTTACACCTGAAGGGAATGCGCGGTATTTGGCGAATTAAACGCCATCTTTTCGATCAGCATAACGGCGCGCTCTATCCGTTGCTTGAAGGGGTAGGCAGCGAAAGCGGCCCTGACGAAGAGATGTGGCGCTGGATAGCGCACAAAGCGCGTCCAACGCTTTCCCTGTACGATGAACGCATTGATGACGGCTGGCAACTGACAGAATCACTGGAGAGTAATGCGCTGGTGCTCTATGAGTTTACGCCGCTCGTGCCTCTTGAGGCCGAAACGGAGGAGATTCACTCCCCGCGGTAGACGCAGCCTGCCGTGCAGGTCTCTTTGATCATCACCGCGCTTAGCAGCGGCACAAGCGGTTTCATCTGATCCCAAATCCATTTAGCCAGCACTTCGCTGGTCGGGTTTTCAAGGCCCGGAATATCATTCAGATAGTAGTGATCGAGACGATCGTAGGTCGGCTTAAACGCGGCCTTCAGTTCGGCAAAGTCCATGATCCAGCCCGTATGGGGATCGACTTCACCGGTGATTTCAAGACGCACCATAAACGAGTGTCCATGCAGGCGGCCACATTTGTGCCCGGCAGGAACGTGTGGAAGGTGGTGTGCGGCTTCGAAGGTGAAATCTTTAAACAGTGTGGTGGACATCATAGCTCTCAGGAATGCGGAAAAAACCGCCGCATAGTACCGGAAAGCACAATTTTTATCATTAACTAAAACGGCTCTGAACGGTCACCGCCTCGTATTCATGGTGTTTATCGACTTTTGTTGTTTTATTTCATATAGTTATTTAATCGCTTTTATCGTTAAGAACGATAACTAAAACAGGTTAGTCCATTTGGTTATTTATTATTTCCATCCCTTCTTTAATTGTTATTATCCCCGCCGTTAACCTTATCTTCAGTTTGGATTTATTCGCTTAAAGTCCGCTTTGCTACTGGAACATAACGACGCATGACAACACAGGCCCCACCTTCAAATTTGCTTCCCCTTAACCCGGAGCAACTGGCGCGCCTCCAGGCCGCGACTTCCGATTTTTCACCCACCCAGCTTGCCTGGGTCTCCGGCTATTTCTGGGGAATGCTGAACCAGCAGCCGGGTGCTGTGGCAGGCGTACCGCCAACGGCCGTTGAAATTCCTGCCATCACGCTTATCTCCGCTTCGCAAACGGGTAATGCCCGTCGTGTGGCCGAAGCGCTGCGTGATGACCTGCTCGCCGCGAAGCTGAACGTTAACCTGGTCAACGCCGGGGATTATAAATTCAAACAGATCGCGTCAGAAAAACTGCTGGTGGTGGTGGCGTCAACGCAGGGGGAAGGTGAGCCTGCTGAAGAAGCCGTCGCGCTGCATAAGTTCCTGTTCTCGAAAAAAGCACCAAAGCTCGAGGGCACCGCCTTTGCCGTCTTCGGCCTCGGTGATACGTCCTATGAATTTTTCTGCCAGTCCGGTAAAGATTTCGACAGCAAGCTGGCGGAGCTGGGCGCAGAGCGCCTGCTGGATCGCGTAGACGCTGACGTGGAATACCAGGCTGCCGCCGCCGAATGGCGGGCACGCATCGTTGAGGTGCTGAAGGCCCGCGTCCCGAAAGAGACGCCAGCGCAGGCCGCCGTTACCGTAGCCGGCACCGTTAACGAAATCCACACCAGCCCTTACACGAAAGAGGCGCCGCTGACGGCGAGCCTGTCGGTAAACCAGAAAATCACGGGCCGTGATTCAGAAAAAGACGTGCGCCATATCGAAATCGATCTCGGTGACTCTGGCCTGCGTTACCAGCCTGGCGATGCGCTGGGCGTCTGGTATCAGAACGATCCGGCGCTGGTGAAAGAGCTGGTCGAGCTGCTGTGGCTGAAAGGCGATGAACCGGTTACCGTGGATGGCAAAACGCTCTCGATTTCCGAGGCGCTCCAGTGGCATTTCGAACTGACGGTGAACACCGCCAACATCGTTGAAAACTACGCCACCTTAACCCGCAGCGAATCGCTCCTTCCGCTGGTCGGGGATAAGGCGAAGTTACAGCAATACGCGGCGACAACGCCGATTGTCGATATGGTGCGTTTCTCTCCGGCACAGCTGGATGCTGACGCGCTGGTCGGCCTGCTGCGTCCGCTGACCCCGCGCCTGTACTCCATCGCCTCCTCGCAGGCGGAAGTGGAAAACGAAGTCCACATCACCGTTGGCGTGGTGCGTTACGACATCGAAGGCCGCGCGCGCGCGGGTGGGGCGTCAGGCTTCCTGGCAGACCGCGTGGAAGAAGAGGGTGAAGTTCGCGTCTTTATCGAGCACAACGACAACTTCCGCCTGCCGGCGAACCCCGAAACGCCGGTGATTATGATTGGCCCGGGCACCGGTATTGCGCCATTCCTCGCCTTTATGCAGCAGCGTGCAGCAGACGACGCGCCGGGTAAAAACTGGCTGTTCTTCGGCAACCCGCACTTTACTGAAGATTTCCTCTACCAGGTTGAGTGGCAGCGCTACGTCAAAGAGGGCGTGCTGACCCGCATCGATCTGGCCTGGTCCCGCGATCAGAAAGAAAAAGTATACGTACAAGACAAACTGCGCGAACAGGGCGCAGAGCTGTGGCGCTGGATCAATGACGGCGCCCACATTTATGTCTGCGGCGACGCCAATCGCATGGCGAAAGACGTTGAGCAGGCACTGCTGGAAGTGATTGCCGAATTCGGCGGTATGGATGCCGAAACGGCGGATGAATTTTTAAGTGAGCTGCGCGTAGAGCGCCGTTATCAGCGAGATGTCTACTAATGAGCGAAAAACATCCTGGCCCACTGGTGGTCGAAGGCAAACTGACTGATGCCGAGCGCATGAAGGTAGAGAGCAACTACCTGCGCGGTACCATTGCCGAAGATTTAAATGACGGCCTGACCGGCGGTTTCAAAGGCGACAACTTCCTGCTGATCCGTTTCCACGGTATGTACCAACAGGACGACCGCGATATCCGCGCCGAGCGTGCCGAACAGAAGCTGGAGCCGCGTCACGCGATGCTGCTGCGCTGTCGTCTGCCGGGCGGGGTAATCACTACGAAACAGTGGCAGGCGATCGACAAGTTTGCCGGTGAAAACACAATCTACGGCAGCATTCGTCTGACCAACCGTCAGACCTTCCAGTTCCACGGCATTCTGAAGAAGAACGTCAAGCCGGTGCACCAGATGCTGCACTCCGTGGGTCTGGACGCGCTGGCGACTGCCAACGACATGAACCGTAACGTGCTCTGCACCTCGAACCCGTACGAATCTGAGCTGCACGCCGAAGCGTACGAGTGGGCGAAAAAAATCTCCGAACATCTGCTGCCACGTACCCGCGCCTATGCGGAGATCTGGCTCGATCAGGAGAAAGTCGCCACCACCGATGAAGAGCCGATCCTCGGTCAGACCTACCTGCCGCGTAAGTTTAAAACCACGGTGGTGATCCCGCCGCAGAACGATATCGACCTGCACGCCAACGACATGAACTTCGTGGCGATTGCCGAAAACGGCAAGCTGGTCGGCTTTAACCTGCTGGTGGGCGGCGGTTTGTCCATTGAGCACGGTAACAAGAAAACTTACGCCCGCACCGCGAGCGAGTTCGGCTTCCTGCCGCTGGAGCACACGCTGGCCGTGGCAGAGGCGGTGGTTACGACCCAGCGCGACTGGGGTAACCGTACCGATCGTAAAAACGCGAAAACCAAATATACCCTTGAGCGCGTAGGCGTCGAGACGTTCAAAGAAGAAGTGGAGCGTCGCGCGGGCATCAAGTTTGAGCCGATCCGCCCTTACGAATTCACCGGTCGCGGCGATCGCATCGGCTGGGTGAAAGGCATCGACAATAACTGGCACCTGACGCTGTTTATCGAAAACGGCCGTATTCTTGATTATCCGGGCCGTCCGCTGAAAACCGGCCTGCTGGAAATCGCAAAGATCCACAAAGGCGAGTTCCGTATTACCGCCAACCAGAACCTGATCGTCGCCAGCGTGCCGGAAAGCGATAAGGCGAGAATTGAAGAGCTGGCCCGCGAGCACGGGTTGATGAATGCGGTGAGCGCGCAGCGTGAAAACTCAATGGCCTGCGTGTCGTTCCCGACCTGTCCGCTGGCGATGGCCGAAGCCGAGCGATTCCTGCCGTCCTTCACTGATAAAGTGGAGGCGATTCTGGAAAAACACGGTATTCCGAACGAGCATATTGTTATGCGCGTGACGGGCTGTCCGAACGGCTGCGGCCGCGCGATGCTGGCCGAAATCGGTCTGGTAGGGAAAGCGCCGGGTCGCTATAACCTGCACCTGGGCGGTAACCGTATCGGGACACGTATTCCGCGTATGTTCCGCGAGAACATCACCGAGCCGGAAATTCTCGATTCCCTCGACGTGCTTATCGGACGCTGGGCGAAAGAGCGCGAAGCGGGTGAAGGCTTCGGCGACTTTACGGTACGTGCGGGCATCATTCGCCCGGTGCTCGATCCCGCAAGGGATTTCTGGGAGTAATCCATCCTTTGCCCGGTGGCGCTTCGCTTACCGGGCCTACGGGTTTTGTAGGCCGGGCAAACGCAGTGCCGCCCGGCGAAACAGGCAAACGAGGTTCTTATGTCCGTACTCGATCTAAACGCCCTTAATGACCTGCCAAAAGTTGAACGCATTCTGGCTCTGGCAGAAACTAACGCCCAACTGGAAAAGCTCGACGCCGAAGGGCGCGTGGCGTGGGCGCTGGAAAACCTGCCGGGAGACTATGTGCTTTCGTCGAGCTTTGGCATTCAGGCGGCGGTCAGTCTGCATCTGGTGAATCAGATCCGTCCGGACATTCCGGTGATCCTCACCGATACCGGCTATCTGTTCCCGGAGACCTATCAGTTTATCGACGAGCTGACGGACAAGCTCAAGCTGAACCTGAAGGTTTATCGCGCAACCGAAAGCGCGGCCTGGCAGGAGGCGCGTTACGGCAAGCTGTGGGAGCAGGGCGTTGAGGGCATCGAGAAATACAATGAGATCAACAAGGTCGAGCCGATGAACCGCGCGCTGAAAGATCTTCATGCGCAGACGTGGTTTGCTGGGCTCCGCCGCGAGCAGTCCGGGAGCCGGGCAACGCTGCCGGTGCTGGCGGTGCAGCGTGGCGTGTTCAAAGTACTGCCGATCATCGACTGGGATAACCGCACGGTGTACCAGTATCTGCAAAAGCACGGGCTGAAGTACCATCCGCTGTGGGATCAAGGCTACCTGTCGGTAGGCGACACCCATACCACGCGTAAATGGGAACCGGGAATGGCGGAAGAAGAGACGCGATTCTTTGGGCTGAAGCGCGAGTGCGGGCTGCACGAAGGGTAATTTTTTTTCGCCCGGTGGCGGCTACGCCTTACCGGGCCTACGTTTCGTGCCGTTGTAGGCCCGGTAAGCGCAGCGCCACCGGGCTTAATTGCATCAGGCTTTCCCCGCTTTCGCCAGCTCCTTCACCAGCGGCAGCATCACTTTCACGACATCCCGGCTGCGGTGCTCAATCCGCTGCGGCAGCGTTTTATCAATGTGCTGCTGGTTATCCAGCCGCACGTCATGCCAGCTGGTCCCGTTTGGGAACGCCTTCGATTTAGCGCGCTGCTGATAGCCATCTTTTTTGCCCAGCGCCCAGTTAGTCGCCTCGACGTACAGCACCGGAATGCCCGCCTTATCAAACACTTCACCGTCATTACAGCAGCCCGTGCCTTTGGGATAATCGGGGTTACCGCCCGGATTTGTCGCGGCATAGACGCCATGCGTGCGGGCAAGCGCCAGCGCGCGGTCGCGGGTGAGTTTACGTACGCTGCTCGGCGTGCTCTGTCCGCTATTAAAATAGAGCTTATCTCCCACGATCAGATTATCGAGGTTAATCACCAGCAACGTATTTTTCTTCTCCTCAGCGGTCATGCGCTTAAGGAGATTCTCAGCGCCGAGTTTTCCTTCTTCTTCACCGCTGGTCGCAACAAAGCGAATGCTGTATTTCGTCGGAATATTCTTCAGGCGTTCGGCCAGCTCAAGCATGACGCCCAGCCCCGCCGCATTGTCATCCAGTCCCTGAAGCGTCAGCCCGCCGAGGTTATTATCGACATCAGCGTCGCTCATCGGCGTGTAGGTATCAAGGTGCGCCATAATAATAATCTGCTCAGCCGCCTTTCCTTCGTGCGCCGCAATGACCGTGCTGCCGGTTACGTTATGCCAGTTCTGCGTTTTATTGCGTGAGGTATAGATGTAGCGGCTGTGGAAAGCGCGAATGTCGCTCTCATAGCCCATATCCGCAAATTGCTGACGAATATAGTCTGCCGAGAGCATTTCGGCTGGGGTTCCGGTCATGCGGCCCGGAAAGACCGTCGCAATATGCCGCGCCTGCATACTGGCTATTTCACCGTAAGATTGATTTTTTGCCTGAGCCGGAAGGATAAAGCAAACGCCGAGCGCCAGGGCAACGAATCGGTGGCGCATTGCGGAAAACATAGTGAGTCCTTAAAAACAGAGCAAAATTTTAACCCGCATAGTATGAAACTGTGATCGGGTAGACACAATTTGAATTGCGCTTAAATGCCCGAAATTTCGCGTGTTAAGCACTTTTTGATATTTGCTTTTCCACGGCGTTATTCCATTGAGTAACTACTCATTCCAATTCGTAATTTCATTCGATCTAAGCCGCCCCCTATAGTCCCTTTATTCCTGGTTGTTAGTGAGTTGTTGCCTGTGGACTATCTCCCCCTTTTTGCCGCCTTGAAAGACCGACCGGTATTGGTTGTCGGGACGGGTGAAATTGCCGATCGCAAAATCGCCTTCCTGCAACGCGCCGGGGCGCAGGTGCAGATCGTTGCAGAGGCGGATTTTGCAGAGTCTCAGATCGACAGCGTGGTACTGGTGATTGCGGCAACCGAAGATCGGGCGCTCAACAGCCGAATCTCCGCCGCAGCCCAGGCCCGTCACCGCCTGGTGAACGTGGTAGACGACCAGCCGTTATGTTCATTTATCTTCCCGTCGATTGTCGACCGCTCGCCGCTGCTGGTGGCGATCTCCTCCGGCGGCACCGCCCCGGTGCTGGCGCGCGTGCTGAGAGAAAAAATCGAAGCGCTGCTGCCGACCAGCCTCGGACGTATGGCGGAGAAGGCCAGCTACTGGCGCAACCATCTGAAAACGCGTCTGAGCAGCGTGACGGAACGCCGTCGCTTCTGGGAGCGTGTGTTTCGCGGCCGCTTTGCCAGCCTGATGCAGGCCGGTAACGAGACGGCGGCGCAACAAATCCTCGAAGACGAACTGGATAACCCCGGCAGTACGGGCGGGGAGATCATTCTAGTGGGCGCCGGGCCGGGCGATGCCGGGCTGCTCACGCTGCGTGGCCTCCAGGTTCTTCAGGATGCGGATGTCGTGTTCTACGACCACCTGGTCACCGACGGTATTCGCGAGCTGATCCGCCGTGACGCGGAGCAAATCTGCGTCGGCAAACGTGCCGGCGAGCACTCCGTGCCGCAGCACGACACCAATCAAATGCTGATTGCCGCCGCGAAAGCGGGCAAAACCGTGGTGCGCCTGAAAGGGGGCGATCCGTTTATCTTCGGTCGTGGTGGCGAGGAGTTGCAGGCGGCAGCCGAAGCGGGCGTCCCGTTCCAGGTGGTTCCCGGCATTACGGCGGCGTCTGCCGTCACGGCCTACGCCGGTATTCCGCTGACCCATCGCGATTACGCCCAGAGCGTGACCTTTGTGACCGGGCACTATAAAGCCGACAGCACGCCGTTTGACTGGTCGCATCTCGCCCAGAGCCGACAAACGCTGGCGATTTATATGGGCACGATGAAAGCGGCAGACATCAGCGAACAGCTTATTCAGCACGGTCGCGATGTGACGACGCCGATAGCGGTGATCTCCCGCGGGACACGCGTCGATCAGCATGTCGCCATCGGCACTTTACAAGACCTTGCAACCCTGGCGAAAGACGCCCCGATGCCCGCCCTGATCGTGGTGGGAGAAGTGGTGCAGTTGCACAGCTCGCTCGCCTGGTTCCAACACACAACCGACACAGAAGGCTTCGGCGCTTCTGTTGTAAATTTGGCTTAAGGAACGGTTATGGACCAAAAACGACTTACTCACCTGCGGCAGCTCGAAGCGGAAAGTATCCACATTATCCGCGAAGTGGCCGCCGAGTTCTCTAACCCGGTGATGATGTACTCCATCGGTAAAGATTCCAGCGTCATGCTGCACCTGGCGCGTAAAGCGTTTTATCCGGGGACGCTGCCGTTCCCGCTGCTGCATGTGGATACCGGCTGGAAATTCCGCGAGATGTACGAGTTTCGTGACCGTACCGCCAAAGCCTACGGCTGCGAGCTGCTGGTGCACAAAAACCCGGAAGGGGTGGCGATGGGCATCAACCCGTTCGTGCACGGCAGCGCCAAGCATACCGATATCATGAAAACCGAAGGGCTGAAGCAGGCGCTGAATAAATACGGTTTTGATGCGGCCTTCGGCGGCGCGCGGCGTGACGAAGAGAAATCCCGCGCCAAAGAGCGTATCTACTCTTTCCGCGACCGCTTCCACCGCTGGGACCCGAAAAACCAGCGTCCGGAGCTGTGGCACAACTACAACGGCCAGATCAACAAGGGCGAAAGCATTCGCGTCTTCCCGCTCTCCAACTGGACCGAGCTGGATATCTGGCAGTACATCTATCTGGAAAATATTGAGATCGTTCCGCTGTATCTGGCAGCAGAGCGCCCGGTCCTGGAGCGCGACGGCATGCTGATGATGATCGACGACGATCGCATTGATTTACAGCCGGGTGAAGTGATCAAAAAACAGATGGTCCGTTTCCGTACTCTCGGCTGCTGGCCGTTGACCGGCGCGGTGGAATCCAGTGCGCAGACGCTGCCGGAGATCATCGAGGAGATGCTGGTGTCGACCACCAGTGAGCGACAGGGCCGCGTGATTGACCGCGACCAGGCAGGCTCCATGGAGCTGAAGAAACGTCAGGGTTATTTCTAAGGAGCCGCCATGAATACGACTATTGCCCAACAAATTGCCGATGAAGGCGGCGTAGAAGCTTATCTGCACGCCCAACAGTACAAAAGTCTGTTGCGTTTCCTGACCTGCGGCAGCGTTGATGACGGGAAAAGTACCCTGATTGGTCGTCTGCTGCACGACACGCGACAAATTTACGAAGATCAGCTCTCTTCCCTGCACAATGACAGTAAACGCCACGGCACCCAGGGCGAAAAACTCGACCTGGCGCTGCTGGTGGACGGCTTGCAGGCGGAGCGCGAGCAGGGCATTACCATTGATGTCGCCTATCGCTACTTCTCTACCGAAAAGCGCAAATTTATTATCGCCGACACCCCGGGGCATGAGCAGTACACCCGTAACATGGCGACCGGCGCGTCCACCTGTGACCTGGCGATCCTGCTGATGGACGCCCGTAAAGGCGTGCTGGATCAGACGCGTCGTCACAGCTTTATCTCTACGCTGCTGGGGATCAAACACCTGGTGGTGGCGGTGAACAAAATGGATCTGGTGGACTACAGCGAAGCGCGATTCGACGAGATCCGCCAGAGCTACCTGACCTTTGCTGAACAGCTGCCGGGCAACCTCGATATTCGCTTTGTGCCGCTGTCGGCGCTGGAAGGGGATAACGTCGCCTCTCAGAGCGCGAACATGCCGTGGTACAGCGGCCCGACGCTGCTGGAGGTGCTGGAAACCGTTGAAATTCAGCGCGTGGTTGAGACCCAGCCGATGCGCTTCCCGGTGCAGTACGTAAACCGTCCGAACCTCGATTTCCGCGGCTTCTCCGGCACCCTTGCGTCCGGCTCGGTCAACGTGGGCCAGCGCGTGAAGGTGCTGCCGTCCGGCGTGGAATCGACCATTGCCCGTATCGTCACCTTTGATGGCGATCTGGACGAAGCAGGGGCAGGTGAAGCGGTAACCCTGGTGCTAAAAGACGAGATTGACATCAGCCGCGGCGATCTGCTGGTCGACGCGCAGGAAACGCTGGCGGCGGTGCAGGGCGCATCCGTGGACGTGGTGTGGATGGCGGAACAGCCCCTGACCGCAGGCCAGAGCTATGACATTAAAATTGCCGGCAAGAAAACCCGCGCCCGCGTGGACGGCATTCAGTTCCAGGTGGACATCAACAACCTGACCCACCGTGACGTGAGCGAGCTGCCGCTGAATGGCATCGGTCTGGTGGATCTGACCTTCGACGAGCCGCTGGTGCTGGATCCGTATCAGCAGAATCCGGTGACGGGCGGGCTGATCTTTATCGACCGCCTGACCAACGTCACCGTCGGCGCCGGGATGGTCCGTGAGCCAAACGCGCAGGCTACCGTGGCCTCTGAGTTCAGCGCGTTTGAACTTGAGCTGAATGCGCTGGTGCGTAAACACTTCCCGCACTGGGGCGCACGCGATTTGCTGGGAGGCAAGTAATGGCTGCCCATGATGAGAACGTCGTCTGGCATCCTCATCCGGTCACCGTCGCCCAGCGCGAACAGCTCCACGGTCACCGTGGGGTTGTGCTGTGGTTTACCGGGCTGTCTGGCTCCGGTAAATCCACGGTGGCAGGCGCGCTGGAAGAGGCGCTGCATCAGCAGGGAGTGAGCACCTACCTGCTGGACGGCGACAACGTGCGTCACGGCCTGTGTAGCGATTTAGGGTTCAGCGATGAAGACCGTAAAGAGAACATTCGCCGGGTGGGAGAAGTCGCCAGCCTGATGGCGGATGCCGGGCTGGTGGTGCTGACGGCGTTTATCTCACCGCACCGCGCCGAACGTCAGATGGTGCGTGAGCGCGTGGGCCGGAATCGCTTCATTGAAGTGTTTGTGGATACGCCGCTGGCAATCTGCGAAGCGCGCGATCCGAAAGGGCTGTATAAAAAAGCCCGCGCGGGAGAGCTGCGAAACTTCACCGGTATTGACTCGGTTTACGAAGCGCCTGAATCCCCTGAGATTCATCTGGAAGGTCAACAATTGGTAACAAATTTAGTAAGCCAATTATTAGACCTGCTCAGACGGGACGATATTATCAGATCCTGAGACGGTATCGTTCGGGAGCTGTCTTCCCGAGCGATGAGTCACGGTCACAGGATTAGCTATGCGCAACAGTGAAAACTACATGATTACCACCGGGTCGGAACCGTTAACGACCGACGACGAGACGACCTGGTCCTTCCCTGGGGCGATTGTCGGCTTTGTGTCGTGGCTACTGGCGCTGGGTATCCCGTTTTTGATCTACGGTGGAAACACCCTCTTTTTCTTCCTCTATACCTGGCCTTTCTTCCTGGCGCTGATGCCCGTTGCGGTTGTGGTGGGCGTGGCGCTGCACTCCCTTTTCAACGGCAAGCTCCTGTATAGTACGCTCATCACTATCGCCACCGTTGTGGTCATCTTTGGCCTGCTGTTTTTATGGCTGATGGGCTAACTTACGGCATAATTAAAACCCCGCAGTAGAGTCCAGCGGAAAGTTATGGGATGATGATGCCGTTTTTTCAGGGGGCAGGATGGGTAAACTAACGCTGCTGTTGCTGGCTTTGCTGGTCTGGCTGCAATATTCGCTGTGGTTCGGCAAAAACGGACTGCACGACTACAGCCGGGTGAGCGATGACGTCGCGGCACAGCAGGCGACAAACGCCAAACTTAAAGCGCGTAACGATCAACTTTTTGCTGAAATTGATGACCTCAATGGCGGCCAGGAGGCGATTGAGGAGCGCGCACGCAATGAACTTAGTATGACTAAGCCGGGCGAAACGTTTTATCGCCTGGTTCCGGATGCGTCTAAACGCAATCAGGGCTCCGCACAAAACAATCGATAATCAGGCCCAGGATTACGACATGGCAGCAACTTTTTCGGACGTCTGTGCCGTGGTGCCGGCCGCAGGTTTTGGCCGGCGTATGCAGACAGAATGTCCTAAGCAGTATCTCTCAATTGGCGATAAAACGATCCTCGAGCACGCCGTGGCGGCGCTGCTGGCGCATGCCCGGGTGAAACGCGTTGTTATTGCCATCAGCCCCGGCGATGCACGTTTTACGCAGCTCCCGCTGGCAAATCATCCACAGATTACCGTCGTTGACGGCGGCGCAGAGCGGGCTGACTCCGTTCTGGCGGGCATTCAGGCTGCCGGGAACGCGCAGTGGGTGCTGGTGCACGATGCCGCGCGTCCCTGTCTGCATCACGACGATCTGTCGCGTCTGCTGGCCCTGAGTGAAACCAGTAAAGTGGGCGGCATTCTGGCCGCCCCGGTGCGTGACACCATGAAGCGTGCCGAACCGGGTAAACCGGCGATTGCCCACACCGTCGAGCGCGTCGATCTGTGGCACGCGCTGACGCCACAATTTTTTCCCCGCGAATTACTCCACGACAGCTTAACGCGAGCGCTTAAAGAAGGTGCGACCATTACGGACGAAGCCTCGGCGCTGGAGTATTGCGGTTTCCACCCCACGCTTGTTGAAGGGCGCGCTGATAATATAAAAGTGACGCGCCCGGAAGACTTACAGCTCGCGGAATTTTATCTTACCCGTACGACCCCTCAGGAGAAGGCATAATGCGTATTGGACACGGTTTTGATGTACACGCCTTTGGCGGCGTTGGCCCAATTATCATTGGCGGCGTGCGCATTCCTTACGAAAAAGGTCTGCTGGCGCATTCTGATGGCGACGTGGCGCTGCATGCGCTGACCGACGCGCTGCTGGGTGCCGCCGCGCTGGGCGACATTGGCAAACTGTTCCCGGACACCGATCCTGCTTTTAAAGGCGCAGACAGCCGCGAACTGCTGCGCGAAGCCTGGCGTCGTATTCAGGCCAAAGGCTACACCCTCGGCAACGTTGATGTGACGATCATTGCCCAGGCACCGAAGATGCTGCCGCATATCCCTCAGATGCGCGTGTTTATCGCTGAAGATCTGGGCTGCCATATGGACGACGTCAACGTCAAAGCGACCACCACGGAGAAGCTGGGCTTTACCGGTCGTGGCGAAGGCATTGCCTGTGAAGCCGTGGCGCTGCTGGTGAAGGCGGCCAAATGACGGATTTCGACAATCTGACGTATCTGCACGGTAAACCGCAGGGCAAGGGTCTGCTGAAAGCCAACCCTGAAGATTTCGTGGTAGTGGAAGATCTGGGTTTTGAGCCGGACGGCGAAGGCGAGCACATCCTGGTGCGCATTCTGAAAAACGGCTGCAACACCCGCTTCGTGGCGGACGCGCTGGCAAAATTCCTCAATATTCACGCCCGCGAAGTGAGCTTTGCCGGTCAAAAAGATAAACATGCCGTGACCGAACAGTGGCTTTGCGCCCGCGTGCCCGGCAATGCCATGCCCGATTTAAGCAAATTTGAGCTTGAGGGCTGTAAGGTACTGGAGTACGCCCGCCATAAACGCAAATTGCGTCTGGGCGCACTGAAAGGTAATGCCTTTACCCTGGTGTTGCGCGAAGTGACCGAACGCGAGGACGTTGAAAAACGCCTGAAGGCCATTAACGAACGCGGCGTACCAAACTATTTCGGCGCTCAGCGCTTTGGTATCGGTGGCAGCAACCTGCTGGGCGCGCTGCGCTGGGCGCAAAGCGGTGCACCGGTGCGCGATCGTAATAAACGCAGTTTTTGGTTGTCGGCGGCCCGCAGTGCGTTGTTTAATCAGATTGTGAGCGAGCGGCTGAAAAAACCGGACGCGAATCAAGTTGTTGTCGGCGATGCGCTACAATTAGCGGGACGCGGAAGCTGGTTTGTGGCAACGGCCGATGAGATGGCCGATGCCCAGTCGCGCGTGGACGCTAAAACGCTGATGATTACCGCCGCCTTGCCGGGCTCAGGCGAGTGGGGAACCCAGGGCGAGGCGCTGGCCGCAGAGCAGTCAGCGGTGGCGGATGCGCCAGAATTACAATCGTTGCTGGTGCGGGAAAAGGTCGAGGCGGCACGTCGTGCGATGCTCCTCTACCCGCAACAGCTGAGCTGGAACTGGTGGGATGACGTAACCGTCGAGTTACGCTTCTGGCTGCCGGCAGGTAGCTTTGCCACCAGTGTTGTCAGGGAACTTATCAACACGTCGGGTGATTATGCGAATATTGCTGAGTAACGATGACGGGATCCATGCGCCAGGTATTCAGACGCTGGCGAAACACCTCCGCGAATTTGCGGATGTGCAGGTCGTGGCTCCCGATCGTAACCGCAGTGGCGCGTCTAACTCATTGACGCTGGAGTCTTCACTTCGCACCTTTACCTTTGAGAATGGCGATATTGCCGTCCAGATGGGGACACCGACCGACTGCGTGTTTCTGGGCGTGAACGCGCTGATGCGCCCGCGGCCGGACGTTGTGGTCTCCGGCATCAATGCCGGGCCAAATCTTGGCGATGATGTGATTTACTCCGGCACCGTGGCCGCGGCGATGGAAGGGCGTCACCTGGGGTTTCCGGCGCTGGCGGTCTCGTTAAACGGTCACACCCACTATGACACAGCCGCTGCGGTGACCTGCTCCATTCTCCGTGCGCTTGGCCGCGAGCCGCTGCGTACCGGACGTATCCTCAATATTAACGTGCCGGACCTCCCGCTGGACGAGATCAAAGGGATCCGCGTGACGCGCTGTGGCAGTCGCCATCCTGCCGATCAGGTTATTCCCCAGCAGGATCCGCGCGGCAATACCCTGTACTGGATCGGCCCGCCGGGAGATAAATGCGATGCCGGGCCAGACACCGACTTCGCTGCGGTGGATGAAGGGTACGTTTCCGTTACGCCGTTGCACGTAGATTTAACCGCTTATAGCGCGCATGATGTGGTGTCGGACTGGTTAGATCGGGTCGGAGTGAACGCGCAATGGTAAGTAAACGTGTACAAACTCTTCTGGAACAATTACGCGCACAGGGGATCGCCAACGAGCAGGTGCTGAACGCGCTTGCCCAGGTTCCCCGTGAGAAGTTTGTAGATGAGGCGTTTGAACACAAAGCGTGGGAAAACGTGGCGTTGCCCATTGGGCAAGGCCAGACGATTTCGCAGCCCTACATGGTGGCGCGTATGACGGAGCTTCTGGAGTTAACGCCAGAGTCCCGGGTGCTGGAAATTGGTACCGGTTCAGGGTATCAAACCGCGATCCTGGCTCACCTTGTGCACCATGTCTGTTCGGTGGAACGGATTAAAGGGTTGCAGTGGCAGGCGCGCCGTCGCCTGAAACAGCTTGATTTACATAATGTATCGACACGCCACGGCGATGGATGGCAGGGTTGGCAGGCTCGCGCCCCGTTTGACGCCATCATTGTCACGGCAGCGCCACCTGAAATCCCCACTGCGCTTCTTTCGCAGCTGGACGAGGGTGGCATTCTTGTATTGCCCGTCGGCGATGAGCAGCAGCTTTTGAAGCGCGTTCGTCGACGCGGCGGCGAGTTTATTATCGATACCGTGGAAGCCGTGCGCTTTGTGCCCCTGGTTAAGGGCGAACTGGCCTGAGACTCGGATTTTTCCAGGGTTATTAAGGCAAATTCAGCGTATGGTGTGGCGCGATAGATTCGTGCCATCACGGTTATTTTTAAGTCACTGGTAGTTAACACATTCCTGGGGGATAAATGAGCGCGGGAAGCCCAAAATTCACCATCAGCCGTGTTGCGGCATTATCACTGGTTTCGCTCTGGCTGGCAGGCTGTACAAGTTCAAATAACGCGCCTGCGCCCGTCAGTTCCGTTAATGGAACCAGCGGCTCGGGTAACACGTCCAGCGGAATGTTGATCACCCCTCCGCCTAAAATGGGCACCTCAACGGCGCAGCAAACTCCGCAGATCCAGCCGGTTCAGCGTCCAGTTACGCAGCCTACGCAGATTCAGGCAGTGGAACAGCCTGTTCAGACTGAAAATGGCCGTATAGTGTATAACCGTAAGTATGGGAACATTCCGAAAGGTAGCTATACCGGCGGCAGCACCTATACCGTGAAGCGCGGCGATACGCTGTTCTATATTGCCTGGATCACCGGGAACGATTTCCGCGATCTTGCACAGCGAAACAACGTCCAGGCCCCGTATGCTCTGGAAGTCGGGCAAACGCTTCAGGTTGGCAACGCGACGGGGACACCGCTTACGCCAGGCAACACCGTTTCAGCAGCCGACGTAACTGCACAAAATAACAGCGTTACTCCTGCACAAAAAACCACCACGGTGGTTGCTTCACAACCTGTAATTACGTATTCTGAGGATTCAGGTGATCAGAGTGCTAACAAAATGTTGCCGAATAATAAAGGTACTGCGACTGTTGTCACAGCACCGACTACGGCACCTGTGGTTAGCTCTACTGTACCGACTGCAAGCAGTCAGAATGCCAGCTCGTCAATCACCACCTGGCGCTGGCCAACTGACGGCAAGATTATCGAGAACTTCGCTACCTCTGAGGGGGGCAACAAAGGGATCGATATCGCAGGCAGTAAAGGACAGGCAATCATCGCGACCGCAGACGGACGCGTTGTCTATGCCGGTAACGCACTGCGCGGTTACGGTAATCTTATTATCATCAAACATAACGATGATTACCTGAGTGCCTACGCCCATAACGACACTATGCTGGTCCGGGAACAACAAGAAGTTAAGGCGGGGCAAAAAATCGCTACCATGGGTAGCACCGGAACCAGTTCTACACGCTTGCATTTTGAAATTCGTTACAAGGGGAAATCCGTAAACCCGCTGCAATATTTACCGCAGCGATAAATTGACGGGGCATGCCAGCCAGGGTGTCTCGTCCAGGGATCACGGGTAGGAGCCACCTTTATGAGTCAGAATACGCTGAAAGTTCATGATTTAAATGAAGACGCGGAATTTGATGAGAACGGATCAGAGGCTTTTGACGAAAAAGCCTTAGTAGAAGAGGAACCCAGTGATAACGATTTGGCTGAAGAAGAGCTGTTATCGCAGGGTGCCACACAGCGTGTGCTGGACGCGACTCAGCTTTACCTTGGGGAGATTGGTTACTCCCCACTGCTAACGGCCGAAGAAGAAGTCTATTTCGCACGTCGTGCTTTGCGTGGTGATGTTGCCTCGCGTCGTCGCATGATCGAAAGTAACCTGCGACTGGTCGTGAAAATTGCCCGCCGTTACGGCAATCGTGGTCTGGCTCTGCTGGATCTGATTGAAGAGGGCAACTTAGGTCTCATCCGCGCAGTTGAGAAGTTTGACCCGGAACGCGGGTTCCGTTTCTCAACCTACGCGACCTGGTGGATTCGTCAGACCATCGAACGGGCTATTATGAACCAGACCCGTACGATTCGACTGCCGATCCACATCGTCAAAGAGTTGAATGTTTATCTGCGTACCGCGCGCGAGTTGTCCCATAAACTGGACCACGAGCCAAGTGCGGAAGAGATCGCAGAGCAACTCGACAAACCGGTTGATGACGTAAGCCGTATGCTGCGTCTCAACGAGCGCATTACCTCGGTTGACACCCCGCTGGGTGGTGACTCCGAAAAAGCGCTGCTGGACATCCTGGCCGATGAAAAAGACAACGGCCCGGAAGACACCACGCAGGACGATGACATGAAACAGAGCATCGTCAAATGGCTGTTCGAACTGAACGCCAAACAGCGTGAAGTGCTGGCACGTCGTTTCGGTTTACTGGGGTATGAAGCTGCGACACTGGAAGATGTCGGCCGTGAGATTGGCCTGACCCGTGAACGTGTTCGTCAGATTCAGGTTGAAGGGCTACGCCGCCTGCGTGAAATCCTGCAAGGGCAAGGTCTGAATATCGAAGCGCTGTTCCGCGAGTAAGCAACCATTCGTCAGAAAAGGCCCGTCGTGAGACGGGCCTTTTTTATGCCTTACGATTGCGCCGTTTCGTGCAGCAAACGCCAGGTGATGTTATCCCCTTCCTGATTAAGCACCGCGGTTGACCAGCGCACGTTGACGGGCTGGCCAGGCCGGGTTTGCGTCTCCCGGTAATGGAGCACCGCGCCGTTGTCCCATGTCTGAAGCGTCGTTAGCGCATCAATGCCGATCCTGAGCCCGGGTCGGGTTCCCCGCTGCGCATATAAAAATTGGGCCAGAGCGTGATGATCTAAATGGGTGCCACTCGGTGGAACCATCAGAAAATCCGGACGGAAACGGGCGAGCAGGGCGTCCCGATCGCCTTCGCCTGCACCTAACCAGTTTTCAAGGGCGACGTGGATGTCGAGGATCTCTTGTTCGAAATGGGTCATGGCTGCTCCTGTTGCAGTTGCGCAAGTAACTGCGTGTTATTAAGACGGTAGACGTACAGTACGGGCAGTAGAGTGATAACTGCGGCAAAAATAAACATCCCGTGCCAGGCGACCAGCGGCGTAAGATAAGCTTGCATGAAGCTCAGCGCCTGCGCCAGCAGCAGGGTACCCGCAAAAAAGCTCAACTGACGATTCAGATTCCATAGCGCACTGGCATCAGGCATATCTTCCCGCCGCATTGTCAAAAACGCGCTGCTCTGAGCCGTACTGCTGCAAAGGCTTCCCCCCGCACCCATTAACGCAAACGCAAAGGCAGGTAACAGCATAGCCGGGCCGACGTTAATTAAAAGCAGAATGCCCGTCGCCTGCAAAAGGCAACCGATGACCACCAGCGGCCGCGGGCCGATACGGTTGAAATAGCGTCCTGTCGCGGTGATAGCCAAAAACGATGCCACAGACCACGGCAGCATAAGCATGCCCGTTGCGGTGGGCGTCATATTGGCCTCGCTCTGAAGGTAATACATGCCCGTTACGTTCACGCCAATAAAGATGCCGGGTACGCACACATAGATAAGCATGGATAAGCGCAACAGCGGATCCGTCAGCAAAGACAGGTTTACTATTCTGGTGGTGTTTATCGGTGACGGTTCTGTTTTAAGCCACGCGCAGGCCAAAACAAAGGTGACAATGGCGACGGGCAGGGTGGCAAAAAATATCCAGCGCCAGCTGAATGTCTGAACCAGCATGCCGCCCACAGCCGGTGAGCAGGCGGGGGCAAGCAGCGCGACCAGCATCACCACCGAGGAAAGTCTGGCCCGCTCATGAGGCTTAAACTGTTGCCAGGTCAGCGCCTGACCAACCGGGATCAGTAAACCCCCTCCGGCGCCCTGCACGACGCGCCAGGCAATCAAACTTTCCAGCGAAGATGAGAGACCCGCCGCAACGGAGGCCGCGCTAAAGAGAAGCAGTGAGAGCAGAATAACGCGCTTCGGCCCGACGCGGCGCGTCAGAATACTGCTGAATGGGATGACTAACGTCAGCCCGGCAATGTATCCGTTACTTACCCAGGCAAGCGCGGAAGGTGTGGTATTGAATGCGTGAGCCATCGCCGGAAAGGCGACGCTGGCAATAAACATGTTTATCAAATCAAGGAAAAAGCCGAGCAGAAAGACGACGGCGATTTTGCTGCGATACGTCATGGAAGTTCCTCCGGTGAGGTGGCGTATCGTATCGGCCCGCGCGTTACGGATAAACGCGACAAAGGACGATATACTGTCAACATTATTTTGACAGTTAACCAGGCAAGCGATGCTTAATTTACAGCGTACGGCGATGTTTATCGCCGTAGCGGACACCGGCAGTTTCACCGCCGCGGCGGAGGCGATGGGGCTGACAAAAGCGGTGGTCAGCTTTCATATTCGTCAGCTTGAAGAGGAGCTGGGCGTCACCCTGTTGCTGCGAACCACCCGACGCCTGACGCTGACCGAAGCGGGGAAGCTCTTTCATCAACGAAGCGTGATGCTGTTACGGGATGCAGAGCGATTGCAGGATGATGTTCGCGCCAACCACGCCGGGCTGACGGGAGAACTGCGGATCACCACCACGCCCGAGTATGGCTCGCAGGTGGTGGTGCCTTTGCTGGCTGAGTTTAGCCAGCTGCACCCTGATCTCCGCGTGCGGCATGTCTCGTCCTCTTTGCATGCCGATCTTATCGCCGAGCGCTTCGATGTCGCTATCCGGCTCGGCACGCTTGCAGATTCGCGCTACCACGCCGCGTTGATGACCTCCTTCACCATCCTGCCCGTGGCGACGCCATGCTGGCTGGCAAACCATCCGGTTGACTCGCTGGAGCAGCTGGCGGAAGCGGACTGGATCATTCACGAGCGTTTAACGTCGCCGCTGCGCTGGCAGGTGAGAGGCGTTGATCGGCATCCTGTTTCCTTTGAGATCAGAAAAGCGCCGCGCCTGTATGCAGACAGTGCCCAGGCGTTGATGGCTTTTGCCCTCGCGGGATGTGGCGTGGCGCTGTTGCCGGAGTGGCTGGTGCGTAACGCACTGGATGCAGGGAAGCTGGTCTCGCTGTTACCGGAGTACACGTTTGCTCAGCAGGGCATCTATGCTGTTTATCCCGATGCCCGGCATGTGCCCGCGAAAGTGCGAACATTTATTGATTTTATGCGCGTCAGGGTTACTTAACCCTGCATCATCTTTTTAATGAGCGCTGAAAATTGCTCTCGTTCCGCGCCGTTAAGGCGCCCTAAAAACGCCTCATCCACCTCATTTCCAATCGGTTTACTGCTCTCAAGCAGGGCCTCACCTTCGGCCGTCAGAAAGACAAACCGACGGCGTTTGTCCGCCGGATCGTGCTCGCGCCTGACCAGGCCGCGTGCTTCCATGCGGCTCAGCATTTCTGCCAGCGTCGCTTTGGTGCTCACCGCGACTTCAGTCAGGGCAACCTGCTCAATGCCAGGATTTTCAGCAATTGACCGCATCACCGCATATTGTGGTTTGGTCAGTTCGGGCAATGCGTGTTGCCACTGGGCGGTATGCTGTTGAAAAAGCTGACGTAGCAGGTGAAAAGCTTCTTGTCTTAACTCCATGGACACTCCGACGGAAAAATACTCCCTCTATGATAGCCGCTCTCGGGCTGAATTTTAACGCGAGAGTTTTTAGCGAATAGTGTGATCGTATGCGAACGATCTTGTCAGCAGCAGGATCGAGGCGTAGTTTAGTTAATATGTTCGTATACGAACAAAATAATTGAGGTGCTGAATGAGATTGATTGTGGGAATGACGGGCGCGACGGGTGCGCCATTAGGCGTGGCGTTGTTGCAGGCGCTGCGGGAAATGCCGGAGGTGGAAACGCATCTGGTGATGTCGAAGTGGGCAAAAACCACGATTGAGCTGGAAACGCCCTTCACTGCGCATGACGTTGCTGCACTGGCGGATGTCGTCCATAGCCCGGCCGATCAGGCTGCCACCATCTCCTCCGGCTCGTTTCGCACCGACGGCATGATCGTCATTCCGTGCAGCATGAAAACGCTGGCGGGTATCCGCGCGGGCTACGCCGAAGGGCTGGTAGGGCGTGCGGCAGACGTGGTGCTGAAAGAGGGACGCAAGCTGGTGCTGGTTCCGCGTGAGACGCCGCTCAGCACCATCCATCTTGAGAACATGCTTGCCCTTTCCCGCATGGGCGTGGCGATGGTGCCGCCTATGCCTGCGTACTACAACCACCCACAAACCGCCGATGACATAACCCAGCATATCGTGACCCGCGTTCTCGACCAGTTTGGTCTGGAGCATAAAAAAGCCCGACGCTGGGAAGGTTTGCAGGCAGCGAAACATTTTTCACAGGAGAATAAAGATGGCATTTGATGATTTGAGAAGCTTCTTGCAGGCGCTCGATGAGCAAGGGCAACTGCTGAAAATTGAGGAAGAGGTAAACGCTGAGCCGGATTTAGCGGCCGCCGCCAACGCTACCGGACGCATTGGCGATGGTGCGCCTGCGCTGTGGTTCGATAATATTCGCGGCTTCACAGATGCCCGTGTGGTGATGAACACTATCGGCTCGTGGCAAAACCACGCTATTTCGATGGGGCTGCCAGCAAATACCCCGGTGAAAAAACAGATCGACGAGTTTATTCGTCGCTGGGACAAATTCCCCGTCTCGCCAGAGCGTCGTGCAAATCCGGCCTGGGCGCAGAACACGGTGGACGGGGAAGACATCAACCTGTTCGACATTCTGCCGCTGTTCCGCCTGAACGACGGTGACGGGGGCTTTTATCTCGATAAAGCGTGCGTTGTCTCCCGCGATCCGCTCGACCCCGATCACTTCGGCAAGCAGAACGTCGGGATTTACCGTATGGAAGTGAAGGGCAAGCGTAAGCTCGGCCTGCAACCGGTGCCGATGCATGATATCGCGCTGCATCTGCATAAGGCAGAAGAGCGCGGCGAAGACCTGCCTATTGCCATTACGCTGGGTAACGATCCGATCATCACCCTGATGGGCGCCACGCCGCTGAAATACGATCAATCCGAGTATGAGATGGCCGGTGCGCTACGCGAAAGCCCGTATCCGATTGCGACGGCTCCGCTGACCGGTTTTGATGTGCCGTGGGGGTCGGAAGTGATCCTGGAAGGGGTGATTGAAGGCCGAAAACGTGAGATTGAAGGGCCATTCGGTGAGTTTACCGGACACTACTCCGGCGGGCGCAACATGACGGTCGTGCGCATTGATAAAGTCTCTTACCGCACAAAACCCATTTTCGAATCTCTCTACCTGGGGATGCCGTGGACCGAGATTGATTATCTGATGGGGCCCGCTACCTGCGTGCCGCTCTATCAGCAGCTGAAGGCGGAATTCCCGGAAGTGCAGGCGGTAAACGCCATGTACACCCACGGCCTGCTGGCGATTATCTCCACCAAAAAACGATACGGCGGTTTTGCCCGTGCGGTCGGGCTCCGCGCCATGACCACGCCACACGGTCTGGGTTACGTGAAAATGGTGATTATGGTGGATGAGGACGTCGATCCGTTTAACCTGCCGCAGGTGATGTGGGCGCTGTCATCGAAGGTCAATCCGGCTGGCGATCTGGTGCAGCTACCGAATATGTCTGTGCTGGAGCTTGACCCCGGCTCCAGCCCGGCGGGGATCACTGACAAGCTGATCATTGATGCCACCACCCCAGTCGCTCCGGACAACCGTGGTCACTACAGCCAGCCGGTACAGGATCTCCCTGAAACCAAAGCCTGGGCCGAAAAACTGACCGCGATGCTGGCGGCACGTCAATAAGGAGGAAAAAATGATTTGTCCACGTTGTGCCGATGAACATATTGAAGTGATGGCAACATCACCGGTGAAAGGTGTCTGGACGGTATATCAGTGTCAGCACTGTCTGTATACCTGGCGCGATACCGAACCGCTGCGCCGTACCAGCCGTGAGCATTACCCGGAAGCGTTCCGCATGACGCAGAAGGATATTGATGAGGCACCGCAGGTGCCGACGATCCCGCCGCTGCTGTAATAAAAAGCCCGGAGGCGGCTGTGCTTACCGGGCGTTAATATTGTGCGGTCTTTTGCCCGGTGGCGCTACGCTTACCGGGCCTACGGGTTTTGTAGGCCGGGTAAGGCGAAGCCGCCACCCGGCAAAAAAGACCGCAGAAAACTAAACCAGACTCTTCAACCGATAAATCCACTCCAGCGCCTGACGCGGCGTCAGCGAATCCGGATCGAGATTTTCCAGCGCTTCTACAGCCGGAGATGTCTCTTCCGGCACCGCCAGCAGTGACATCTGCGTACCATCTATCTGCGTAGCTGCCGCATTCGGTGACAAACTTTCCAGCTCACGCAATTTCTGACGCGCGCGCTTAATCACCTCTTTCGGCACACCCGCCAGCGCGGCGCCGGCCAGGCCAGAGCTCTTGCTTGCCGCGCCGTCCTGCACCGTGTGCATAAAGGCGATGGTGTCGCCGTGCTCAAGCGCATCAAGGTGGACGTTAGCCACGCCTTCCATTTTCTCTGGCAGCTGTGTCAGTTCGAAATAGTGCGTCGCGAACAGCGTCAGCGCCTTGATTTTATTCGCCAGACTTTCCGCGCACGCCCAGGCCAGGGACAGGCCGTCATAGGTGGAGGTACCGCGTCCTACTTCGTCCATCAACACCAGACTGTTCTCTGTCGCGTTATGCAGAATGTTGGCGGTTTCGGTCATCTCGACCATAAAGGTAGAGCGACCGCTCGCCAGATCGTCCGCCGCACCCACACGGGTGAAGATACGGTCGACAGGGCCAATCTCAACCTTCTGCGCCGGAACGTAGCTGCCGATGTAGGCGAGCAGCGCGATAAGGGCTGTCTGGCGCATATAGGTACTTTTACCGCCCATATTGGGGCCGGTAATGATCAGCATCCTTCGCTGCGGTGACAGGTTCAACGGGTTGGCAATAAACGGCTCGTTCAGCACCTGCTCAACCACCGGATGGCGACCTTCGGTAATGCGAATGCCGGGCTTGTCAGTAAAGGTTGGACAGGTGTAGTTCAGCGTTTCGGCGCGCTCGGCCAGGTTTACCAGCACATCCAGCTCGGCCAGCGCAGCGGCGCTCATTTGAAGGTCAGCCAGATGCGGCATCAGGATGTCGAACAGCTCGTCATACAGCTGTTTCTCCAGCGCCAGCGCTTTACCTTTCGACGTGAGCACTTTGTCTTCGTACTCTTTCAGCTCGGGAATAATGTAGCGCTCGGCATTTTTCAGCGTCTGGCGGCGAACGTAGTGAATCGGTGCCAGGTGGCTCTGCCCACGGCTGATCTGGATATAGTAACCGTGTACCGCGTTGTAGCCGACTTTCAGGGTGTCGAGCCCCAGACGTTCACGCTCGCGGATTTCCAGTTTATCCAGATAATCCGTCGCGCCATCGGCCAGCGCACGCCATTCGTCCAGCTCTTCGTTATAACCCGGAGCAATAACCCCGCCATCCCGCACCAGAACAGGCGGCGCATCAATGATGGCGCGTTCCAGCAGTTCGCGAAGCTCGGTAAATTCGCCCATGGTTTCGCGCAGCTTTTGCACTGGCGCGCTGTCGATCTCTCCCAGCTGGGCGCGCAGTTCCGGCAACTGCTGGAAAGCGTGACGCATACGGGCGAGATCGCGTGGACGCGCGGTACGCAATGCCAGGCGCGCCAGGATACGCTCAAGGTCACCCACCTGACGCAGCACCGGCTGCAATTCGGTGTAACGATCCTGCAATGCGGCAATGGTTTGCTGACGGCCAATCAGCGTTTCGGTGTTGCGGATCGGCATATGCAGCCAGCGTTTGAGCATACGGCTGCCCATGGGGGTAACCGTGCTGTCAAGAACCGACGCCAGCGTATTTTCCATGCCGCCAGCGAGGTTCTGCGTGATCTCCAGGTTGCGGCGCGTGGCGGCATCCATGATGATGCTGTCCTGCTGACGCTCCATGGTAATTGAACGGATATGGGGCAGGGCGGTACGCTGCGTATCCTTCACGTACTGCAACAGGCAGCCTGCGGCACATAGCCCGCGCGGGGCATTTTCCACACCAAAGCCAATCAAATCGCGCGTGCCAAATTGCAGGTTCAGCTGCTGGCGCGCGGTATCAATTTCGAACTCCCACAGTGGACGACGACGCAGGCCGCGGCGACCTTCAATCAGCGCCATCTCGGCGAAATCCTCTGCATAAAGCAGTTCTGCCGGATTAGTGCGCTGTAGTTCAGCCGCCATGGTTTCACGGTCAGCCGGTTCACTCAGGCGAAAACGACCGGAGCTGATATCCAGCGTGGCGTAGCCAAACCCTTTACCGTCCTGCCAGATCGCCGCCAGCAGGTTATCCTGGCGCTCCTGAAGCAGGGCTTCATCGCTGATGGTTCCCGGCGTCACGATGCGTACGACCTTGCGCTCAACGGGGCCTTTCGACGTGGCCGGGTCGCCAATTTGTTCGCAGATAGCGACAGACTCGCCCTGGTTCACCAGCTTCGCCAGATAGTTTTCAACCGCGTGATGCGGGATACCCGCCATCGGGATGGGCTCGCCTGCCGACGCGCCACGTTTCGTCAGAGAAATGTCGAGCAGCTGAGACGCACGTTTCGCATCGTCATAAAAAAGCTCGTAAAAATCGCCCATACGGTAAAACAGCAGAATTTCCGGATGCTGTGCCTTCAGCTTCAGGTACTGCTGCATCATCGGCGTATGCGCGTCGAAATTGTCGATTGTGCTCATGGAGTTATGATATCCATTTCTTTGAAAATATTACGCTTTGAGCGGCTCAATGGCCGATTGTTCCTTCTATTGTCGCATGAAAAAAAGGTGCGGCGCAGAAAAAAGTCACGACTTTACGAGGCATCTTCCGCTATTAATTCAATGATGATTTTTCCGTGCTCGACGCCCACCCGAACCTGCGAGTTGGTGGTAAATCCCGCTTGTTCAAGCCAGTCGCCTTTCAGGCTTAGCGCTGCGTGTACGCTGTAGCGTTTTGGAATTTTCGTTTTACGGTCTTCATGACGTTTTCTGAAGTAACCCACTTTTAAGTGCCGATAGGGTTTGGCGATCGCGATCTGTTGCATAAACTCTCCGGTGAATGCGGTTATTTACACCTGTATAAAATACCAGTAAAACGCAGCGAGGGGAGGGGTAATTCTGGAAGGACGCTTCAGAAAACGGAATGCAATAACTGAAAATGTGCGGATAAAAAGGTATTATAAATACACTTTATTGTTGAGGACGACGTTATGTCCGGTAAACGTATTTCACGAGAAAAAAAGACGATCGCCAGAATGATCGCCCTGTACGAAAACAGGTGTCCGCACGCCATAAAAGAAGAGGGGCACTATTCGGCGCTTAAGGCTTATGCCGATAAGCGGCTGGATAAATGCGTGTTTGGTGAGGAAAAACCTGCCTGCAAACAGTGCCCGGTGCACTGTTATCAGCCCGCCCGACGGGAAGAGATGAAGCAGGTAATGCGCTGGGCAGGGCCACGTATGTTATGGCGTCATCCGATTCTGACCATCCGACATCTGATCGACGATCGTCGTCCGGTTCCGGAATTACCCGAAAAGTATCGGCCCAAAAAATAACCGGCTCAGCGCCGCAGTGGACGACAAATCACGCTCAGGGCGACGGTGCGGCGCAGGCAGACAGAAAAAGAGCACCAAATATCCCTGCGCCAGCGCGGGAGCGATATGTACCCGCTGACGGAATGACGGGTTATTTCAGGCTCTCTTTATCGATTCCCAGACGCTTCATACGCGAGAGCAGGGTGGTACGCTTCAGCCCCAGCCGTTGCGCCGCACCTTTCGGTCCGGCTACCACGCCGTTGGTCTCCTTCAGCACTCGCATAATGAGCTGATATTCATCTTCTCCCTCTTTCGCAAGCTCGGTTGCGGTCACGGTCGTTTCAGAGAGAGTAACCTCTGGCAGGGAGAGCTGGAGCACGTTCCCGCGCGTCAGCAGGACCGCGCGCTCAATGACGTTTTCCAGCTCGCGCACGTTCCCCGGCCACTCCATCGCCGAGAGTGTGCGTAGCGTTTCGGCAGGAATACTGTCGATATTTCGTCCCATCCGGCGGGCAATCTTCGCGGTAAAGGCTTTCACCAGCAGCGGAATATCTTCCGGGCGCTCGCGCAGCGGCGGCAGGCAGATCGGGAAGACGTTCAGGCGATAGTAAAGATCGCTGCGAAACTCGCGGTCGGCGACCATTTTTTTCAGATCGCGATTGGTGGCGGCAATCAGACGCACGTCGGTCTGGATCAGCTTGTTGCTGCCGAGGCGCTCGAACTCCTGCTCCTGCAAAACGCGCAGCAGCTTAGGCTGAAGCTCCAGCGGCATATCGCCCACTTCGTCGAGGAACAATGAGCTTTTATCCGCCAGTTCAAAACGGCCCAGCCGCTGGCTGCTGGCGCCGGTAAACGCGCCGCGCTCGTGGCCGAACAGGTCGCTTTCCAGTAAGCCCGCAGGCATCGCCGCGCAGTTCATCTTCACCATCCGGCGGCTGTTGCGGTTGCTCAGGTTGTGGATCGCCCGGGCAATCAGCTCTTTCCCTGTGCCGGTTTCACCGAGGATCAGCACCGTGCTGTCGCTCTGCGCCACCATCTCCACCTGCTTGAGGATGTTGTACATGGCATCGCTGCGTCCAATGATTTCGCCAAACTCGCTGTCCACATTGTTGAGCTGCTCGGTCAGCGCCAGGTTTTCGTCCACCAGCCGTTCTTTCAGACGGTGGATCTCCTGATAGGCGAGGGCGTTATCCAGCGCAATGGAGATACGTTCGGCGATCTGGCGCAGCAGCTTCAGGTTGGCGGTGGTAAATACGGCTTCATCGCACTGCGCCAGTTTAAGCACGCCGAGCATGGTGTTGCCGGACATCAGCGGCAGCAGGCACAGGGTCTGGATCTTGTTGCCCCAGGTGTTAAACAGCATCCGCTCGTAGGGCGCTACCGGATCCTGCTCGCTGAGGTTTAACAGCAGGATCTCTTTGCTTTTAAATACCCGTTCAGACAGGGTTCCCGCTTCGTCCACTTCGCTTTGCTCGTGCGCCGGGTTAGCTTCGTCGAGGTAGTGGGTGGAGTAGATGTTCAGCTTGCCCTTACGGTTGCCGCGCAGCGCAATGCTGATGGCATCGATCCTGAAATAGTGATGGATCTCTTTGGCGACTTCGCTCACCAGTTCGTCCATATCGAGACGCGACAGCACGGCATTGGTGATGGCGACCAGAATGCGGAAATTATCGCGCTCGCGGCTCAACAGGTCGTAATCCACGTTATTGGTGACGCGGCTTTGGATCTGCTCTGCCACGACGGCCACAATCTGCGTGAAGGTATGCAACCGCTCGTACTCCGCCTCGGTCCAGGGCTGGTCGTTATTACGGATAAACTCGCAGCCGCCAAAAATTTGCCCTTCCACCGCCAGCGGCAGCATGCTGTAGTGGCCGAACGGGTGGTAAAGGTTGCTCTCTGCCAGCTTCGGCCAGGCCTGGCGAAACTGGTCAAAATTGCAGTGCAGCGCTTCCGGGCGGGAGAGAATACGTCGCACCGGACCGTGGGCCAGAAACGTTTCATCTTCATATTCGAAGATTTTGCCGTTATCACGCGTTGAGAAATAGCTCGCGCGGTGGGTTGCGCTATGCCAGAGCACAATGGCGGCGCTGTCCGCCAGCGCTGATTGCCTGACCAGCCGCGTCAGGGCATCGCTCAGCGCGCCGAGGTCGGGCTGTTGTAAAAGTGTGCGCGTGATGTCAAACAGGCCCTGCTGTCCAAGATCGCTCATCGGTGTATACGGCATTATTGCTTTCCAATAGAAACTGGCAAAAAAGAGACATTCAGCGCTGACCGCTTTTGGCGCGGTCTAGCAAATTCGGGGTAACGGTTCATCGTGCGGCAGATCCAGCGTGCGCTTCACGCCGTAAAGCCCGGTCAGGCGCACCCCTTTGCGCTCAACCACGTCGCCGATGATGGCCGCGTCTTTCCCTAAGGGATGTGCGCGCAGTTGTTCAAGTACGGCTTCCGCCGCCGTGCGTTCCACGCCGATCACCAGCTTACCTTCGTTGGCAAAGTTAAGCGGGTCTAGCCCTAATAGCTCGCACAGCCCGCGTACAGCAGGCTTAACGGGCAGGCCGCGCTCGGTCAGTTCAATTCCGCAGCCGCTGCTTGCGGCAAATTCGTGTACGACGGCATTCACGCCGCCTCGCGTGGCGTCGCGCAGGGCTTTTACACCCGGCATGTCGCGCAGCGTCTGGATCAGCGGCGTGAGTACCGCGCAGTCACTGTGCAGCTCGCCATCCAGCCCTAAGCCTTCGCGCAGGTTCAGGATGGTTGCCCCGTGGCAGCCCAGCGTGCCGCTGACAATCAGCACGTCGCCTGCACAAAGCTGCTGCGCGCCCCAGTGAATGTCGGCGGGGATCGCCCCCATTCCGGCGGTGTTAATGAAGAGCTTATCTGCCGCGCCGCGCTGCACCACCTTGGTATCCCCGGTCACGATGGCGATCCCCGCCTCGCGGGCGGTGTGCGCCATGCTGTTAACCACCGCCGTGAGCGTCTCCATGGGTAACCCTTCTTCGAGGATAAACCCGCAGGAGAGGTAGCGGGGGATCGCGCCGCTGACGGCCACGTCGTTTGCCGTGCCGCAGACGGCGAGCTTGCCGATATCGCCGCCCGGGAAGAACAGTGGGTCAATCACGTAGCTGTCGGTAGAGAACGCCAGCCTGTCGCCGTGGGCGGTCAGGGCCGCGAGGTCAATACGCGCCTGATCTTCCTGCTCGGCGAGCCAGGGGTTGTTAAAGGCTTCCATGAACAGCCTGTTAATCAACTGCTGCATCGCCTGTCCACCGCTTCCGTGCGCCATTTCCACCGTGTTCATGCTTCACACTCCTGGTTGCGATAGTGATACCACGCGGCGCATGCCCCTTCGGAAGAGACCATCAGCGCGCCAAACGCGGTTTGCGGGTTACAGGCGTTGCCAAATAACGGGCAGTGATGAGGTTTGCATTTGCCGGTGAGTACGTCGCCACAGCGGGCGCGGGGATCGTCGCACACCTTCTGCGGCTGCGGGCGGAAATGCGCTTCGGCGTCGAAGGCGCGATACGCGGGCGTCAGGTGTACGCCGGATTCGGCAATCAGCCCCAGTCCGCGCCACTCGCTGTCGCCTTCGACGCTAAACACGTCGGCTATCGCCTGCTGTGCCCGTCTGTTACCTGCATCGGGCACCACGCGGCGATACTGATTTTCCACCACACTCAGGGCCGCTATTTTCTGCTCAACCAGCATGGTCACGCCTTGCAGTAGATCAAGTGGCTCGAAACCAGCCACCACTAACGGACGATTGTACTGTTCAGCGATAAAACCGTAGGCTTCTGTGCCGATCACCATGCTGACGTGTCCTGGTGCCAGGAAGGCGTCGATGCCGTTGTCCGGCGCTTCAAGCAGGCTACGCAGCGTGGGAATAAGCGTGATGTGCTGGCAGAAAAAGTAAAAGTTAGTGACGTTGCGGGCTTTCGCCTGCTGGAGAGTGATAGCGGTGGCGGGCATGGTGGTTTCAAAACCCAGCCCGAAAAAGACCACCTTACGCTCAGGATTAGCCTCTGCCAGCGTAAGGGCATCCATCGGTGAGTAGACGATCCGCACGTCCGCGCCGCGCGCCTTCGCCTGGAGCAGCGAGCCATTTTTTCCCGGTACGCGCATGGCGTCGCCAAAGGTGCAAAAAATCACACCGGGGCGGCTGGCGATGTCGAGACAGCTGTCGATGCGCCCCATCGGCAGCACGCACACCGGGCAGCCGGGGCCGTGGATAAATTCGATGTTCTCCGGCAGCAGCTGGTCGAGGCCAAATTTGAAGATGGCGTGGGTGTGTCCGCCGCACACCTCCATGATCCGCAGCGGTTTTTCTTTCGTGTAGTCCAGCAGGGACGCGCGGGTTTTCAGGCGATCGATAAGCTGCAACACCTGCTCAGGCGCGCGATATTCATCAACGTAACGCATGTGTTATCGTTCCTCACCATACAGCAGGGCACCCACGTCCGGCTCAACGTCGAACATATTCTGTAGCGCGTCCAGCGTGTCGCGTGCTTCTTCCTCATTAATCACGCTCATGGCAAACCCCACGTGGACCAGCACCCACTGGCCGAGACGCGATGCGCCGGTCTCATCGTGGCTGCCCACCAGCGTCAGATCGACATCGCGCAGGATGCCGCAGACCTCCACTTTGGCCTGATTGCCGACGATGGAATGAATTTGTCCGGGGACGCCTATGCACATCGTTCGCTCTCCAGCCAGTTCAGCCAGGCGTCCATCCCGTCGCCGCGCGTGGCGGAAACCAGCAGGATCTCAATGTCCGGGTTCACTTCCCGGGCGTAAGACAGGCACTTATACACGTCGAAATTCAGGTACGGCAGCAGGTCGACTTTGTTCAGCAGCATGAGGGAGGCGGCGGCAAACATATGTGGATACTTCAGCGGCTTGTCTTCCCCTTCGGTCACGGAGAGCACCGCCACTTTATGCCGCTCGCCGAGGTCGAAGCTTGCCGGGCAGACCAGGTTGCCGACGTTTTCAATAAACAGGATGCCGTTGTTCGCCAGCGGCAGGCGCGGAGCGGCGTCGGCAATCATCTGCGCATCCAGGTGGCAGCCCTTGCCGGTGTTGACCTGAATCGCGGGCGTACCGGTTTCGCGGATGCGCGCCGCGTCGTTTACCGTTTGCTGATCGCCTTCGATAACGGCGCAGGAGACACGTTTATTCAGTCGTTTAAGGGTTTCGGTCAGCAGGGTGGTTTTACCGGAGCCGGGGCTGGAGACCAGGTTCAGTACCAGCTGTTGACGGGCGGCAAAGCGGGCACGATTGCGGGCGGCGAGCTGGTTATTTTTGTCCAGCACATTGATCTCCACCTCCAGCATCTCGCGCTGGCTGATGCCCGGCGCGTGGGTGCCTGCTTCGCCGTGGCCGTAATGCAGGTCGCCCGCGTCTGAACGCTGCGGCGCAAAGGTGATGCCGGTCAGTGCCGCCGCGGGACGCAGGGCAGGGGAAAAGGGCGCGGAGCGAAACGCGGAGTGGGGGCGGTGTTCATCCCCTTCTATATACAGGTTGCCTTCAGCGCAACCGCAGGTACTACACATACATTACTCCTTCTCGATTTCGAGGCGTTGGATCTGCATACCGTCATCCGCCACGATGCGCAGCCCGCTGCTCTGGCACTGCGGACAGCGCTGTACCTTCGATGACAGCAGCGTGACGTACTGCTGACACTGCTCGCACCAGCACTCCGCCTGCTGCTCCTCGATATGCAGTGCGCAACCCTCCGCCAGCGTGCCGCGGCACACCAGCTCAAAACAGAAGGTGAGGGCGCTGGTCTCGACGCAGGAAAACGCCCCGACCTTCAGCCAGACGCCGGTCACGCGCTTCGCATGGTTCTGCACAGCCTGCTGTTCGATAAGTTCCAGTGCCCGCTGGCAGAGGGTGATTTCGTGCATGACGCCTCCTTAATGAATTGCCCCTTTAATGCAATAACAGTGCCAGCTTGATTTGCGTTACGGCGTGACGATGTCAACGCTGTCGAAATGACACGTCGACACCGCGGCGGTGACAGTGCGTATCTCGTTAAAAATCATTTAAATCAACCAATTAAAAACTGGCACGAAATCTGCTTAACAGCCGCTAACTCCATTAACCGGATACCTTTTATGACTATTTGGGAAATTAGCGAAAAAGCGGATTACATCGCGCAACGTCATCAGCAGCTTCAGGATCAGTGGCACCTCTACTGCAACTCTCTGATTCAGGGGATCACCCTGTCAAAAGCCCGTCTGCACCATGCCATGAGCTGCGCGGCGCAGGGGGATATGCGCTTTGTGTTGTTTGGTCACTTCACGATTTTTGTCACCCTGGCGGAGAGCTTCAACAGCCACACCATTGAGTATTACGTTGAGACAAAAGAGGGTGAAAAACAGTGTATTGCGAAAGCTCAACTGATGGCCGACGGCATGGTGGACGGTCACGTCAGCACCCGCGATCGCCAGCAGGTGCTGGAGCACTATCTGGAGAAAATCGCGCCGGTTTATAACGGACTCTACGCTGCCGTTGAGCACGATCAGCCGATCACCCTGAAACAGCTGATCGACGGAAAATCCTCCGCGAACGTGGCCTGAAAAGCGAGTGTCGAGAAGTGTCGATAAGACAGTTTTTTTTTCGTCAAAAATGACCATCACCAGAGGATGACCCGGTGAACCGTTTTGTAATTGCTGACTCGACGGTCTGTATTGGCTGTCGAACCTGTGAGGCGGCGTGCTCGGAAACACACCGCCTGCACGGGCTACAGTCCATGCCGCGCCTGCGCGTCATGCGTAATGAGAAAGAGTCTGCCCCGCAGCTCTGTCACCACTGTGAAGACGCGCCATGCGCGGGCGTCTGTCCCGTCAATGCCATCACCCGCGTTGACGGCGCGGTACAGCTGAACGAAAGCCTGTGCGTGAGCTGCAAGCTGTGCGGCATCGCCTGTCCGTTTGGCGCCATTGAGTTTTCCGGCAGCCGTCCGCTGCATATTCCGGCGAATGCCAACACCCCGAAAGCGCCGCCTGCGCCACCGGCTCCGGCACGCGTGAGCACGCTGCTCGACTGGGTGCCGGGCATTCGCGCCGTCGCGGTGAAGTGCGACCTGTGCAGCTTCGATGAACAAGGTCCGGCCTGCGTGCGCACCTGTCCGACCAAAGCGTTAATTCTGGTTAATATTCGCGACATCGCCCGCACCAGCAAACGCAAGCGCGAGCTGACCATCAATACTGACGTCGGCGATCTTTCGCTGCTGCGGGCGCTTAACGAGGGGGCGAAATGAACGCGATAGTTATGATGACCAGCGGCGTGGCCTGGTTTGCCACCGCCGCTGTCCTGGCGCTGCTCCTCTCCTTCCATAAAACGCTGAGCGGCTGGATCGCCGGTATCGGCGGAGCGGTCGGCAGCCTGATGACGCTGGCGGCGGGCGGCGTTGTCCTGATCGACGGCCAATCCGTCGACACCCTCATCCCGCTGATCCACCACGCCGTTGACCTTACGCCGCTAAATGCCATCTGGCTGGTCACCTTTGGTCTGTGTGGGTTGTTTATCAGCCTGTTTAATATCGACTGGCACCGCCATCAGCACACCAACGCCAACGGCCTGCTGGTCAACCTGTTGATGGCCGCCGCGGTCTGTACCGTTGTCGCCAGCAACCTCGGCGCGCTGGTGGTGATGGCTGAAATCATGGCCCTGTGCGGCGTGTTCCTGACCGGATGCAGCGCCTCCGGCAAGCTGTGGTTTGCGCTCGGACGACTCGGCACGCTGCTGCTGGCGCTGGCCTGCTGGCTGGTGTGGCAGCGTTTCGGCACGCTGGACTTTGCCGTGCTTAACGGCCAGCCGCTGGGGAATGACGTCTGGCTGTTGGGCGTAGTCGGTTTTGGCCTGCTGGCCGGGATTATCCCGCTGCACGGCTGGGTGCCGCAGGCGCATGCCAATGCCTCGGCCCCGGCTGCCGCGCTGTTCTCCACCGTGGTGATGAAGGTCGGTCTGTTCGGCATCCTGACGATAACCCTGACGGGCGGCCAGCCGCCGCTGTGGTGGGGCGTGGCGCTGCTGATTGCCGGGATGATCACCGCATTTGTCGGCGGGCTGTACGCCCTGATGGAGCATAACATCCAGCGCCTGCTGGCGTACCACACCCTGGAGAATATCGGCATCATCCTGCTCGGCATGGGCGCGGGCGTCAGCGGGCTGGCGCTCAACCAGCCGGCGCTGATTGCCGCCGGGTTTATTGGCGGTCTGTATCACCTTATCAACCACAGCCTGTTTAAAAGCACCCTGTTCCTCGGCGCGGGCAGCGTCTGGTTTCGCACCGGGCACCGCGATATTGAAAAGCTCGGCGGGATTGGCAAAAAAATGCCCGTCATTTCGCTGGCGATGCTGGTCGGGCTGATGGCGATGGCCGCGCTGCCGCCGCTGAACGGTTTTGCCGGGGAGTGGGTGATCTATCAATCCTTCTTCGCGCTCGGCCAGAGCGACGCGTTTATCGCGCGGCTGCTCGGCCCGCTGCTGGCGGTTGGGCTGGCGATTACCGGGGCGCTGGCGGTGATGTGTATGGCGAAGGTTTACGGCGTCACCTTCCTGGGCGCGCCGCGCACCCGCGAAGCGGAAAACGCCTGTTGCGCCCCGGTGCTGATGGCCACCAGCGTGGTCGCGCTGGCGCTGTGCTGTATCGCAGGTGGGGTTGCCGCGCCGTGGCTGCTGCCGCTTCTGGGCCACGCCATTCCGCTGCCGCTGGCTACGGCGCATACCGTCGTGTCCCAGCCGATGATGGCGCTGCTGCTGATTGCCGCGCCGCTCCTGCCGTTCGTGCTGATGCTGTTCTTCAGACGCGACCGTCTCGCCTCCCGCTCGCGCGGCTCGGCGTGGGCCTGCGGCTACGAACACGAGCAGTCGATGGTCATCACCGCCCACGGTTTCGCCATGCCGGTGAAGGAGAACTTCGCCGCCGTGCTGAAGCTGCGCCACTGGCTGAACCCGGTGGGCTGGGTGCCGGGCTGGCAGAGCGCCGCCGTGCCCGTGCTGTTCCGCCGCCTGGCGCTGATCGAGCTGGCGGTGCTGGTGGTGATTGTCATTTCACGAGGAGCCTGACATGAGTTTGTTACTGGCAATACTTCAGGCGCTGGTGCTGTTTGCCGCCGCGCCGCTGCTGTCGGGCATCACGCGCGTGGCGCGCGCCCGGCTACACAACCGTCGCGGGCCTGGCGTGCTCCAGGAGTACCGCGATCTCTTCAAGCTGCTCTCCCGTCAGAGCGTCGCGCCGGATGCCTCAGGTTGGGTGTTCCGCCTGACGCCGTTCGTGATGGTCGGCGTGATGCTGACCATCGCCACCGCGCTGCCGGTAGTGACGGTGGGCTCGCCGCTGCCCGTGCTTGGCGATCTGATTACGCTGATCTACCTCTTCGCCATCGCGCGTTTCTTCTTTGCGATTGCGGGCCTGGACACCGGCAGCCCGTTTACGGGTATCGGCGCCAGTCGTGAGGCGATGCTCGGCGTGCTGGTTGAGCCAATTCTGCTGCTGGGGCTGTGGGTCGCCGCGCAGGTTGCTGGCTCGACCCACATCAGTTTCATCACCGACACCGTTTACCACTGGCCGGTTTCACGTTCGCTCCCGCTGGTGCTGGCGCTCTGCGCCTGCGCGTTCGCCACCTTTATCGAGATGGGCAAGCTGCCGTTCGATCTCGCGGAAGCGGAGCAGGAATTGCAGGAGGGGCCACTCACCGAGTACAGCGGCTACGGCTTTGCGGTGCTGAAGTGGGGCATCAGCCTCAAGCAGCTGGTGGTGTTGCAGATGTTCGTCGGCGTTTTCTTCCCGTGGGGGCAGATGACGCACTTCTCTGCGGGCGGCCTGCTGCTGGCCGTTGTGGTGGCTGCGCTCAAGCTGCTTATCGGCGTGCTGGTGATTGCCCTGTTTGAAAACAGCATGGCGCGCCTGCGTTTTGTCGAAACGTCACGCATTACCTGGGCTGGTTTTGGTTTTGCATTTTTAGCGTTCGTCTCCTTGCTGGTGGCGTGATTAAAGAGAGTGTTTATGTCTGAAGAAAAGAAAGGTCAGCAGTATCTCGCCGCGTTGCATCAGGCTTTCCCGGGCGTGGTGCTGGAGGAGTCCTGGCAAACCAAAGACCAGGTAACCGTCACCATTAAGGTGAACTATCTGCCGGAAGTGGTGGAGTTTCTCTACTACCAGCAGGGCGGCTGGCTGTCGGTGCTGTTCGGCAACGACGAGCGTCAGCTGTGCGGCAACTATGCGGTGTACTACGTGATGTCGATGGAGCAGGGCGAGAAGTGCTGGCTCACCGTGCGCGTCGAAGTTGACCCGAACAAGCCGGAGTACCCGTCCGTCACGCCGCGCGTACCCGCCGCCGTCTGGGGCGAGCGCGAAGTGCGCGACATGTACGGCCTGGTGCCGGTTGGTCTGCCTGACGAGCGTCGTCTGGTGCTGCCGGACGACTGGCCGGATGAACTCTATCCGCTGCGCAAGGACAGCATGGACTACCGCCAGCGTCCGGCCCCGACAACCGACAGCGAAACCTACGAGTTCATCAACGAGCTGGGCAGCAAGAAGAATAATGTGGTGCCGATCGGCCCGCTGCACGTCACCTCCGACGAACCGGGCCACTTCCGCCTGTTCGTCGACGGCGAAAACATTATCGACGCCGACTACCGCCTGTTCTACGTCCACCGCGGCATGGAGAAGCTGGCGGAGACCCGCATGGGCTACAACGAAGTCACGTTTCTTTCTGACCGCGTGTGCGGCATCTGCGGCTTTGCCCACAGCACCGCCTACACCACCTCGGTGGAGAACGGCATGGGGATCGTGGTGCCGGAACGCGCGCAGATGATCCGCGCCATTCTGCTGGAGGTGGAACGCCTGCACTCACACCTGCTGAACCTCGGCCTGGCCTGCCACTTCGTCGGCTTTGACTCCGGGTTTATGCAGTTCTTCCGCGTGCGTGAGGCATCAATGAAGATGGCGGAGATCCTCACCGGGGCGCGTAAAACCTACGGCCTGAACCTGATCGGCGGGATCCGCCGCGACCTGCTGAAAGACGACATGATCCAGACCCGCCAGCTGGCGCAGCAGATGCGCCGCGACGTGCAGGAGCTGGTGGACATGCTGCTCAGCACGCCAAACATCGAGCAGCGCACCGTCGGGATTGGTCGTCTTGACCCGGAAATCGCCCGCGACTTCAGCAACGTCGGCCCGATGGTGCGCGCCAGCGGCCACGCCCGCGACACCCGCGCCGATCACCCGTTCGTCGGCTACGGCCTGCTGCCGATGACCGTGCACAGCGAGCAGGGCTGCGACGTCATCTCCCGCCTGAAGGTGCGCATCAACGAGGTGTTTACTGCGCTGAACATGATCGACTACGGCCTCGATAACCTGCCGGGCGGCCCGCTGATGGTGGAAGGCTTCACCTACATTCCAAACCGCTTTGCCCTCGGATTCGCCGAAGCGCCGCGCGGGGATGACATTCACTGGAGCATGACCGGCGACAACCAGAAGCTCTACCGCTGGCGCTGCCGTGCGGCGACCTACGCCAACTGGCCAACCCTGCGCTACATGCTGCGCGGTAACACCGTCTCTGACGCGCCGCTGATCATCGGCAGCCTCGACCCGTGCTACTCCTGCACCGACCGCATGACCGTCGTGGACGTGCGCAAGAAGAAAAGCCAGGTGGTGCCCTACAAAGAGCTTGAGCGCTACAGCATCGAGCGTAAGAACTCGCCGCTGAAATAAGGACTCGTCATGTTTACCTTTATCAAAAAAGTGATCAAAACCGGCGCGCAGACCAGCAGTTATCCGCTGGAGCCGATCCCGGTGGATAAAAACTTTCGCGGCAAGCCGGAGCACAACCCGCAGCAGTGCATCGGCTGCGCGGCCTGCGTCAACGCCTGCCCGTCGAATGCCTTAACGGTGGAAACGGACCTGAAAACCGGCGAGCTGGCCTGGCAATTTAACCTCGGGCGCTGCATCTTCTGCGGCCGCTGCGAGGAGGTCTGCCCGACGGTAGCCATTCGCCTGTCTCAGGAGTACGAGCTGGCGGTGTGGAAAAAAGAGGATTTCCTCCAGCAGTCGCGCTTTGCGCTGTGCAACTGCCGCGTCTGCAAGCGTCCGTTCGCCGTGCAAAAAGAGATCGACTACGCCATCGCGCTGCTGAAGCACAACGGCGACGTGCGTGCGGAGCATCACCGTGAAAGCTTCGAAACCTGCCCGGAGTGCAAACGTCAGAAATGCCTGCTGCCGTCTGACCGCATCGATTTAACCCGTCATATGAGAGAGGCCAGCTGATGGAAAACTTACTCGGCCCGCGCGACGCTAACGGCATTCCGGTACCGCTGACGGTGGAGGAGTCCATCGCCAGCATGAAGGCGTCGCTGCTGAAAAAAATCAAACGCTCGGCCTACGTCTATCGCGTGGACTGCGGCGGCTGCAACGGCTGTGAGATCGAAATCTTCGCCACCCTGTCGCCGCTGTTTGACGCCGAACGCTTCGGCATCAAAGTGGTGCCGTCCCCGCGCCACGCGGATATCCTGCTGTTCACCGGCGCGGTCACCCGCGCGATGCGCTCGCCTGCGCTGCGCGCCTGGCAGTCTGCGCCGGATCCGAAAATCTGCATCTCCTACGGCGCCTGCGGCAACAGCGGCGGCATCTTCCACGATCTTTACTGCGTCTGGGGTGGCACCGACAAAATCGTGCCGGTGGACGTTTACATTCCGGGCTGCCCGCCGACGCCCGCCGCCACGCTGTACGGTTTTGCCATGGCGCTCGGCCTGCTGGAGCAGAAGATCCACGCCCGCGAGCCGGGCGAGCTGGACAACCAGCCAGCCACTCTCCTGCACCCGGATATGGTGCAGCCGCTGCGGGTGAAGATCGACCGCACGGCGCGCAGGCTGGCGGGTTACCGCTATGGCCGTCAGATTGCAGACGATTATCTGCGCCTGCTGAGCCAGGGCGACCATCAGGTGGCGCGCTGGCTGGAGGCGGAAAACGATCCGCGTCTCAATGAGATCGTGGCAAACCTGAACAGTATTGTGGATGAGGCGCGTATCCGATGAGTGAAACGGTGGTGTTCAGCCAGCTGAGCCGTAAGTTTATTGATGAGAACGATGCCACGCCGGATGCGGCGCAGCAGGTGGTCTATTACAGCCTGGCGATTGGGCACCACCTCGGGGTGATCGACTGCCTTGAAACGGCGCTAAGCTGCCCGTGGCCCGAGTACCTGGCGTGGATCGCCACGCTGGAGGAGGGCAGCACGGCGCGGCGCAAAATGGAGGGCGTGCCTAAGTACGGTGAGATCGTCATCGACGCCAACCATATCACGATGCTCGCCAACGCCTTTGACGCGGCGCTGAGCAGGCAAAACCCGGCGCAGCAGGCGTGGAGCAAAACGCTGCTCGGCATGCTGCACGATATTCATCAGGAGAGCGCCATCTACCTGATGGTGAGGAGATTACGTGACTGACGTTTTACTGTGTGTCGGCAACAGCATGATGGGCGACGACGGCGCGGGCCCGCTGCTGGCGGAGATGTGCGCCGCGAACCCGCCGGGCAACTGGGTGGTGATTGACGGCGGCAGCGCGCCGGAAAACGACGTGGTGGCCATTCGCGAGCTGCGCCCGGACAGGTTGTTAATCGTCGATGCCACCGATATGGGGCTCAACCCCGGCGAGATCCGCCTGATTGACCCGGACGACATCGCCGAGATGTTTATGATGACCACCCACAACATGCCGCTGAACTACCTGGTGGATCAGATTAAAGACGACGTGGGTGAGGTGCTGTTTCTGGGCATTCAGCCGGACATCGTCGGGTTTTATTATCCGATGACGCCGCCGGTGAAAGAGGCGGTGGACGTGGTGTATTCACGGCTTGCCGGGTGGGTTGGGGACGGGGGTTTTCAGCCCCTCACCCCGGCCCTCTCCCCAGAGGGGAGAGGGTGAAAACCGCATCGAGCAGTTTGTAGGCCGGGTAAGGCAACGCCGCCACCCGGCAAAACAGGCTACGCCAGATCCGCCCCGTTACTCGCAATCACCTTCTTATACCACCAGAACGATTTCTTGCGCTTTCGATCCAGCGTGCCGTTCCCGGCGTCGTCGCGGTCGACGTAGACAAATCCATAGCGCTTGCTCATCTCCCCGGTTGAGGCCGAGACCAGGTCAATGCAGCCCCAGGTGGTGTAGCCCATCAGCGGGACGCCGTCCTCAATCGCGTCACCCATCGCACGGATATGCTCGCGCAGGTAGCTGATGCGGTAGTCGTCGTTGATCTCGCCGTTTTCATCAATGACGTCCTTCGCCCCGAGGCCGTTTTCCACCAGGAACAGCGGCTTCTGGTAGCGGTCATACATCATGTTCATGGTGATGCGCAGCCCGAGCGGGTCGATGCCCCAGCCCCACTCGCTCACCTGAATATGCGGGTTGCGCAGGGACTTCACGATGTTCGCCGCGCTGGTGTTGCCCGCGTTCATATCCGCCGACGCGCAGCGCGAGGCGTAATAACTGAACGAGACAAAGTCGACGGTGTTTTTCAGCAGGTCGTCGTCGCCGGGGTCTTTCACAATCACCACCCCTTTCTCGCGGAACACGCGGGCGGAGTAGGCCGGATAGCTGCCGCGCGCCTGCACGTCGATAAAGAACAGGTTCTCGCGGTCTTTCTCCAGTGCCATCCACACGTCTTCCGGCTTGCAGGAGTAGGGGTAGAAGTTACCGCCCGCCAGCATGCAGCCGACCTGGTTTTCCGGGTTCACCTCGTGGGCGATTTTGGTCGCCAGCGCGCTCGCCACCAGCTCGTGGTGCGCGGCCTGGTATTTCACCTGGTCTTCGTTTTCCCCTTCCTCAAACACCAGCCCCGCGCCGGAGAACGGGCTGTGCAGCATGATGTTGATTTCGTTGAAGGTCAGCCAGTATTTCACCAGCCCGTTAAACGCCTCGAAGCAGGTGCGGGCGTAGCGGGCGAAGAAATCCACCATCTTACGGTTGCGCCAGGAGCCGTACTCCGTCACCAGGTGCATCGGCACGTCGAAATGGCAGAGCGTCACCAGCGGCTCGATGTTGTACTTTTTGCACTCCTCGAACACCGCGCGGTAGAAGGCAATGCCCTCCTGATTTGGCAACGGTTCGTCGCCGTTCGGGTAGAGGCGGCTCCAGGCAATCGAGGTGCGGAACACCGTAAAGCCCATCTCCGCCATCAGGGCAATGTCTTCTTTGTAACGATGGTAAAAATCAATCGCCTCGTGGCTCGGGTAAAATTCGTCGTCACGCAACGAAAACCGTTTTTCCTTGCCGACTTTTACCGCCAGACGGTTTGCGCCGTGGGGGATCATATCGACCGTTGTCAGTCCTTTGCCGCCTTCACGGTAAGCCCCTTCACTCTGGTTGGCGGCAAGCGCGCCGCCCCATAAAAATCCTTGTGGAAAAACAGACATTCTTACCTCGCTTTCAGTTTATGCTTCTGCTGCTTTGTTCTGTACCGGTGCGGTTTGCAGGGCGCGTGCTTTTTCGGCTTCGTCTTCTACCGGGATATCTTCAAACCCTAACAGCAGGGTCAGCACGAACGACAGCACCACCGCCAGACCCATCACACCAAACACCCAGACGATGGTCATCGGGTTGGCCGGGTCGAAGAACTGCACGCTGGTGAACAGCCCCGGCGCCGCCATGGAGTGGCTGGCAAGACCGGCCATGCCGGCCACCGCGCCGCAGATAAAGCCGCTGATCAGGCTTGCAATCAGCGGACGCTTCAGGCGTACCGCCACGCCGTACAGCGCCGGTTCAGAGATCCCCGCCATGATGGCGGAGGCCGCAGCCGCCAGCGCCGTCTGGCGCAGCTCCGGGTTTTTGGTTTTCCACGCCACCGCCAGCGATGAACCGCCGAGTGAGAGGTTGGCGCCGATTTCCGACGGCATCACCATCCCTTCTTTGCCCGTTTCGGCAATGGTCTGGATGATGGTCGGCGTAAACACGCGGTGCATCCCGGTCATCACCAGCAGCGGCCACAGCGCGCCCATAATGGCAACGGAGAGCCAGCCCAGATAGCCGTGAATGGTGTAGACCAGCGCGGAGATGGCGCTACCGATCCAGATCCCAAGCGGGCCAATCAGCACGATGGCGAGCGGGGCGGCAATCAGCACGATCAGCATCGGCTTGAGGAAGTTTTTGGTCACCGCCGGGGTGATGCGATCCACCCAGCGTTCGATATACGACAGGCACCAGGTCATCACCAGGGCCGGGATAACGGTATAGGTGTATTTCACCGCCGTCACCGGAATTAAGGCAAATTCTACATGCTCGCCCTGCGCCGCTTTCGCCATCAGCTCGATAAAGCTCGGGTGAACCAGTACGCCCGCAATGGCTATCGCCAGGGACATGTTGGTTTTGAACTTCACCGCTGCGGAAGCCGCCACCATCAGCGGCAGGAAGAAGAACGCGCCGTCGCCGATAACGGTCAGGATCGTCAGCGTCGGGTCACCTTTGCCCAGCACGCCGGTCATCTCAAGGATCATCGCCAGCAGCTTGACCATCGACCCGCCGATGATCGCCGGGATCAGCGGAGACATAGTGCCGATCAGCGCGTCGAGGATCCCGGCGCCAATCCGGCGCAGCGTAAGCTTCTGTGGACCTTCCGCTACGGCAGGTTGCAGGTTGGCGGGCAGCAGGCTCACCACTTCACGGTATGCCTGGGATACGGTGTTGCCGATGATCACCTGGCACTGGTTGTCGTTGCGCACCACGCCGAGCACGCCGCTGATGCTTTTCAGACGCGCGGCGTCGGTAAGGCTTTCGTCTTTCAGAACGAAGCGCAGGCGCGTCATGCAGTGGGTGACGGCGACGATGTTCTCTTTACCGCCCAGCGCGCTAACCACGTCATTTGCCAGCGCAGCGTAATTTTTTGCCATCGGATGTGATCCTGTTATCGTTGTGAGAAGTGTAGGAAACCGGTTTCACATAATCATCATGAGTTTCTTTTAATGAAACAAGACCACTTTTTATGCATTTTTTCGTTTCGTGATGACGATCACTCGTGGCCGTATAAAGCGTGATAACGCCGCTGCGACAATTTTTCTGCGGTGAAGTACACTGCGGCTCATCAGATTTGAATGGAATAACACTATGACCACGATGCTGGAAGTGGCGAAGCGGGCAGGCGTGTCGAAAGCGACGGTCTCCCGGGTGCTGTCGGGGAACGGTTACGTCAGCCAGGAGACGAAAGACCGCGTGTTTCAGGCCATCGAAGAGAGCGGGTATCGCCCCAATCTGCTGGCGCGAAACCTGGCGACCAAACGCACCCAGACCCTGGGGCTGGTGGTGACAAACACCCTGTACCATGGGGTCTACTTTAGCGAGCTGCTGTTTAACGCCGCGCGGATGACGGAAGAGAAGGGGCGTCAGCTGATCCTGGCGGACGGCAAGCACAGCGCCGAAGAGGAGCGCGAGGCGATCCAGTACCTGCTCGACATGCGCTGCGACGCGGTAATCATCTACCCGCGTTTCCTGAGCGTGGAAGCGCTGGACGAAATTATTGAGAAATGCGAGCAGCCGATTATGGTGCTCAACCGCCGTTTGCGGAAAAACAGCAGCCACAGCGTCTGGTCCGATCATAAAGCGTCGTGTCAGGACGCAGTATCGCAGTTGATCGCGAAAGGCCACCGGGAGATTGCGTTTATCACCGGTTCGCTGGATTCCCCCACCGGGGTGGAGCGTCTTTCCGGCTACAAGGACGCGCTGGCGCAACACGGCATTGCCCTGCGTGACGCGCTGATCGCCGAAGGGAAGTGGAGCCCGGCCAGCGGCGCGGCGGCGGTCTCTCAGCTGCTCACCCGCGGCGAAACGTTTACCGCGCTGGTGGCGAGTAACGACGATATGGCGATTGGTGCCATCAGGCAGTTGCACGAGAGCGGCGTCGCCACGCCGGGCGCGGTGTCCGTCATCGGCTTTGACGACGTGGCAATCGCGCCCTATATCGTGCCGTCCCTCTCCAGCGTGCGTATTCCGGTAACGGAGATGATCCAGGAGACCATCAGTCGCCTGATCTTCATGCTCGACGGCGGTGAGTTTAAGCCTCAGCAAACTTTTTCCGGCGAGCTTATCCTGCGCGGCTCCGTCATTGACGGCCCGCATCGCTGACGTCGACATCTGTCATCGTCACAAATGACGATGACAGATCCTCTTCTTTTTTATTTCTCTTTAAAATCAATGTATTAAATATTGGCACGGTTTATGAATAGCTTCGCGCATAACAGTTATGCCGGAGAAGCAGATGAACCGTTTTATTATGGCCGATGCCAGCAAATGCATTGGTTGCCGTACCTGTGAAGTGGCGTGCGTGGTGTCCCATCAGGCGGAGCAGGATTGCGCCTCCCTGACCCCCGACACCTTCCTGCCGCGCATCCACGTCATTAAAGGCGTGAATATTTCCACCGCCGCTATCTGTCGCCAGTGCGAAGACGCGCCGTGCGCCAACGTCTGTCCGAACGGGGCGATTAAGCGCGAGAAAGGCTTCGTGCATGTGATGCAGGAGCGCTGCATCGGGTGCAAAACCTGTGTGGTGGCGTGTCCGTATGGCGCGATGGAGGTGGTCGTTCGCCCGGTGGTGCGCAACAGCGGTATCGGGCTGAGCGTGCGCGCGGAGAAAGCCGAAGCCAATAAATGTGACCTCTGCTACCACCGCGACGCCGGTCCGGCGTGTATGGAAGCCTGTCCGACGCATGCGCTGGTCTGCGTCGATCGCGACAAGCTCGAACAGATGAGTGCCGAAAAACGCCGCCGTGCGGCGTTCGACACCTCGTCATCGCTGCTGTTTTAAGCTGCAATGCGCGTTAACGGCGTACAGCTTCGGGTGCGCGGCAAGGTGCAGGGGGTAGGATTTCGTCCCTTCGTCTGGCAGCTTGCACACCAGCTGGGGCTGGCGGGCGACGTGTGCAACGACGGAGAGGGTGTCCTGGTGCGTCTCGCGGGTAGTGGGGGTGACTTTACCGCGAGACTGCGCCAGGACTGCCCACCGCTGGCGCGCATCGACCGCGTTGAAACGCAGCCGTACAGATGGAATACGCTGCCGGACGAGTTTGTCATCCGCCACAGCGAGAGCGGGGCGATGGATACGCAAATCGTCCCGGATGCCGCCACCTGTCCCGCGTGCCTGGCGGAGATGCGCGATCCGCGCGAGCGCCGTTATCGCTACCCGTTTATCAACTGCACCCACTGCGGGCCGCGGTTTACCATTATCCGCGCCATGCCCTATGACCGCCCGGCCACGTCAATGGCGCCATTCCCGCTCTGTGTGCCCTGTGAAACGGAGTACCGCAACCCGGCTGACCGGCGTTTTCACGCTCAGCCGGTGGCCTGCCCGGACTGCGGGCCGCAGCTGGAGTGGCAAGCCGGGGATGCTGCCACCACCCGCGAATCGGCGTTAAGCGCGGCGGTGGAGAGATTGAAAAACGGCGGGATTGTGGCGGTCAAAGGGCTGGGCGGATTTCACCTGGTCTGCGACGCGCTTAACCCACAGGCGATTCGGAAATTGCGGGCACGCAAGCAGCGCCCGACCAAGCCGCTGGCGGTGATGATCCCGCATGCGAACGATCTGCCGGAGGCCATCCAGACGCTGTTACGTTCACCCGCTGCGCCGATTGTGCTGACGCCAAAAGCCTGCCTTCCTGCGTTTCCTGAGGAGATTGCGCCGGGGCTGAATACAATTGGCGTGATGCTACCTGCGAACCCGCTCCAGCATTTGCTGATGTTGGACTGCCAGCGCCCGCTGGTGATGACCTCCGGCAACCTCAGCGGTCATCCACCCGCCATAAGCAACCAGCAGGCGCTGGAAGAACTCAGTGACGTCGCTGACGGCTTCCTGCTGCACAACCGCGATATTCTTCAACGGATGGATGATTCCGTAATGGATCGGGACGGTGCGATGCTGCGTCGCGCACGCGGTTTTGTGCCGGATGCCATCACATTGCCCGCCGGATTCCGCGACATCTCGCCCATGTTATGCACCGGCGCGGAGATGAAAAATACCTTCTGCCTGGTACGTGGCAACCAGGCGGTGCTGAGCCAGCATTTTGGCGATCTGAGCGACGAGGGCGTAGAGGCGCAGTGGCGCAGTGCGCTCTCGACGATGCAGGACATCTACGCCTTCCAGCCTGAGCGCGTGGTGTGCGATGCCCATCCGGGATATCACGCCCGACAGTGGGCCCGGGCGCAGGCGCTGCCCGTTGAGACCGTGCTGCATCATCATGCGCATGCAGCGGCGTGTCTGGCGGAGAATGGCTGGCCGCTCGACGGCGGGGATGTTATTGCCCTGACGCTGGATGGGATCGGTATGGGTGAGAACGGCGCGCTGTGGGGCGGCGAGTGCCTGCGGGTGAACTATCGCGACTGCGAACGGCTGGGCGGTCTGCCAGCCGTTGCGCTGCCGGGGGGCGATCTGGCGGCAAAACAGCCGTGGCGCAATTTGCTCGCCCACTGTCTGGCGTTCGTACCTGACTGGCAGCAGTACCCGGAAACAGAGGCGGTACAGCGTCAAAACTGGCCGCTGCTGGCAACGGCAGTGTCGCGCGGTATCAATGCGCCGCGGGCCTCCTCCTGTGGTCGTCTGTTCGACGCCGTGGCCTGTGCGCTGGGCATTGAAACGCAACGCTATGAGGGCGAAGCCGCGTGCCGGCTGGAGGCGCTGGCCGAACGCTGTGCAGGGGTTGATCATCCGGTGACGCTCAAGACGGATAACCTTGCGCTGTTCTGGCAGCAGTGGCTGGCCTGGCGGGCGGAGCCCGGCGAGCGCGCCTGGGCCTTTCATGATGCGCTGGCAAAAGGGCTGAGCGAACTGGCGGCAACGCATGCCCGCCGACGGTCGATCTCTACGGTGTGCTTCAGCGGAGGTGTCCTTCACAACCGCCTGCTACGCGCGCGCCTTCGTCATTACCTTTCTGATTTCACGCTTCTTTTTCCTTCGCGCCTGCCCGCAGGCGACGGAGCGATCTCCTTCGGGCAGGCGGTGGTTGCTGCCGCCCGATCATGTTCACAAAGGATTTAAAATGTTACGACTTTTACGCAATGAACCTCGTGCAGCGTGCCTGCTGCTGGCTCTGGTGATGGCTAACCTGCTGGCCTGGGGGCTGGCGTGGCACACCTTTAGCGGCAGTACGGCGCTGATGGCGGCCAGCCTGCTGGCCTGGTGTTACGGACTGCGTCATGCGGTGGATGCCGACCATATCGCCGCGATTGATACCGTGACGCGTAAGATGATGCAGCAGGGCAAGCGCCCGTCCGGCGTGGGCGCATGGTTTTCCCTCGGACACTCCACCATCGTGGTGCTGGCCTCCATTGCCATCGCCGCCACCGCCACGGCGTTTCAGAAAAATATGGAATGGTTCCACGAAACCGGCAGCCTGATTGGCACCGCCGTCTCCGCCACCTTCCTGCTGGCGATGGCGCTGGTGAATATGGTGATCCTGCGCGGCGTCTGGCGCAGTTTTCAGGCACTGAAACACGGCAGGCCCGTGCAGGGCGACATCACGCTGCCTGCCCAGGGTGGCGTCATGAACTGGCTGTTCGGCAAAACCTTCCGCCTCGTCAATAAAAGCTGGCAGATGTATCTGGTGGGCTTCCTGTTTGGCCTCGGCTTTGACACGGCCACCGAAATCGGCGTGCTGGGGATCTCCGCCGCCAGCGCCTCCAGCGGGATGTCGGTGTGGTCGATCATGATCTTCCCGGCGCTCTTCGCCAGCGGCATGGCGCTGGTGGATACGCTCGATAACCTGCTGATGGTGGGTGCCTATGGCTGGGCGTTTAACAAGCCACAGCGCAAGCTGTACTATAACATGACCATCACCGGCACTTCGGTGGTGGTGGCGCTGTTTATCGGCGGGCTGGAAGCGCTGGGTCTGCTGATGGACAAGTTCGCCCTCAGCGGCGGCGTGTGGGATATGATTGGCGCGGTGAACGATAACCTGGGCGACGCCGGGTTTGTGGTGGTCGGGCTGTTTGTCGCCTGCTGGCTGATCTCGATGGCGAACTACCGCTGGCGCGGTTATGACGCGCTGGTGGTGCGGTCCTGAACCACGCAGCCCTGTTTTTACCCGGCGGCGCTACGCTTGCGCGGGCCTACAAGGTTTACCGTTATGGTGTTAAGTAGGCCGGGTAAGCGGAGCGCCACCCGGCATGACGAGGGTTAAGCAGGTAACGATTTCAGCAGCGCGAAGGCCTCCTTCATTCTGTCTTCGCTGACCACAAAGGCGCGCATCTGACCGACAGTATCGGTGCCGCGCGCCACCATGCCCTGAGGCGAAAGGACAATCTCCCAGTTCAGATCCTGACGCTGCGTTTCACCTGCGAGATGCAGCGGTAGTTCCGGCGTTTTTACCTTCACCAGCATGGCGGGTAATTTCACCGGGGCGTTGCCGCCGAGCAGGTTTTTCGCCAGGAACATGGCGCTTAACTGAATCGGTTGCAGGAACGGCAGCACCTGGCCGTTAATTTCCGCGCAGTCGCCCAGGGCATAAATGTCCGGCTGGGTGGTTTGCAGGTAGCTGTCTACCTTCACGCCGCGATTGATCTCTGCGCCTGCGCGGTGCGCCAGCGCGGTTTCCGGGCGCAGCCCCGTCGCCGCAATAACCACATCCACTTCCACCCTGCGGGTGCGGTCGAGCGTCGCACAAATGCCGGTTTCGGTTTTACTCAGGCTCTGCAACTGCGATTTCAGCAGCAGATGCACGCCCATGTCGGTCAAACGATGCTGTAAGCGACTGCTTACTTCTGCCGGCATCAGCGCTGACAGAATGCTGGCCGCGTGGTCAACCAGGGTGACGGATTTTCCCGCCCGGCAGAAGTCCATCGCCAGCTCGGTGCCAATCAGCCCGCCGCCGACAATCATCACCCGTGTGGCGTCGCGTAACAGGGTCTCGCTGGCCTGATACTCCTGCTGACTGTTGAGCGTGACCATCAGCTCGCGGCCCTCAACCGGCGGCACAAACGCGGATGCCCCCGTCGCCAGCACCAGCTTGTCGTACTGCCAGGTTTTATCTTTCGCGTTCACCACGTGGGCGTCGGCGTCGATATCGGTGACCCAGGTGTACGGAAACAGACGCAGATTAAATTGTTCTGCAAACTCCCCCGCCGTCTGGCGGGTGAGATCGTCGGCGCGCTGATTTTGGCTAATGACGTGGCTTAAATCAGGCTTGTTGTACTCATCCATGCTGTCGGCGGCGATCACCGTCAACGGCACGTTAGCATCCTGTTTGCGGATATTTTTCACCAGCTGGCGGGCGGCAAAGCCCGAGCCGATAATGACGATGCCGTGGCTCATTTTGCCTCCGTTGCCAGTTCATCAAAGACGTCTTTTCCGAGGGAACATTCCGGGCAGAGGAAGTTGTCCGGCACCTCGCTCCACGGTGTACCCGGCGCGACATCCTGCAACGGCTCGCCCAGCTCGGGATCGTAAATCCACTGGCAGACGCTGCACTGCATGCAGGGGCCGAGGTCGGCAGCGGCAGGAGCGGCTTCTGCTACGGCTTCCGGCGCAGCAGCCGCGGCGGGTGCGGTTTCCGGCAGCGGCGCAAGCGCCCACTGGCGGGCAATGTCGCGACCGTGCTGGCGACAGATTTCCAGCGCGTCGAGATCCGGACGCCATTTCGCCTTCAGGCTCAGGGACATCTCAAAACCGGCATCCTGTAAACGGGTGGAGAGACGGTCTACCGCGCCGCCGCTCCAGCCGTGTGAACCAAAGGCGCTGGCGCGTTTGTTACGGAAGCGCAGGCCGGTCATCTCTTCCACCAGTCCGGCAATTTTCGGCATCATCACGTTATTCATGGTGGAGGTACCCACCAGCACGCCTTTGGAGCGGAAGACGTTGGTCAATACCTCATTCTTATCGCTGCGCGCCACGTTGAAGATTTTCACTGCCACGTTCGGGTCCACTTCGTTGATGCCCTGGGCAATGGCGTCCGCCATCATGCGGGTGTTGTTGGACATGGTGTCGTAGAAGATGGTGATGCGGTCTTCCTGATAGTCCGCCGCCCACTTCAGGTACAGCTCGACGATCTGGGTTGGATTTTCACGCCATACCACGCCGTGGGAGGTGGCAATCATATCCACCGGCAGGTTGAAGCCGAGGATCTCGGTGATTTTTGGCGTGACCAGACGGCTGAACGGCGTCAGGATGTTGGCGTAGTAGCGCTGGCACTGTTCGAACAGCTCGGTCTGATCCACTTCGTCGTTGAACAGACGTTCGTCGCAGTAGTGCTGGCCGAAGGCGTCGTTGCTGAACAGCACCGCGTCACCGGTCATGTAGGTCATCATGCTGTCCGGCCAGTGCAGCATTGGGGTTTCCACGAAGATCAGCTGTTTGCCGTTGCCGATATCCAGCGTGTCGCCGGTTTTTACGGTGTGGAAGTTCCACTCCGGATGGTGGTGGTGACCGTTGATGGAGTCAATGGCGTTGGTGGTGCAGTAGATCGGGGTATCCGGAATGTGGGACATCAGCTCGGTCAGCGCCCCGGCGTGATCCTCTTCCGCGTGGTTGATGATGATGTAGTCGATGTCATTCAAATCGATTTCGCTGCGCAGGTTCTGCACGAACTCGCGGCTGAATTTGTGATCGACGGTATCGATCAGGACGTTTTTACCTTCACGAATGAGATAGCTGTTGTAGCTGCTGCCGCGCAGCGTTTTGTATTCCGTCCCGTGAAAATCACGTACTTCCCAGTCACGTTGACCCACCCAATGAATGTTATTTTTAACCAGAATAGACATAGCAACCTCAACTTAATACGGCGTTTTCAAATAAGATGACTGTCATATATCAAGTTGCGTGCCAGTTTTTTAACTTATTGAAAATAATGTATTTGTGTTTTGATTCTCCCTAATGGGTAGTCATTTTGACTATCTTAAAAATTGTCAATATGACACTATGTGTTGTCAAAATGACAGTGAGGCAGAGATGAGCTTTTCCGTAGATGTGCTGGCGAAGATCGCCATAGAACTGCAAACCGGTATTGGTCATCAGGACCGCTTTCAGCGGCTGATCTCCACGTTGCGCCACGTGCTGGATTGCGATGCCTCGGCGCTGCTGCGTTACGAAGGGCGGCAGTTTATTCCGCTGGCTATCGACGGTCTGGCGAAGGACGTACTCGGGCGGCGCTTTACCCTGGAGGGTCACCCGCGTCTGGAAACCATCGCCCGCGCGGGTGACGTGGTGCGTTTCCCGGCAGACAGCGATCTGCCCGATCCGTACGACGGCCTGATCCCCGGCCAGGAGAGCCTGAAGGTTCACGCCTGTATCGGCCTGCCGCTGTTTGCCGGGCAGAACCTGATTGGCGCGTTAACCCTCGATGGCATGTCGCCGGATCAGTTCGATACCTTCAGCGACGAAGAGCTACGGCTGATTGCCGCGCTGGCGGCCGGGGCGCTGAACAACGCCCTGCTGATAGAACAGCTGGAGAGCCAGAATATTCTTCCGGGTAGCCCGACGGCGTTTGAGCAGGTGGCGCACACCGAAATGATTGGCCTTTCGCCGGGCATGGCGCAGCTTAAAAAAGAGATTGAGATTGTCGCCGCGTCTGATTTGAACGTGCTGATCTTCGGGGAGACCGGCACCGGTAAAGAGCTGGTGGCGAAAGCGATCCACGAAGCCTCGCCCCGTGCGGTGAACCCGCTGGTCTATCTCAACTGCGCGGCGCTGCCGGAAAGCGTGGCGGAAAGCGAGCTGTTCGGACACGTCAAAGGGGCCTTTACCGGGGCGATCAGCAACCGCAGCGGCAAGTTCGAAATGGCTGATAACGGCACGCTGTTCCTCGATGAAATTGGCGAACTCTCCCTTTCGCTCCAGGCCAAACTGCTGCGGGTGTTGCAGTATGGCGATATTCAACGCGTAGGTGACGATCGCAGCTTACGTGTGGATGTGCGCGTGCTGGCGGCGACGAACCGCGATCTGCGCGAAGAGGTGCTGGCGGGCAATTTCCGCGCCGATCTGTTCCACCGTCTGAGCGTGTTCCCGCTCACGGTGCCGCCGCTGCGCGAGCGGGGCGATGATGTGGTGCTGCTGGCGGGCTTTTTCTGCGAACAGTGTCGGCTCAAAATGGGGCTTTCCCGCGTGGTGCTAAGCCCCGGCGCGAGGACGCACCTGCTGAGCTACGGCTGGCCGGGTAACGTGCGTGAACTGGAACATGCGATTCACCGCGCGGTGGTGCTGGCGCGGGCTACGCGTTCGGGGGATGAAGTGGTTATCCATGCGCGCCATTTCGCGCTGCATGAGGAAACGACGCCGTCCGTGAAGCCAGTGATACCTGAGAGCGTGAACGAAAACCTGCGCGAGGCGACGGATGCGTTCCAGCGTCAGATGATCACCCGCGCCCTGGAGCAGAATAACCGCAGCTGGGCGGCATGCGCGCGGGCGCTGGAGATGGACGTCGCCAACCTTCACAGGCTGGCGAAACGTCTGGGGCTTAAGGGTTAAATAATCCCCGCCTGGTAGAAGTCTTGCAGGTTGATCGCGCCGCACAGCCTGCCGTGCTCGTCCACCACCGGCGCGGCGGTGATTTTGCGCTTCATCAGCACCTCTTTGGCTTCAATGGCGCGGCTGTCGGCATTCAGCGTCAGCCCGCCCCGGGTCATTGCTTCGGATACCCGCGCCTCCAGCTTGCCGCCGCCCACCAGCCAGCGGCGCAGGTCGCCGTCGGTGAAGACGCCCTTCACCTGGCGGTCGTTGTCGCATACCGCAACCAGCCCCAGCCCGGTGCGGCTCAGCTCCAGCATGGCGTCCATCACGCTGGTGTCGAGTTTGACCTGAGGAATGGCATCGTCCGTGCGCATCAGATGGTGAACCTTGTTGAGCAGACGTGCCCCAAGCGCGCCAGCAGGATGGGAACGGGCGAAATCTTCCTCATTAAAACCGCGCGCCTGCATCACCGCCATCGCCAGCGCGTCGCCCATCATCAGCGTGTTGACGGTGCTGGAGGTCGGTGCCAGGTGCATCGGGCAGGCTTCGCGCTCAACGGAAATATCCAGCGTTGCTTTCGCGGCCAGCGCCAGCGGCGAACGGGATTTGCCGGTCATCGCTAACAGGGCCACCGATTTTTCTTGCAGGCGAGGGATGATGAGATCCAGCTCTTTGGCTGAACCGGAGTAGGAGATAAACAGCATCACGTCGCGGCTTTCGATCATCCCCAGATCGCCGTGCAGCGCTTCGGCAGGATGCACGAAGAACGCCGGAGTGCCGGTGCTGGCAAGCGTCGCGGCAATCTTCTTGCCGATATGACCGGATTTACCGATACCCGCCACGATCACTTTGCCCTCGCAGTGGATAATGGTGTTGGCTGCACGAACAAAATCCTCATCCAGACGCTCCGGCAGGCGGCTGGCTTCCTGTAGCTCCAGCAGCAGAGTCTGGCGGCCTGCGTTTAACAGAAAATCACTCATTTTTCTCTCCGGTTACGATCACGTCGATGCCCTTCGCTTCCAGCGCTTTTTTAAATGCCGGATCGATACCTGCGTCGGTAATCAGCTTATCGACGCTTTCAAGGCTACAGACAATGTTGGGGCTTTTACGGCCAAACTTCGACGAGTCCGCCATCAAAATCACTTCCCGCGCGGCGTTGCACATCGCTTTGCTGACGCTGAACACCTCGTTGAAGGTGGTCACGCCCGCGTTGAGGTCGATGCCGTCCGTGCCCATAAACAGCTTATCGAAGCTGAAGTGGTCGAAGGCATTCTCCGCCAGCTGCCCGTGAAACGACGCGGATTTTTTACGGAAGGTGCCACCGGGCATCAGGATGGTCTGCTCGCTGTCGAACTCTGACAGGGCATTGACGATGTGCAGGCTGTTGGTCATCACGGTGATGTTATTAAAGCGGCTGAGCAGCGGGATCATCTGTAGGACGGTACTGCCAGCGTCGAGGATGATGGAATCGCCGTCCTGGATAAATTTGACCGCAGCTTCGGCAATCAGCGCTTTCTGGTGCGTATTAATCAGCGTCTTGTGATCGATAGGCGGGTCGGCTTCGTCTTTATTGAGCACCACGCCGCCATAGGTACGAATGACGGCGCCGGAGTTTTCGAGCAACACCAGGTCCTTGCGTATTGTCGTGCCGGTGGTGTCAAAGTAGTGGGCCAGATCCTCTACCGAGCACTTTCCCTGCTTTTGCAGATGCTCAAGTATGGCCGCCTGCCGCTGACGTGGTTTCATAGGCGCTTCGTTCCTTACGTTGCGAAATGATAATTCCGCAAGTTTATAACTTTCACAACGAAATTATCCCTGTTTCAGATTAAGCGCTAATGATAGTGCATTCTGACAGAGTGAATCATGGGGGAAGATCACATCAGGTTGTAATTCATGCAGCAAAATGCCGTTGATCGCCTGGATTTTCACCGGACGGGCAAAGACGGTCATGCCGCGCATGATGAGGGAATCGCAGACCTTATTGTTTTCATCCAGCGCAACAGCGACGACAACCCGCGGTTTGAAGCGTCCGCCGGAACGCCCGACGCCCACACGGCCTTTCTGGCACAGGGCGTCAAACGCGCGGTTAAACTGATGGATTTGCCAGCCGCCAAACGCCATCTGGCAGATCCAGGCGAGGGCGGCGACGGTGATTAATGCGGTTACCATATCGGCTCCTTGTTTTGTTCCCTCTCCCGGTGGGAGAGGGTTAGGGTGAGGGCATCAGGCCGCTCGATCAGAACATCACCTGCCCACCGGTGACGTTAATCGACTGCCCGGTGCAGTACGAGGCTTTCGGGCTGGCGTAAAACAGCAGCATGTTCAGCACGTCCTGATAATCACACCCGCGCTTGAGCGGCACTTTGTCGATGTAGTACTGCTCCACTTCTTCAGCTTTGATGCCGAGCTTGGAGGCGTACTGCGGCAGCAGGGACTGGAACATCGGCGATTTCAACAGGTTACCCAGCATCAGCGAGTGAACGGTGATGCCGTATTCGGCCAGATCCAGCGCCAGAGACTGCGTCAGCCCCACGCCGCCAAACTTCGCCGCGCTGTAGCCGGAGTTGTGCTTGCTGCCCACTTTCCCGGATTTCGAGTTGATCTGAATGATGCGCCCCTGAATACCATCGCGGATCATCAGCCGGGAAAACTCACGGGCGCAGAGGAAATAGCCCACCAGATTCACCTGCAACGAGCGGTCAAAATCCCCCAGTTCGAAATCGCTGATAAAGGCCGCTTTCGCGATCCCCGCGCTGTAGACCAGCAGGTCGATACGCCCAAATATCTCATCTACGCCGCGGGCCAGCGCCATCACGCTCTGCTCGCTGGTGGCGTCGGCACCAAATCCGTACGCCATCCCTTCGCCAAACTCGGTGTTGATGGCGTCCGCCACGCGGGCGGCTTTTTCACTCTGAATGTCCACAACCGCCACGCGGTAACCCTCTGCGGCAAGCCCACGGCAGAGGAACTCGCCTAAGGTTTGTCCCCCACCAATGACAACGGCAACCTGACTCATGTGTTTCTCCTTAATTACGCAACAAATTTTAACGTACAGCCTGGTGTGACAGCCTGCGGAACCGGCCCCTCAACGTGAACCGTGCCGGGATACTCCGCCTGCGGCTGCCCGTCAAAACGCAGGGTGATGTGCCCCAGCTCGCGCAGGTTTTGTTCAGCGACGTCGCCGACGGCGGTCACGGCATAGCGCGCCTCGCCCAGCTCAAGCTGGCTCCCGGCCTTCAGCTCGCCGTTTAGCTCGCCGTGGCAGTGGATAAAGCAAAACTCTTCGATATCCGCAGGCGCCCCTTCGCGGAAGGTGATCAGCATCTGGTCGCTCAGCGCATCGGCTGCGCTCTGGCCGATGCGGGTAATGGTGGTCTGGTAAATCACGGTCATGGCAGGAACCTCTTATTGATAAATAAAGCCGGAGACAAACCAGGCAATCAGCACCGTGGGCGCGCCCGTCAGGAAGCGGCTCACCAGCACGGAGGGGACGCCCACGCGCACGGTGTCCTGACGTGCTTCCGCCAGCGACAGCCCGACGGGGATGAAGTCGCACGCCGCCTGAGCGTTAATGGCAAAAAGGGCAGGCAGAGCGAGGTGCGGGGGAATGTTGCCCAGACCAATCTGTACGCCAATCAGCACGCCGATGACCTGGGCAATCACCGCGCCCGGGCCGAGAAACGGCGACAGCAGCGGGAAGGAGCAGATCAGCGCCAGCGTCACCAGGCCGAGCGGGTGGCTGGCGAGCGGGGCGAGGCCGTGGGCAATCCAGTCGCCGAGGCCGGAGGCCATGATGATACCGATCAGCGCCGAGACGAACGCCATAAACGGCAGAATGGTTTTCAGCACCGTGTCGATGGTGTCGCGCCCGGACTGGAACAGCACCGCCACGGCGGACCCCATCCCCATCCCGACCTTCGCCAGCAGGCCATCGCTCTGCTCGGTGATTTTTTTGCTGGTGTCGTACTCGCGCGGGGCCGCTTTTTGCGGCGCGGATGTGCCATTCACCAGCGTGATGTTGTCCTCCTTCACCCCAGAGACATAAATATCCTCAAGGATGTACTGCGCCAGCGGGCCGGATTTCCCGGTGGAGTGAATATTTACCGTCGGAATGCGGCGCTTCGGATAGATGCCGCAGCGCAGCGTACCGCCGCAGTCGATCACCGCCACGCCGATTTCCGCTTCCGGCGGTTCCCCTTCCTTGAAGCCGTCGACCGCTTCCCAGCCCGTCAGCTCGTGCAGCCTGTCGACGATCGCCGGGCGCGTGCCCGCGGTGATGTACACAATCTTTTTGCCTTCGGTGGCGTCGAACTCCAGCGGGCCGCCCCAGCCGCCCGTGCCTTTCTCAATGCGGATCCGGTTCATGCTGTAGCTCCTGAAAGATGGACTTTCTGTTCAAGCTGGATGCCCATTTTTTTCTCAAAAATGGCGGTGGTGAGATCCGTCACCCAGCCGCGGAAGAAGTTGGTGACCAGACCGACCAGCAGGTAGCTCACCGCCAGCGGGCCGAGCGGCAGGCCAAGCGTGGTAAGGCCGCTGGCGATCCCGAGATAAACGAACAGCTCGCCGGGGTTGATGTGCGGGAACAGGCCGTTCATGGAATGGCAGCTGTAGGAGGCGGCGGCGTAATAGCTCGGCTTGTACTTCTCTGGCATAAAGCGGCCGAGGCTTAAGGTCATCGGGTTGCAGAACACAAAGGTGCCGATGAAGGGCAGGATCAGGTAGCGGGACAGCGGGTTTCCGGCGCAGCGCTGGGCGAAGCGTTCAATACGCTGCTGGCCGATAAAGTTAATCAGCGCGTTCATGATCACCAGCAGGCTGATCAGCAGGGGCAGGATCCCGGTCACCATGCCGGTGAATACCTCGCCGCCTTTCTGAAAAAGCCCGATGAACCACTCGGCGCCGTGGGTGATGGTTTCTATCATTCTTCTCTCCTGTAGGGCGTTTTTTTTTGTCTGTTCGGGGCTAATAATAATCAAATTGAAAGATTTTAAAGTGTTAATTAGATCTCACAATGAAAGAAAAATGGATTAATTTGAAAGATAATTGGTGGGGCGAATGATTTTCGATGGAAAAAAGCGCGGATTTGCGTTGGGGAGGTGTGTACCGCTTCCTTGAGGTGTTGCGGATGCTTTACCATACTGGGTTCTTACCGAACTCGTTAAATGGATGCCACATGTTCAAGCGTCGTTATGCAGCGCTGTTACCTGCGCTTATTCTCCTGTCCGCCTGTAGTAGCAAACCCAGGACTGAAGCTGTTCAACAAACGGCGGGCGCGCCTTCCGGCGGGTTTCTGCTTGAGCCGCAGCACAATATGATGCAGATGGGCGGCGACTTCGCGAATAACCCTGCGGCCGAACAGTTCATCGATAAAATGGTGAGCAAGCACGGTTTTGATCGCCAGCAGCTGCATGCCATTTTGTCTCAGGCGAAGCGTCTGGACTACGTGCTGCGCCTGATGGACAGGCAGGCGCCGACGGCCCAGGTGCCGACCGGGCCAAACGGGGCGTGGCTGCGCTATCGCAAACAGTTTATTACCCCGGACAACGTGCAAAATGGCGTGGTGTTCTGGAATCAGTATGAAGACGCCCTGAATCGTGCGTGGCAGGTCTATGGCGTGCCGCCGGAGATCATCGTCGGTATTATTGGGGTCGAGACTCGCTGGGGACGCATTATGGGTAAAACCCGCATCCTCGATGCGCTGGCGACGCTCTCCTTCAACTACCCGCGCCGCGCCGAGTATTTCTCCTCTGAACTGGAAACCTTCCTGCTCATGGCGCGAGACGAACAGGACGATCCGTTAGATCTGAAAGGGTCGTTCGCCGGTGCGATGGGCTACGGCCAGTTTATGCCGTCCTCCTATAAGCAGTACGCGGTAGATTTTAACGGGGATGGTCACATCAACCTGTGGGATCCCGAAGACGCCATTGGCAGCGTGGCCAACTACTTCAAAGCGCACGGCTGGACGCCGGGCGGCCAGGTGGCGGTGCAGGCGAACGGTGAGGCGTTTGGTCTGGAAAACGGATTTAAAACCAAATACAGCGTGGCGCAGCTTGCAGCGGCAGGCTTAACGCCGTCGCAGCCGCTGGGCAATGTTGACCAGGTGAGCCTGCTGCGCCTGGATGTCGGAACCGGTTATCAGTACTGGTTCGGACTGCCGAACTTCTACACCATTACCCGCTACAACCACAGCACGCACTATGCGATGGCGGTGTGGCAGCTGGGGCTGGCGGTGTCTCAGGCGCGTGTGCCGGCAGCGTCACCGTTTAGCCAGTAAGTTACCCCGACGGGTAGGCCGGGTAAGGCAACGCCGCCACCCGGCATGGCTGCCCGCACGGTGCGGCCTGATGCCCTCACCCTGACCCTCTCCCACGGGAGAGGGAAGTTTGCAGAAACATTTCGCCACATTCCCATTTCACTCCCGCCGTTTACATCTTAATCGTCTTTCATTATTGTTATGTTATAACATAATTTTGAATTGAGATGTCCATGTCCCTGTTTTCTCTCTCATCCCCGGTTCGTCTGCTGCTGGCGCTGATGCTCATTCTGTTTCTCGGCCTGGCCGTGCGCTGGGCGGTGGCGTTGCCATGATCGTGATGAACGACCTCGTGGCGGGTTACGATCGCCAGCCCGTTACGCGCGCACTGTCCGGCGTGATTGAACGCGGGAGCATGACCGCCATCGTCGGGGCCAACGGCTGCGGCAAATCCACGCTGCTGAAAACGCTCGCTGGCTTTCTTCCGCCCGTCAGCGGTACGTTTCGCTGGCAGGGGAGACGTCCGGTGGTGGGCTGGCTGGCGCAGCGTCACGCGCTGGAGGCGCAATTTCCTCTGACCGTGCAGGACGTGGTGAGCATGGGCTGCTGGCCAGCAATCTCGCTATTTGCCAGTTTTCGTCGGGATACCCGCATGCGCATTGCCGGCGCGCTTGAGCGCGTGGGGCTGGCGTCCATGGCGTTATCCACCATCGATGAACTCTCCGGCGGGCAATTCCAGCGCATGCTGTTTGCCCGCGTTTTAGTGCAGCAGGCACCGCTGGTGATGCTGGACGAACCCTTCACCGGCGTTGATGAGGCGACCTGCAACGTGCTGATGGATCTGATGCTGGAGATGTATATGCAGGGGCAGACCCTGCTGGCGGTTCTGCATGACAGCGAGCGCGTAGCACGTCACTTCCCGCAGACGTTACGTCTGGACGCTGATAGTCCCCAATGGAAAACCGAGCGGGTGAGGGTGGCATGATCTGGCATACATTCTTCCAGCCGTTTATTGAGTACGGCTTTATGCGCCGTGCGCTGGTGGTTTGCCTGGCGCTCTCCGTCAGCACCACGGCGCTGGGGGTATTCCTTCAGCTGCGTCGGATGAGCCTGATGGGGGACGCCCTTTCTCATGCCATTTTGCCGGGTGTCGCGGTGGGCTATCTGCTCAGCGGTATGTCGCTGCTGGCAATGACTGTCGGCGGGTTTATTGCCGGGATCGCCGTTGCGCTGGTGGCCGGGCTGGTCAGCCGCCGCACGCCCCTTAAAGAGGATGCCAGCTTCGCGGGGTTTTACCTGGGTTCCCTGGCGCTGGGCGTCACGCTGGTGTCGCTGCGCGGTTCAAATGTCGATCTGCTTCATCTTCTGTTTGGCTCCATTCTCGCCGTGGATAGCGCGTCAGCCCTGTTCGTGACGGGCGTTTGCATGTTCACGCTCCTCACGCTGGCGATGTTTTATCGTGGGCTGGTCAGCGAAGCGTTCGATACCGCGTGGTTGCAGGTGAACGCGCGCTGGCTGCCCGGGATGTTACACGGTCTGTTTCTGGCGCTGCTGGTGCTCAACCTGGTGGCCGGTTTTCAGGTGCTCGGCACGTTGATGGCCGTCGGGCTGATGATGTTGCCCGCCGTGGCGGCACGCTGCTGGGTGCGCACCCTGCCAGGGTTACTTCTGATGGCGGGTATCAGCGGTATTTTTTGCGCGTGGCTGGGCTTAAGCCTTTCCTGGGCAGTGAGTCTGCCCGCCGGGCCCTCCATTGTGCTGACCGCCAGCGCATTGTTCTTTATTTCCGTTTTATTTGGCACGCGCAGCAGGCTGGCGGATAGCCTGCGGGCACTTTTTTAACGCAAGGGGAAACGATGAAACGTACAGGGTTAGCCGTGGCGCTCGCGCTCGGCATGATGACGCACGGCGTAATGGCGAAAACGCTTAATGTGGTGACCAGCTTTTCCATCCTGGGAGACATCACGCAGCAGGTTGGCGGCGATCGTGTGAAGGTGACGACGCTGGTGGGGCCGGACGGTGATCCCCATACTTTCGAACCCTCGCCCAAAGACAGCGCGGCGCTGAGTAAAGCCGACGTGGTGGTAGTCAATGGGCTGGGGCTGGAAGGCTGGCTCGATCGTCTGGTGAAAGCCTCCGGATTCAAAGGCCAGCTGGTGGTTGCTTCGGACGGCGTGAAAACGCACACGCTGGAAGAGGACGGTAAAACAGTGACCGATCCGCACGCGTGGAACAGCGCGGCGAACGGCGCGCTGTATGCGCAAAATATTCTCTCTGGGCTGGTGAAGGCCGATCCTGAAGATACGGCGGCGCTTGAAGCTACCGGTAAACCCTATATTGCGCAGCTCTCTCAGCTGGACGGTTGGGCTAAGAAGCGTTTCAGCGACATCCCACAGGCGAAGCGCAAAGTGCTGACCAGCCACGACGCTTTCGGCTATTTCAGCCGCGCCTACGGCGTGACGTTTATGGCGCCGCAGGGGCTGTCGTCTGAGAGTGAAGCCAGCGCGGCGCAGGTGGCGGAGATCATTAATCAGATTAAAGCTGACGGCGTGAAAACATGGTTTATGGAAAACCAGCTTGATCCGCGCCTGGTGAAGCAGATTGCGACCGCCACGGGCGCCCAGCCGGGCGGTGAACTTTACCCGGAAGCGCTGTCCGCGAAGGGCGGCGTGGCGGACACCTACGTCAAGGCGTTTCGCCACAATGTAGACACCCTCGCTAACAGCATGAAATAAGCGTCTCTCTGGCCGGTGCGCCCGCATCGGCTTTTTTCTGAAGCCCCCTCGTAAAACCCGACGCGCATCCCCATATTTGATGAGAAAGTGCTATCTTGTGCTGCATGTTTTTCTAAGGCCTGGAGCGAGAATGACTGACCATGAATTGATGCAGCTAAGCGAAGTGGTGGGGCTGGCGCTGAAACAGCGCGGCGCGACTCTCACGACCGCAGAATCCTGCACCGGCGGCTGGGTGGCGAAAGCAATTACCGATATTGCTGGCAGTTCCGCCTGGTTTGAACGCGGCTTTGTGACCTACAGTAACGAGGCTAAAGCGCAGATGATTGGCGTGCGTGAAGCCACGCTTGAGCAGCATGGCGCGGTCAGCGAGCCGGTGGTGATCGAAATGGCGATTGGCGCGCTGAAAGAGGCGCGCGCAGATTACGCTATCTCCATCAGCGGTATCGCGGGGCCGGACGGCGGCAGCGACGTGAAGCCTGTCGGCACCGTCTGGTTTGGCTTTGCCACCTCAAAAGGTGAAGGGATCACCCGCCGGGAATGCTTCAGCGGCGATCGCGAAAGCGTGCGTCGTCAGGCAACGGAATACGCGTTAAAAACGCTCTGGCAACAATTTCTACAAAATACTTGATACTGTATGACTATACAGTATAATTGCCTCAACAGAACAGAAGTCCATGGTGAAGCGCAGTTGCTTCTCCCGGCATGACAGGAGTAATAATGGCTATCGACGAAAACAAACAGAAAGCGTTGGCGGCAGCACTGGGCCAGATCGAAAAGCAATTCGGTAAAGGCTCCATCATGCGCCTGGGTGAAGACCGTTCCATGGATGTGGAAACTATCTCCACTGGTTCGCTTTCTCTTGATATCGCACTGGGCGCTGGCGGTTTGCCGATGGGCCGTATCGTAGAAATCTACGGTCCGGAATCCTCGGGTAAAACCACCCTGACGTTGCAGGTTGTTGCGGCGGCACAGCGCGAAGGTAAAACCTGTGCGTTTATCGATGCCGAGCACGCGCTGGACCCGGTCTATGCCCGTAAACTGGGCGTTGATATCGACAACCTGCTGTGCTCCCAGCCGGACACCGGCGAGCAGGCACTGGAAATTTGTGACGCGCTGGCGCGCTCAGGTGCGGTTGACGTGATCATCGTCGACTCCGTTGCGGCGCTGACGCCAAAAGCGGAAATTGAAGGTGAAATCGGTGACTCTCACATGGGCCTCGCGGCACGTATGATGAGCCAGGCGATGCGTAAGCTGGCGGGTAACCTGAAGCAGTCCAATACGCTGCTGATCTTCATCAACCAGATCCGTATGAAAATTGGTGTAATGTTCGGTAACCCGGAAACCACCACCGGCGGTAACGCTCTGAAATTCTATGCTTCTGTCCGTCTGGATATCCGCCGTATCGGCGCGGTGAAAGAAGGGGATAACGTCGTCGGTAGCGAAACCCGCGTGAAGGTTGTGAAGAACAAAATCGCAGCACCGTTCAAACAGGCTGAATTCCAGATCCTCTACGGCGAAGGTATCAACTTCCTCGGCGAGCTGGTTGACCTGGGCGTGAAAGAGAAGCTGATTGAAAAAGCGGGCGCATGGTACAGCTACAACGGTGACAAGATTGGTCAGGGTAAAGCGAATGCTATCTCCTGGCTGAAAGAGAACCCGGCGGCGGCGAAAGAGATTGAGAAGAAGGTGCGTGAACTCCTGCTGAGCAACCAGGACTCTAAACCTGATTTCGTGGTCGACGGCGCGGATGCTGAAGAAACCAACGAAGATTTTTAATCCTCTCGGATAAAAATGAAGGGCTGCTGATGCGGCCCTTTTTGCATTTCTGAATCGACAGGTTTTTTATGAGTGAACCGACATCACGCCGACCAGCCTACTCACGCTTGCTGGATCGGGCCGTGCGTATTCTTGCCGTGCGTGACCATAGCGAACAGGAGCTGCGGCGGAAACTGTCAGCGCCCGTCATGAGCAAAAACGGTCCGGAAGACATTGATGCCACCGCGGAAGATTATGACCGCGTGGTTGCCTGGTGCTACGAGCATCACTATCTGGATGACGGCCGTTTTGCCGCTCGCTTTCTTGCCAGCCGTGGTCGTAAAGGCTATGGGCCAGCGCGTATCCGCCAGGAGCTGAACCAGAAAGGTGTAGCCCGTGAATCGATTGAAAAAGCCATGCGCGAAAGTGAAATCGACTGGTGCGAACTGGCGCGTGAGCAGGCGGTACGAAAGTACGGTGAGCCGCTGTCGCGTGAATTTTCAGAAAAAGTTAAAATCCAGCGCTTTTTGCTCTACCGCGGCTTCCTGATGGAAGATATTCAGGATATCTGGCGTAATTTTACCGATTGAACGCATGCGGGATTTTACTTCCCACTAAAGAAAACTTATCTTATTCCCACTTTTTCCAGTAGCTGGTCCGTCCAACTGTTTACAGATACAGATCTGCTGCGACATTTCGTTAGCTTGATTTCAGGATAATTATGAGCAAGAGCACCGCTGAGATCCGTCAGGCGTTTCTCGATTTTTTCCATAGTAAGGGACACCAGGTTGTTGCCAGCAGCTCCCTGGTACCGAACAATGACCCGACTCTGCTGTTTACCAACGCCGGGATGAACCAGTTCAAGGATGTGTTCCTTGGTCTCGACAAGCGTAATTATTCCCGCGCCACAACCTCACAGCGTTGCGTGCGTGCGGGCGGTAAACACAACGATCTGGAAAACGTCGGTTACACCGCGCGCCACCACACTTTCTTCGAAATGCTGGGTAACTTCAGCTTCGGCGACTACTTCAAACACGACGCCATTCAATATGCGTGGGAACTGCTGACCGGTGAAAACTGGTTTAATCTGCCGAAAGAGCGTCTGTGGGTGACCGTGTATGAGACCGATGACGAAGCGTTCGACATCTGGGAAAAAGAAGTGGGTATCCCTCGCGAACGTATCATCCGTATCGGTGACAACAAAGGCGCGCCTTACGCGTCTGATAACTTCTGGCAGATGGGTGACACCGGCCCTTGCGGTCCGTGCACCGAGATCTTCTACGATCATGGTGACCACATCTGGGGCGGCCCTCCGGGAAGCGCGGAAGAAGATGGCGATCGCTACATTGAGATCTGGAACATCGTCTTCATGCAGTTCAACCGTCAGGCCGACGGCACCATGGAGCCGCTGCCAAAACCGTCCGTAGATACCGGTATGGGTCTTGAGCGTATCGCGGCCGTTCTGCAACACGTTAACTCCAACTATGAGATTGACCTGTTCAGCACCCTGATCAAAGCCGTTGCCGAAGTGACGGGCGCAACCGATCTGAACAACAAATCACTGCGCGTTATCGCAGACCATATTCGTTCCTGTGCGTTCCTGATTGCTGACGGCGTTATCCCGTCGAATGAAAACCGTGGCTATGTGCTGCGTCGTATCATTCGTCGTGCGATCCGTCATGGCAACATGCTGGGCGCGAAGGACACCTTCTTCTATAAACTCGTTGGGCCACTGATTGGCGTGATGGGCTCTGCCGGTGACGAGCTGAAACGCCAGCAGGCGCAGGTTGAACAGGTTCTGAAAACCGAAGAAGAGCAGTTTGCCCGTACGCTGGAGCGCGGACTGGCGCTGCTGGACGACGAGCTGGCGAAACTCAAGGGCGACACGCTGGATGGCGAAACCGCTTTCCGCCTGTACGACACCTACGGCTTCCCGGTTGACCTGACGGCGGACGTTTGCCGCGAGCGCAACATCAAAGTTGACGAAGCAGGCTTTGAAGCCGCAATGGAAGAGCAGCGTCGTCGTGCGCGTGAATCCAGCGGTTTTGGCGCGGACTACAACGCGATGATCCGCGTTGATAGCGCGTCTGAATTTAAAGGCTACGAAGAGCTGGCTCTGACCAGCAACGTGACCGCGCTGTTTGTTGACGGTAAAGCCGTAGACAGCATTAGCGCAGGTCAGGACGCGGTTGTTATCCTGGATAAAACACCGTTCTATGCGGAATCCGGCGGCCAGGTTGGCGATAAAGGCGAACTGAAAGGCAATGGCTTCAGCTTCAGCGTAAGCGATACCCAGAAATACGGTCAGGCAATTGGTCACCAGGGCAAACTGGTTTCCGGTTCTCTGAAAGTGGGCGAGGGCGTTCAGGCCAACGTTGACGAAGCTCGCCGCGCGCGCATTCGTCTGAACCACTCGGCAACCCACCTGATGCACGCAGCCCTGCGCGAAGTGCTGGGTACGCACGTTGCACAGAAAGGTTCTCTGGTTAACGACAAAGTGCTGCGTTTCGACTTCTCGCATTTTGAAGCGATGAAGCCGTCTGAAATTCGTGCGGTGGAAGACCTGGTGAATGCCCAGATCCGCCGCAACCTGCCAATCGAAACCCACATCATGGATCTTGAGGCAGCGAAGAAGAAAGGTGCGATGGCGCTGTTTGGCGAGAAATATGACGACCGCGTTCGCGTGCTGAGCATGGGCGACTTCTCTACCGAACTGTGTGGCGGTACTCACGCATCCCGCACCGGTGACATCGGCTTGTTCCGCATCGTTTCCGAGTCGGGTACGGCGGCAGGCGTGCGTCGTATTGAGGCGGTGACCGGGGAAGGTGCAATTGCCAGCCTGCATGCGCAGAGCGACCAGCTGCACGAGATCGCGCAGCTGCTGAAAGGCGATAGCCAGAACCTGGGCGAGAAAGTGCGTGTCGCGCTGGATCGTACCCGTCAGCTGGAAAAAGAACTCCAGCAGCTGAAAGAACAGGCTGCGGCGCAGGAGAGCGCAAACCTCTCCAGCAAAGCGGTAGACATTAAGGGCGTCAAACTGCTGGTCAGCGACCTGGCGGGCGTTGAGCCTAAGATGCTGCGTACCATGGTCGACGATCTGAAGAACCAGCTTGGTTCGACGGTTATCGTGCTGGCAACGGTCGCAGAGGGTAAGGTTTCTCTGATTGCGGGCGTCTCTAAGGATGTGACGGATCGTGTCAAAGCAGGGGAACTGATTGGCATGGTCGCCCAGCAGGTGGGTGGCAAAGGTGGCGGTCGTCCGGACATGGCGCAAGCCGGTGGTACGGATGCGGCGGCACTTCCCGCGGCATTAGCCAGCGTTGAAAGCTGGGTAAGCGCGAAACTGTAATAACTACAAAGCACAAGCAGACGCCATAGCGGTAACGTTATGGCGTCTTGCTCACTGCGCTATCGATAACGATAAAGTCAGGTTGAGTTTGTGTATATCGGCTAAACTTACGTTTAACAGAATGTGATGCCGTGACTGCTTACACTTTACGTGTTTGTCATCGCTTACTTTTTGGCGTTATATGATGGATAATGCCGGGATACAAGAGACCCGACTCTTTTAATCTTTCAAGGAGCAAAGAATGCTGATTCTGACTCGTCGAGTTGGTGAGACCCTCATGATTGGGGATGAGGTCACCGTGACAGTTTTAGGGGTAAAGGGTAACCAGGTACGTATTGGTGTTAACGCTCCTAAAGAAGTATCTGTCCACCGTGAAGAGATCTACCAGCGTATCCAGGCTGAAAAATCCCAGCAGTCCAGTTACTGATATTGTCGCGTCTCGCTGTCGGGCGAGACGCAACCCTCCCGCTATTTTTCCTGCATAAAGTTACCGTTCTATTTCAAACGCTTCGTTTTTGACCACTCTCATAATCTTATCTCATCCAAATGACGCGCTTCTCTCAACACAATTCTGTGAAGATGCCTGCAAAATCCGCTTATAAAACACTCTCTTTGCGGCTTTTACATGCGAATTGCGTGCGAATTGTGCAAACGAAAAAAGCATGTGGAAAATTGTTTGACTTATAAGTCCCAGAAAGTAATATATGCGCCACGCAGCGACGAGAAGCTCTTAACGAGTTGCTCGAAGCACTCGAAAGAGGCGTTGTGTGGTGAGGTGGCCGAGAGGCTGAAGGCGCTCCCCTGCTAAGGGAGTATGCGGTCAAAAGCTGCATCCGGGGTTCGAATCCCCGCCTCACCGCCATTTTGCATCCGTAGCTCAGCTGGATAGAGTACTCGGCTACGAACCGAGCGGTCGGAGGTTCGAATCCTCCCGGATGCACCATCTATTACTTCATATTGCTTTCGAAGTGATATGAATATCGAGCAGTACAGCAGTAAATCCCGATGCATCCGTAGCTCAGCTGGATAGAGTACTCGGCTACGAACCGAGCGGTCGGAGGTTCGAATCCTCCCGGATGCACCATTTTTTACTTCATATTGCTTTTGAAGTGATATGAGTATCGAGAAGTACAGCAGTAAATCCCGATGCATCCGTAGCTCAGCTGGATAGAGTACTCGGCTACGAACCGAGCGGTCGGAGGTTCGAATCCTCCCGGATGCACCATTTTTTAATTCATATTGCTTTTGAAGTGATATGACTATCGAGAAGTACAGCAGTAAATCCCGATGCATCCGTAGCTCAGCTGGATAGAGTACTCGGCTACGAACCGAGCGGTCGGAGGTTCGAATCCTCCCGGATGCACCATATTCTCCGAGATAATAGCCACGCTGTTGTTTCAAGGTCTGCGTGTTAATCGCAAGCACCAGGGAGGATAACGTTGCTTCAGCAACGGCCCGCAGGGCGAGGCGCAGCCGAGTAATCCTCCCGGATGCACCATCTCTTCTTGTGATCCCCTTCGATGTTTAGTTCTTAATCACTCTCATTGTTATCACTTCGCAATCAGCGACAAAAATCCCCTTTTACGATAAAGTAATGCTTTGTTAATCGTTTAGCGAGAGCACGATGTACGCACAGTATGACGGTTTGATCTTCGACATGGACGGCACCCTCCTGGATACCGAACCCACGCATCGTCAGGCCTGGACCGAAGTCCTGGGCCGTTACGGTATGCGCTTCGATTTACAGGCGATGATTGCCCTCAACGGATCGCCCACCTGGCGTATCGCACAGGCCGTGATTGAGCTGAATCAGGCCGATCTCGACCCGCACCAGCTCGCGCGTGAAAAAACCGACGCGGTAAAAGCCATACTGTTAGACACCGTGCAGCCTTTACCACTCATTGACGTCGTCAAGGAGTGGCACGGCCGTCGTCCTATGTCTGTCGGTACGGGCAGCGAGAGCGCGATTGCTGAAGCGCTACTCAAACACCTTGGCCTGCGCCACTATTTTTCTGCCGTCGTTGCCGCCGATCATGTTAAACATCACAAACCCGCACCGGATACCTTCCTGCGCTGTGCAGAATTAATGGGTGTACCACCTGCAAAATGCGTGGTGTTTGAAGATGCTGATTTTGGCATTCAGGCCGCGCGTGATGCCGGAATGGCGGCGGTGGATGTTCGCTTACTGTGAGTGACGCGCTGTCACTCGCTTCATTATTCGCCAGCAGTTTTTTAAGCTCCACCCTCTTACCGGGGAGTTCGGAAGTGGTGCTGGTGGCGATGCTGTTGTCCGGCGTGAGTCAGCCCTGGTTGCTGGTCTTAATAGCAACAATGGGTAATAGCCTTGGAGGGCTGACTAACGTTATTCTTGGACGTTTCTTTCCGCTACGCGAAAAATCTCGCTGGCAGGAAAAGGCAGTGGGCTGGCTAAAACGCTATGGCGCTGCCACGCTGTTATTAAGCTGGATGCCTGTAATAGGCGATTTACTGTGTCTGCTGGCGGGATGGATGCGCATCTCTTGGGGACCGGTGCTCTTTTTTTTGTGCCTTGGCAAGGCGTTACGCTATGTTTTACTGGCATGGGTAACACTACAGGGTATGACGTGGTGGCACTAATTGGTGGAATGAATTCGCGACCTTCAATCGTCAACCATTACAATTATGCTGAGTGACAATTTTTTGACAGGCGGGAGGTCAAATTGATCCCGGACGTATCACAGGCGCTGGCCTGGCTGGAAAATCACCCTCAGGCACTGAAGGGGATTCAGCGTGGGCTTGAGCGCGAAACGCTGCGCGTAAATGCGGATGGTAGCTTAGCGACTACGGGACACCCGAAGGCGTTAGGCTCGGCGCTGACACATAAATGGATCACAACCGATTTCGCCGAAGCGCTGCTGGAGTTCATTACGCCAGTAGACGGTGATATTGATCATATGCTGACGATCATGCGCGACGTGCATCGCTTCACCGCCCGCAACCTCGGCGACGAGCGTATGTGGCCGCTCAGCATGCCGTGCTATATCGAGCAGGGGCAGGAGATTGAGCTGGCTCAGTACGGCACCTCGAATATTGGACGGCTGAAAACGCTGTATCGCGAAGGACTGAAAAATCGCTACGGCGCACTGATGCAGACGATCTCTGGCGTGCACTACAATTTCTCTCTGCCGATGGCGTTCTGGCAGGCGAAGTGCGGTGAAACGGATAAAGAAGCGATCTCCGCGGGCTACTTCCGCCTGATCCGCAACTACTACCGTTTTGGCTGGGTTATTCCGTATCTGTTCGGCGCGTCCCCGGCTATCTGTTCATCGTTCCTGCAAGGGAAACCGACCACGCTGCCGTTCGAGAAGACCGAGTGTGGCATGTACTATCTGCCGTACGCGACCTCGCTGCGCCTGAGCGACCTTGGCTATACCAATAAATCGCAAAGCAATCTCGGAATTACGTTTAACGATCTGCACGAATATGTGGCAGGCCTGAAGCGGGCGATAAAAACCCCGTCGGAAGAGTACGAAAAAATCGGCCTCGAAAAAGACGGCAAGCGCCTGCAAATTAACACCAACGTATTGCAGATTGAAAATGAACTGTATGCGCCGATTCGTCCGAAGCGCGTGACGCGCAGCGGTGAAACGCCGTCGGATGCGCTACAGCGCGGCGGGATCGAATACATTGAAGTGCGCTCGCTGGATATCAACCCGTTCTCACCGATTGGCGTTGACGAGCAGCAGGTTCGCTTCCTTGACCTGTTTATGGTCTGGTGCGTACTGGCGGATGCGCCGGAAATGAGTTCCAACGAACTGCTGTGTACTCGTGCCAACTGGAATCGCGTGATTCTGGAAGGGCGCAAGCCGGGTCTGACGTTAGGTATTGGCTGTGAAACGGCCCAGTTCCCACTGTCTAAGGTAGGGAAGGATCTGTTCCATGACCTGAAGCGCGTAGCCCAGACGCTGGATAGCGTGTACGGCGGCGAAGCTTACCAGAAGGTCTGCGACGAACTGGTTGAAAGCTTCGATAACCCGGAACTGACATTCTCAGCACGTATTCTGCGTTCTATGATTGAACAGGGAATTGGTGGCACAGGGCGTTCACTCTCAGCGGAGTACCGTGAGATGCTGATGCAGGAGCCGTTAGAGATCCTGAGCGAAGCGGATTTTGTGGCAGAGCGCGATGCGTCCGTTGTGCGTCAGAAAGAGGTCGAAGCGGCGGATACGGAGTCGTTTGAGGCGTTTCTGGCGAAGCAGGCCTGAACCAAAAGAAAAAGGCCACATCGCTGTGGCCAAAATATACATCTCTGAATTCAGGGATGATGATAACAAATGCGCGTCTTTCATATACTCAGACGCGCATTCTGTAGAAGAGTTCAGTTTATTTTAAAAAAAATCACTATCGGAGGTGACGTATGCCGTTATTAGATAGCTTTACTGTCGACCATACCCGTATGGAAGCACCAGCAGTCCGCGTGGCGAAGACCATGAACACGCCGCACGGCGACACGATCACCGTTTTCGACCTGCGCTTCTGCGTGCCGAATAAAGAAGTGATGCCAGAGAAAGGCATTCACACGCTGGAACACCTTTTCGCCGGATTCATGCGCGACCACCTGAACGGCAACGGCGTGGAGATCATCGATATCTCTCCGATGGGCTGCCGCACCGGTTTCTACATGAGCCTGATTGGTCAGCCTGAAGAGAAACGCGTCGCGGATGCGTGGAAAGCGGCCATGGAAGACGTGCTGAAGGTGAAAGAGCAGAACCAGATCCCAGAGCTGAACGTTTACCAGTGCGGTACTTACCAGATGCACTCTCTGGAAGAAGCTCAGGAGATTGCCCGCCATATCATCGAACGTGATGTTCGTGTAAACAGCAACGACGAGCTGGCCCTGCCAAAAGAAAAACTTCAGGAACTGCACATTTAGTATTGTGCCTGTGGATGCCCGGTGGCGCTTCGCTGACCGGGCCTACAATACTGATGACGACAACCACGGCCAGCTCCGCGCTGGCGACGCCGGTATCGCGATCGTTTTGCGGATGCACGCTGTTACAGACGTCGCTGCGGCGGCTGAAGTAGTGGCAGAAATATTCGATCTGGTCGAGATAGACGTTCGGCGTGCTCACTTCGACGTAAGTCTGTCGAGAGCCAGCGCGTGGCGCGGGTGTGTTCAGCATGGTACGCTCCTGTTGTCTTTTCACACTCGTGAATCAATTTCAGGCGCGCTGCTTTATCGGAACTGACAATCGCTGTCGCGTTTTGGACACGGTGCGGTGTTTTGCCGGATGGCGGCTACGCCTTATCCGGCCTACGTTCGTAGGCCCGGTAAGCGTAGCGCCACCGGGCAACCCGTGCACAGGGCTAGTGCGCTCCACCGCCACCGCTACCGGCACCAAACGGTGGTTTGGCAAACCACACCAGCCCCAGCAGGACGATGAAGATCCCCGCCGATATCCAGAAAATCTCGTTTGCCGAGATAATCAGCCCCTGGTTGGTGATCTGCTGGGCAAGCCAGCCGGATGCCTGCTGCTCCGTCATCCCCATCCCCTCAAGCTGGCTATACATCTGCTGAGCGTTAGGGTTGAACGGGTTCACCGCTTCGGTCAGTTGGGCATGGTGCATCGCTTCCCGGTTGGTCCACAGCGTGGTGGTGATCGATGTCCCGATGGAGCCCGCCAGCGTACGGGTGAAGTTCGACAGGCTCGATGCCGCCGCCATCCGCTCAGGCGGCAAGCCCGAAAGCGTAATGGTGGTCAGTGGCATAAAGAAGCACGCCACAGCAAAGCCCTGAATAAACTGCGGCCACGCGGAGGCGCCAAAGTCCATTCCCGGTTCAAACGTATACGCGCGCCAGTAGAAGCACACGGCGTACATGATGAAGCTGAACGTCACCAGCCTGCGCATGTCGAGCTTATGGGCGAAACGGCCAATAATCGGCGACAGCAGAACCGGAATTAACCCCACCGGCGCGGAGGCCAGCCCCGCCCAGGTTGCGGTATAGCCGTACACCTCCTGCAACAGCTGCGGCAGCAGAACAATCGCGCCGAAGTAGAGCATATAGGCGAGGCTGATACAGAGGCAGCCGATGGTGAAGTTTCGCGATTTAAACAGCGAGAGGTCGACTATCGGATTTTCGTCCGTCAGCTCCCAGACAATCAGGAAGCTGATGGCAACCACGGCGACCACCGTCAGCACGATGATTTCCGTAGAGGCGAACCAGTCCAGCTCTTTGCCGCGGTCGAGCATGATTTGCAGGCTGCCGATGCCGACAACCAGCAGTGCCAGCCCGATGCCGTCGATCCGCCGCTGTTCGGTCCGCGTTTCGCGACCACGCAGAGACTGTAGCGTCATCAGCACCACCAGCGCACCGATGGGTACGTTGATGAAGAAGATCCAGCCCCAGTGATAGTTATCGCTGATATAGCCGCCGAGGATTGGCCCGCAAATTGGGGCGACAATCACCGTCATCGACCACAGCGCGAGCGCGATGGAGCGCTTGGCGGGCGGATAGTTGTTCAGCAGCAAACTCTGCGATAGCGGAATCAACGGCCCGGCGACAATCCCCTGGATGACGCGGAAGAAAATCAGCATCGTCAGGCTGCTGGACATGCCGCAAGCCCAGGAGGCCAGCACGAACAGGATCGTCGACCAGAGGAACAGCTTCACTTCACCGACGCGCTTCGCCAGCCAGCCGGTGATGGGAATAGAGATGGCGTTCGCCACCCCGAACGAGGTAATGACCCAGGTCCCCTGGCTCAGCGATGAGCCAAGGTTCCCGGCGATCGTAGGGATCGCCACGTTTGCGATGGTGGAGTCCAGCACCTGCATGAATGTCGCCAGCGACAGCGCAATGGTCATAATGACCAGCTGCGCCCCCTCAAGCGGTTTTTGCGGCTTTTGCTGTTGCATAACGCTCACCTTCGGCTTAACCGGCGTTTGCCTTCACGATGTCATCGATCAGCTTATTGACCGGATCGAGGCTAATTTCACGGGCGTTACTTTCATAAGCTGGCGTGCTGCGCACCTGGCTTGCGAGGATCTGACCGTCGCGGTTGGCGGTATCGACCGTCACCAGCGTGGAAAGGCCAATTCGCAGCGGATGGTCTGCCAGCTGCTTAGGATCCAGCTCGATACGCACAGGCAAGCGCTGTACCACTTTGATCCAGTTGCCGGTGGCGTTCTGTGCAGGCAGCAGGCTGAACGCGCTGCCGGTCCCCATGTCCAGACCGACCACTTTACCGGTGTACTTCACGTCATCGCCGTAGATATCGCTGACCACGGTTGCGGTCTGGCCGATACGCATATGCGCCAGCTGGGTCTCTTTGAAGTTCGCGTCCACCCATAGGTTGTTCGCCGGAACGACCGCCATCAGCGGCGTGGTGGTGCTAATTTGCGCACCCGGCTGCACGGAACGACGGGAAACGTAACCGGTCATCGGGCTGACGATTTTGGTACGTTGCAGGGCAAGCCATGCGTTACGCACTTCGGTCGCCGCCTGTTTCACCGCTGGCTGGTTTTCCAGAGAGGTGCCCAGCACCATCGCCTGGTTGGCGTTGTACTGTTGGATCGCCACGTCCAGCTGCGCCTGTGCGCTTGCCACCGCATCGCGTGCGTGCTGCAACTCTTCACGGCCAATCAGGTTGGCGGTGCCGAGAGGAACACGACGCTTGAGGTCGCTCTGCGCCTGGGCCAGGGCCGTTTTCTGCACGTCGATATTGGCCTGAAGCTGTTTGCTGTTGATCATCAGCTGGCGGGTCTGGCGAACGCTGGAGGCCAGCGCCGTCTGTGCTTTTTCAAACGCCTGTTGGGCGTCGGTCGGATCAAGCGTGACCAGCACATCCCCTTTTTTCACAAAGTCGGTGTTGTCAGCCCAGACTTTCGTCACGCTGCCTGACACCTGGGCCATGATTTGAACCTGATTCCCTGCCACGTATGCATCGTCTGTCTCTTCAACATGACGCAAGACTAAAAACCAATAGATCCCATATGCCACGGCAATAATAATAAAGAGCAAGGTCAGCAGAATAAGGGCGCTCTTACGTTTGCCCTTCTTGTTGACCGGTTGCTGCGGGGGGGTGTTCTCCGCATTTGCGCTCATTGTTGTTCTCCACGATCTTTTTATTTTCACATCGGCTGAGCCGACCTGTTGTCAGAAAGGCCAGCAGTTTCACGTGCTGGCCTGTCAGTTTTTCTTTTGCAATCTGGAATGTTGAGCGGATCGTCGCGTTAGCGCAGCGCCTCAAGAATGACGCCATCTTCATCCATCTGGTCCAGACGGGTGAGCAGCTTGCGAGTAATGTGCTCAAGCTGGTCGCGCTCGGCGGTGCTGAGGGCAGACCAAAGCTGGTGCAGGCAGTTATGCTGCGGTGGCAGCACTTCGCGCAGGAATTCGTGACCTTTCTCGGTCAGTTGCAGATGCAGGCAGCGGCGATCGTTATCGCTCTCACGGCGCTCTATCCAGCCGCGCTTCTCCAGCTCATCAGCAATACGGGTTGCATTGGTACGGGATGAACCCAGCGCGCAGCTCAGTTCAGACGGCTGAATGCTGTGGTTTTCCTGAGACTCAAGCGTAATCAACGCCATAAACAACGTCTCGTTAATCCCTTGCGCTTTCAGCATCTTGTTACGATTTTCCAGCAGCTTACCCTGCATGTGCATGCACAGGCGGGTCAGCAGGATCTCCTGATACGGGAAGTCCTCATGACGACTGGCGCGGAACTTAAGCATTTGTTCAATGGGCGTAAACGAACTATCCATTTTGGGCATAACCTCATTAATTACAGCCGATATAGTAACGATAGTGACAAATAATGTAAATGAATTATTTGTGCGGTTATATCCGCCAAACGTATGTCACCATCAGAAAGCGCCGGGTAAATCCGTGACCCGGTGAGCACAGAAAGTGTGGGGTTTGTACCCGCGAAAGAGGGGATGTGAGGACTGGGGTCTGAACTATTCATGCCGGTAGTAAATATGTCACCCACAGTAAAATTTCTGGGATAAATGATTACCGTTACCTTAACAGATGCAGGCCCCCTTTACACCCCAGGGGGCCCAAAGCAATGTAAAACTTAGTGAATTGCTTCCTGGCGGTGATAGCCGCGCCACCATACCAGCAGATTTATCGCCGCCACGACGGCGCCGATTGCGCACACGCCCGTCCAGCCCGCATGCTGCCAGGCGGAGGCTGAGATTAGCGAGCCCGCCGCGCCGCCGATAAAGTAGCTGGTCATGTACCCGGCCGTCAGACGGTTACGGGCGTCTGGTTTCACGCGGTAAATCACGGTCTGGTTGGTGATATGTACGCCCTGCACGGTGAGGTCGAGTACCAGAATACCGACAATTAGCGCCAGCACTGAGACGTGTCCGTACCAGATAGCCGCCCATGAGAGCAGGAGTAAAACCAGCCCTGCGGAGGTGGTCATATGAGATTTACCTTTGTCGGCCAGGCCACCCGCCGGGCGCGCGCCCAGTGCGCCAGCCGCGCCTGCCAGCCCGAACAGGCCAATCACGCCTTCTGAGTAGTTAAACGGCGGCGCGGCGAGCAGAAACGCCATCGACGTCCATAAGATGCTGAAGTTGGCGAAGGTGAGACACCCCAGAACGGCGCGTGTGCGCAGGAGTTTATCCCGGGTGAAGAGGCTGAAAACGGAGGCGAGGAGCTGCGGATAGTTCAGGTGATTCTCCTGCTTCACCTTTGGCAGGCCGCGCCACAGGGCCAGCGCCATGATAACCATCAGCACGCTTGCCACCCAGTAAACGGTGCGCCAGCCGCCGAGGCTCGCCAGCAGCCCGGCAACGGTTCGCGCCAGCAGGATGCCCAGCAGCAGGCCGCTCATAATAGTGCCAACCACTTTGCCGCGTTTTTCCGGGGAAGCCAGCGTCGCCGCGAGGGGAACCAGAATTTGTGCCACCACCGAGAACAGCCCCGTCAGCGCGGTACCGATAATCATCATCGTTAACGACTGGCTGCTGGCGGTGATCAACATCCCGCCTGCGGCCAGCAGCGTCATGGAGACGATAAGCATCCGGCGCTCAAACATATCGCCTAATGGCACCAGGAACAGCAGCCCGGCCGCATAGCCGAGCTGCGCAGCGGTGACGATAAAGCCGGCGGAGCTGGCTGAAAGATCGAAAGCACGCGCGATAGTATCAAGCAGAGGTTGCGCGTAATAGTTGCTGGCGACGGCCAGTCCCGTTGCCACGGACATTAAAAGGATGAGTGCGGGGCTAAGCCCTTGAGTTGTTTTTGTCATTTGTTTCAGGAATCGTAAGTTAAGTGATTATTTTTCCGGAAACATAATAACCAATGATTGTGAATGTTGGGGGATTGTTACGTGGTGGATTGTGCGGTTTAGGTTGGGTGCGGTTTGATCCCCTCACCCTATCCCTCTCCCCAAAGGGGAGAGGGGATTTTATACACCCTCTCCCCTTTGGGGAGAGGGCAGGGTGAGGGGTAGTATTTTTACTTCTGCGCCTCAAGCGCCTCTTTCACCCAGCCATCGAACTGCTGCTGGTGGGCTTTGATCCAGCCATCCACGTGGCCTTTGATATCAGCTTCGGATGATTTACCCGCATGCATCATCGCGTTCTGGGCGTTAATGTCTGCCAGCGGCAGTTTCATCACCGAGAACAGCTTCGCCGCCGCCGGGTTTTTCTCGGCCCAGGCTTTGTTCGCCACGATATGCATGGTATTCACCGGGAAGCCATAGTTCATGCCGTTTGGCAGTTTGGTGTCGATATCTTTCTGCTCGCCCGGCAGGGAGGAGAAGGGCACCTGCAACCACACCACGTCTTTGCCCGGCTTCAGCACGTCGCTCACCCAGTACGGCGTCCAGGTGTAGTAGATCACCGGCTTGCCTTCTTTAAAGCGGGCGATGGTATCGGCCATCATCGCAGAGTAATTGCCGTGGCTCACGTCGACGGTCTTTGCCAGATCGAAGGCTTTGTTCTGGTGGTTAATCACCGCTTCACAGCCCCAGCCCGGCGAGCAGCCCATCATGTCGGCTTTGCCGTCACCGTTGGTATCAAAGAGTTTGGCGATCTTCGGATCTTTCAACTGTTCAATATTGGTGATGTGATACTTATCGGCGGTTTTCTTGTCGATCAAATATCCCTGCGCAGCGCCGGTCACAAAGGTGCCTTCGCGGTAGAACTTCTTGTCGCCACCGGCGGCGGCATACATGTCGTCGTGCAGCGGCTGCCAGTTCACGGCGGTAAAGGTGGCATCGCCGGAGGCAATAGAGGTATAGCCCACGTTGTAATCCACTTCACTGGCGGTATTCACCGTATAGCCCAGTTTCTCCAGCGCACGGCTGACAATCTGGGTCTGGAAGGACTCTTCCGAAATGGTGCTCTGCACCGGCTGCACGGTAATGCCTTTGCCCGGCAGGTCAGCGGCAACTGCGCTGGTGGAGACAAGGGTCGCAAACGCTGTGGCAAAAAGTACGTTATGTCGCATCGTTGTTCCTTATTTTGTGAATGGGCGGGTGAGTAACCCGACAGGGCCGGTGGTATACCAGCGACGGTTGCCGCGACTGCGTGAATCACGACCGACAGCCTGGGTCAGGCGGTCAAGAATGATGGCGAGGATCACAATCCCGACGCCGCCGACGGTCGCCAGCCCCATATCGAGACGGCCAATGCCGCGCAGTACCATCTGACCTAACCCGCCAACGGCAATCATTGAGGCGATCACCACCATCGACAGCGCCAGCATCAGCGTCTGGTTAACACCTGCCATAATGGTCGGCATCGCCAGCGGAAGCTGAACCTTAAACAGCATCTGACGCGGGCTGGCGCCAAACGAGCGTGATGCCTCTATCAGATCCGCAGGCACCTGGTTAATGCCCAGAATGGTCAGGCGAATAATCGGCGGCAGGGCGAAGATAATGGTCACGACCACCCCCGGTACGTTACCGATGCCGAACAGCATCACGATAGGCACCAGGTAAACGAACGCTGGCGTGGTCTGCATTGCATCCAGCAGCGGGCGGATAATTTTTGCGGCCCGCGGGCTGCGCGCCAGCCAGATCCCCATCGGCAGGCCGATCGCCACGCAGAACAGCAGGGCGGTCAGCACCAGCGCCAGGGTGATCATCGCCTGAGACCACGCGCCAATCGCGCCGATGGCAATCAGGGAGATCAGCGTGGCGATCCCCATACCCGCGCTGCCGAACTGCCATGCGATCAGCGAGAACAGGATAATCGCCACCGGCGCGGGCATGCCCAGCATCAGCTGCTGGAAGCCGTTCAGGATGTAATCCACCGGGATACGGATCCCCTGGAACACCGGACGGAAGTGGGTAACGACCCAGTCGATCCCCTCCGTTACCCAGCTATCCAGCGGGATCAGCGTCTTGTGGAACGGATCCATAATATTGAAATGCTCTGGGGCAGGCGCCGGTGCGCTGTTGAGCCAGTCTGCCGCGCCGCCGCCATCGGCAGGCGCAGGCGTCGACCCCCACGCATCGGCAGATTGCGCCGCGCTGTCCGCTGCTTCAGTGGTGCCCCATGGGTTTGATTGATCAGCCATTGTTTGTCCCCTCGCGATCTAAAGCCTGTAGCAGCATCCGTTTTGAGATGATGCCAACGTACTGTTGTTCTTCACCGACAACCGGCACGGCGCACGGCGCCTGACCCACGTGAGAGAGCAACTCGCTGAGCGGCGTTTCGGCGTCCACGGCAAGCGGAGCGTCAATCAACGCCGCATCGATTCCCTGGTTTTCGCTCAGGGCGGTTTTCAGGGAGTCGATGGAGACAACGCCGACAAATTTATTGCCGCGTTCAACCAGATAACCGTATTCACGGTCTTCGTCCTGCAACAGTTTCAGCGCGGAGCGCGGACCAAAACCTGGCGTTTTTCGAATAATGCCGTTTGGTGTTCGACGGGCAATATCTTTCGCACTGAATACGTGGCTAATATCCACGCCGCGGAAGAAGGTGCGCACATAATCATTCGCCGGATTATTGAGAATTTCATCCGGTGTGCCGACCTGCACCACTTCACCATTTTGCATAATGGCGATACGGTCGCCAATACGCATGGCTTCATCCAGATCGTGAGAAATAAAAACAATGGTGCGCTGATGTTTGGCCTGTAATTTTACCAACTCATCCTGCATCTCGGTGCGAATTAAGGGATCGAGCGCCGAGAAGGCTTCGTCCATTAATAAAATATCCGGATTAATCGCTAATGCGCGCGCTAATCCCACGCGCTGACGCATACCGCCAGAGAGCTCATCCGGATACGCATGAGCATAATTTTCCAGCCCGACCTGACGCAGTGCATCAAGGGCTTTTTCCTGACGTTCCTGAGCGGGCGTGCCGGCTAACTCCATGCCAAAGGCGGTATTATCGAGTACCGTCATGTGCGGCATCAGTGCAAATGACTGAAACACCATCGCAATTTTCTTTCTGCGCACCTCGCGGAGTTCCGCGTCTGATATTCTGGCGATATCAACGCCGTCAATCAGCACCTGTCCGCGGGTGGGTTCAATCAGGCGATTGAGAAGGCGAACCATAGTGGATTTACCCGAACCGGATAATCCCATGATGACAAAAATCTCGCCTTCTTCAATGGCCAGACTGGCGTCTTTAACGCCAAGCGATAGCCCGGTTTTTTCCAGAATTTGCTCTTTCGAAAGGCCTTTCTCAATATATTTGAAAGCACGCTGCGGGTGCTCGCCAAATACTTTATAAAGATTTTTCACTTCTAATTTAATTGCCATGCAATAGAGAGTGTCCTGTTATTTGTTTATGTCGATATGATTACCATGGTAAATAGTTAACTGGCATTACCCTAACATACTCAGAATCTGAGACAACCCTGGACCTGCCTGAGGTCGGAATTTTACCGCAAGCGAAACGGCTGAATTTCCCATGAATAAAGGGCTGAGGGCGCTTTGAATTTTTCTCAATTTTTTGCTACTGCATGGGAGAATTTCGCCTGAATCGGTGTGATTCAGGCGAATATGAAGGAGAAATTACAGTGTAGTACGTAGTGGAATATTCGGCTGAAAATAATGAAATGTAGAGTTAATTAATGAACGTTAATTCATTCATTAAAAATCCCAGTCCTCGTCTTGCGTCTCCACCGCTTTACCCATCACGTACGACGAGCCGGACCCGGAAAAGAAGTCGTGGTTTTCATCGGCGTTGGGCGACAGCGCCGCGAGGATCGCCGGGTTCACTTCCGCCATTTCCGGTGGGAATAACGCTTCGTAGCCCAGGTTCATCAGCGCCTTGTTGGCGTTGTAGCAGAGGAAGGCTATTACGTCCTCTTCCCAGCCCGTTCCGGCGTACAGCTCCTCGGTATAGCTCAGCTCGTTGTCATACAGATCCATCAGTAAATCGAGGGCAAAACCTTTGAGTTCCTCGCGTTTTTCCGGGGTGACTTTCTCCAGTCCTTTCTGGTACTTATAGCCGATGTAATACCCGTGTACCGCTTCATCGCGGATGATGAGGCGAATCAAATCGGCGGTATTGGTGAGCTTGCCCCGGCTCGACCAGTACATGGGCAGCCAGAAGCCGGAATAGAAGAGAAAAGATTCCAGGAACACGCTGGCGATCTTCTTCTTCAGCGGCTCGTCGGCCCGGTAATATTCCAGCACCAGATCTGCCTTGCGCTGCAATGACGCGCTCTCTTCGCTCCAGGCGTAGGCCGCGTCCACGTCTCTGGTCTGGCACAGGGTGGAGAAAATCGAGCTGTAAGAGCGGGCATGGACCGCCTCCATAAAGCTGATATTCGACATTACCGCCTCTTCGTGCGGGGTCAGCGCATCACTCATCAGCGCGGGCGCACCCACGGTATTCTGAATGGTGTCCAGCAGCGTCAGGCCGGTAAAGACGCGGATTGTCAGCTGCTGCTCGGCATGGCTCAGGGTTTGCCAGGCCGGAATATCGTTGGAGAGCGGCACCTTTTCCGGCAGCCAGAAGTTGCTGGTCAGGCGGTTCCAGACCTCCAGGTCTTTATCATCCTGAATTTTGTTCCAGTTAACGGCACTTACGCGTGACAGTTTCATCCTTTCTCCTTACAGCGCGCAGGACACGCAGCCTTCAATTTCGGTACCTTCCAGCGCGAGCTGGCGCAGGCGAATGTAGTACAGCGTTTTGATGCCTCTCTTCCAGGCGTAGATCTGCGCTTTATTGATATCCCGCGTGGTGGCGGTGTCCGGGAAGAAGAGCGTCAGCGACAGCCCCTGGTCCACATGTCTGGTCGCCTCGGCGTAGGTATCAATGATCTTTTCCGGGCCGATCTCATAGGCGTCCTGGTACAGAGCCAGATTCTCGTTAGTCATAAACGGGGCAGGGTAGTAGACGCGTCCGGTTTTGCCTTCCTTGCGGATTTCAATCTTCGACACGATCGGATGGATGCTCGACGTGGCATGATTTATATAGGAAATGGAGCCGGTTGGCGGCACCGCCTGAAGGTTCTGGTTATAAATGCCGTAGCGCATCACCTCTTCACGCAGCTGTTGCCACATCTCACGCGTCGGCAGGGTGATGCCAGCGCGGACAAACAGCGCGCGTACTTTTTCGGTTTTCGGCTGCCAGTCGCCTTCCAGATACTGGCTGAAATACTCTCCGCTGGCGTAGCGGGACTGCTCAAAGCCTGCGAACCGCTGGTTGCGTTCGCGCGCCAGCATCATCGAGGTATGCAGCGCATGCCAGGTGATGGTATAGAAATAAAGGTTGGTGAAATCCAGCCCTTCCGGGCTGCCGTAGGCGATACCCTCCCGCGCCAGATAGCCGTGCAGGTTCATCTGCCCAAGGCCGATGGCATGCGACGCGGCGTTGCCCGCCTCAATGGACGGTACGCTGCGGATGTGGCTCATGTCCGATACCGCCGTCAGCCCGCGAATGGCGGTCTCTACCGTGCGGCCAAAATCGGGGGAATCCATGGTGTGGGCAATATTCAGCGAACCGAGATTGCAGGAGATATCTTTGCCGATATCCGCGTAGTCGAGGTTCTCGTCGTAACTGGACGCGCTGTTGACCTGCAAAATCTCCGAGCACAGATTGCTCATGTTGATGCGCCCGGCAATCGGGTTGGCGCGGTTCACCGTATCCTCGTACATGATGTACGGGTACCCGGACTCAAACTGAATTTCGGCAAGCGTCTGGAAAAAGTCGCGGGCGTTAATGTATTTCTTACGAATGCGCTCGTCCGTCACCAGTTCGTCATACAGTTCGCTGATGGCCACATCGCCAAAGGCTTTGCCGTAGATACGCTCGACGTCATACGGCGAGAAAAGCGCCATGTAGGCATTTTCTTTGGCCAGCTTAAACGTGATATCCGGGATCACCACGCCGAGCGACAGGGTTTTAATGCGGATCTTTTCGTCGGCGTTTTCACGTTTGGTATCCAGAAAACGCAGAATGTCCGGATGATGCGCGTGCAGATAAACCGCGCCCGCGCCCTGACGTGCGCCAAGCTGGTTGGCGTATGAGAAGGCATCTTCCAGCATCTTCATCACCGGGATGACGCCGGAGGACTGATTTTCGATGCGCTTGATCGGTGCGCCCGCTTCCCGCAGGTTCGAAAGCAGAAATGCCACGCCGCCGCCGCGTTTCGAAAGCTGTAGCGCCGAATTTACCGCACGGCCAATCGACTCCATATTGTCTTCAATACGCAGCAGGAAGCAGGAGACCAGCTCGCCGCGCTGGGCTTTGCCGCAGTTAAGGAACGTTGGCGTGGCGGGCTGGAAGCGGCCAGAGAGGATCTCCTCCGTCAGTCTTTCGGCCAGGGCTTCATCGCCCTGCGCCAGCGTCAGGGCTACCATCACCACCCGATCTTCAAAGCTTTCTAAATAGCGTTTGCCGTCGAAGGTTTTCAGGGTGTAGCTGGTGTAATACTTCCACGCGCCGAGAAACGTCTGGAAGCGAAAACCGCTGGCGTGCGCCCGTTCAAACAATGCCACCGCGAAGGCGCGGTCGTAGCGGGTCAGGACGCGCTCTTCGTAATAACCCTCTTTTACCAGCCAGTCGAGACGTTCCTGCTGGCTGCCAAAGACGACGCTGTTCGGGCGTACATGAGCGGCAAAAAAGGCGTCCACCGCCTCACGATCTTTGCCAAACTGAATGCGCCCCTCCCGGTCATAGAGGTTTAGCATGGCGTTTAATGCATGGTAATCCGGCGTCGCCTGAATCACGCGCTCTGCGGTTGTCGTTGCCAAAATTCGTTCACTCCTTTACGCACGTTCTCTACGTCCTGCTGTGTCCCCATCAGTTCAAAACGATAGAGATACGGCACGCCGCATTTTTGAGAGATGACATCCCCGGCGCGGGCAAAGGCCTCGCCGAAGTTGCGATTGCCTGCCGCGATCACGCCGCGAATCAGCTGCCGGTTATGGGGATCGTTCAGAAAGCGGATCACCTGACGAGGCACAGCCCCCGCGGTGCCGCCACCGCCATAGCTGGGCACTACCAGAATGTAGGGTTCGTCTACCTGAATACGCTCCCGCTCGTTCAGCGGAATGCGAATCGCGGGCAGCCCGAGACGCTCCATAAACCGAAGCGTGTTTTCCGAGCTGCTGGAAAAGTAGACCAGCCTGCTCATGCACTGACGCCCTGAGCGGCAAGGCGGTTGATCATGTCCGGACGAAAGCCAGACCAGCTGGTGTCGCCGGCAACCACAACCGGAAGCTGACGGAAACCCTGCGCCCGCAGGGTGTCTGCCGCGTCAGGCACCTGATCTATATTGACCATCTCAAATGCCACGCCGCGGCTCTCCATCGCCCGTTTCGTGGCGTGGCACTGAACACAATCGTTACGAGTGTAAATAATAATGCTCATGATTCGTATTTCCATTTAGAATGAGAGAACGGCGCGAGTAAACGCGTCATGTGGTGTCTGTCTTGCTAAAGGGAATACTAGATGTAGTTGAGATAACTTTCAACCACACAAGATATGGGAAATTCAGATTGATAAGGCCCCAACGATGAGCCTGGCGGGGCAGGGCGAACTGCGCGGGTTTTTCAGGCTTTCAGGCAAATAAAAGCCCCGGCGCCTGAGGCTACCGGGGCTGAAAACGCGTGCTTACTTACGCAGGCTAAGCAGGGCGCCGACAAAAATCCCGACTGCCGCGACCGTTCCCAACGTACACAGCGGTTTCTCTCGTACGAAGGTGGTGGCGCAGCTTGCCATATCGCAGGCCGCCTGAGTGGTACGTGAGCGGCCATTCATCCTTGCTCGCGTTTCACGCAGCAGAGACTGAGCCTTACGTTTCGCGGCATCTGCTTCGTCCTTCGCGTCAGAGCCCCAGGATTTCAATACGGCTTCCAGCGTGTCCGCTAATTGGCTGACATCGTTACGAATATCCTGGGTGTCGTCGTTAATATCGTTTCGGTTCGGTCTGTTAAACATACGATCCTCCATAATTTGTGTTCCCGTTTAGTTTAGTCCAGAAATGTAATATCTGAAGCGAGTCACGGCTTATCGGGCAGTTTATGGAATATTCTGAAAGCCCTGCTAATGCTGAATACTGTAAGGTTGCCCGGCAGGTATGATAATGAGGAAAAGATATGTATTTACGACCCGATGAGGTGGCGCGCGTTCTTGAAAAAGAAGGGTTCACCATGGATGAGGTAACATCAAAAGCGTACGGATATCGCCGTGGTGAGAATTATGTTTACGTCAACCGTGAAGCAAGAATGGGGCGTACTGCTCTCATTATTCACCCGACACTCAAAGACAGAAGCCTGTCATTTGCTGAGCCCGCCTCGGATATTAAAACCTGCGATCATTATCAGCAATTTCCGCTCTATTTAGGCGGCGAGACGCATGAACATTATGGTATTCCGCACGGTTTCAGCTCGCGTATGGCGCTGGAGCGTTTTCTGAAAGGGCTGTTTGGCGACGTACAATAACTCAGCGACTGGCATGAGCCAGTCGCCTTATCTTACGCTTTTGCCTGGCTATAAGGGCTGACTTTAAACAGGCGGCGGCAGTAGTCAAGGAAGTAACCGTACACCGCACCCATCAGCATAGATACCACGATATTTGAACTTACCGCGGCGGCGATTTGATGCCAGTCTGCGCCCACCGTCAGCAAAATAACCACATACACCGGGGACTGGAACGTCACGTAAGCCAGCACGTCCGCCAGGTTTTTTACCCAACCTGCCGGGCTAATACGCCGGGCGAAACGCATCACCGCATCGCGATACATTCCGTACGGCCAGGCAATCATGATATTCACCGGAATGGCCACCAGGCGCGATGAGAGGGACTGCTCAAAGGTCATTCCGGACAGGAAAATTTCAATCAGCATGTTTACGACGGAACAGTAAACGACCATCGCGAACGTATCCGCTACCGCATGGCGCAGGCGAGACTGCGGTGAGAACATGTCTGAACTCCTCGAACAGGACAAAAAAGTGGCGTTTTTACCTGCGGCGTTTAGTGCTTTAGGTTGGTTTGTTTTGAGTGTATAGCGTATCCCTCTGGCTTTTAACTAACAAGTAGTGATTAATTTTTATTTATGGGCGCTTTGTCGATAAAATTCTCTAAAGTTGGCTGTTTTTTGTGCGAGTCGTTATTTTCTTTCCCATTCACCGTTTTATTAAACGAAATCAAACTATTAGCTTATCTGAGCAAGCGTATAACGTTTGTTATTCGGAGGATGCCGGGCGGTTTTTTGAACGGCATTAAACAGGGATTTTTGACCAGGTGCAGGACGGAATATTACGCATTAAAACTGACAGGTTATTCGGGGTTATATTAACGGGATATTCTAAAACATTTACAATAATGTCAAAACGACAGAGTGGGTAGATATCAGAACAAAAATCAATTATTCTGTTGCCTGATTTATGTTATAAACACGAAGAAAGGTTTCTCATTATTATGGCTTTAACTTTACAGAATCTTAATAATATCCGTACGCTCCGGGCGCTGGCGCGTGAATTATCCATGGATGTTCTGGAAGAAGTGCTGGAAAAAGTTCGGATTGTCACAGAAGAAAAACGCAGCGAGCAGGCTGAATTAGAGCGCCAGCGCGCTGAACAGCAGGATAAAATTAATGCTCTGCTGGAACTGATGAAGGCAGACGGTATTTCCCCGAGCGATCTGTTAGGCGGAGAACTGGCTCATGCGGGCCAGCCGGCTAAAAAACGTAAAGCGCGTGCGGCGAAATATCGTTTCATCGACGCGAACGGTGAAGAGAAAACGTGGACCGGTCAGGGACGTACGCCAAAGCCAATTGCGAACGCACTGGCAAACGGTAAATCGCTGGACGATTTCCTGATCTGATGATTATTCGGGCGGTATATTCCGCCCGATTATTGACTTAGCAGACGCCAAAGTCACCTTCTTCGGAGTACAGAACTACGTCCGCCGCTTTCAGGTGATATTTCTCGCCCTGCTCATTGCTGGCCTGCACGGCCACAATGTTTTCACCATTTACTTCGAGCACTTTCAGTTTCGGACCGCCCTGACGCGGTTGGACATAATCACCGACAGAAAACATAGCACCTCCTCATCATTGTCACGATCTTCACCATAGCCCACGTCCGGGGCGGGGTACAGCCTAATCTTTCAGATACCCCTTATCAGGTACGTCGGTTCCACGGCATCACTTTCAGCAGTCGCGCCATACCGCAAAAACCTGTCACTCCGGCGAACAGCAGCCCGGCGCCCACAAAACCGCTTAGCAGGAAAAAGCCGCTGGAGACGCTGTAACCCAGCACCACGCCGCAGAGAATCAGCAGCCCGGCGGCGATCTGCACCTGACGCATCAGCGGAAGTGGCTGCGATTTATCTTCAACGGTCAGCAGCCCGGCTTGCTTCCAGCCCTGAATGCCTCCCTCAACCACAAAGGCGTTCGCAGGGGACGCTGCCTGGGCAAGACGAGCATCATTGTTTGCGGTTCTTGCGCCAGACTGACAGTGGAAAATCACCGTTTCTCCCGGCGCTGCGTTAAGCCCGCCGGGTAACGAATCCAGCGGAATGGAGTGCGCCGCTGGAATATGCTCGCGGGCATACTCGTCGGGGTCGCGAATATCGATAAGTTTGGCGCCTTCAGCAATAAGCGCGTTTGCCTGCTGCGGCGAAATAAGAGGAAGAGACATTGTGTTTCCTTACGGTCAATTTCAGAACAGTAGAGCATTTAAGGCAGGGTTTCAGCCAGTGTAAAGAGGGTAAAGGCAGGTAAAAGCGCGAGAGACGAATGGCAGTTACCCGTAAACTGGCTACGCTTAGAGAAGTGTCTTTTATAATTTTCAATTGGTTAGCTTGCACGGAGTTATTTATGGGTTTTTGGCGCGTTGTTTTTACGATTATTCTCCCGCCGCTGGGCGTGCTGCTTGGCAAGGGACTGGGCTGGGCGTTTATCCTGAACATCCTTCTGACCATCCTGGGTTACTTCCCGGGTCTTATCCACGCGTTTTGGGTTCAGACGAAAAGCTAGGTACGCCACAATAGATCACTGTAGATCCGGGTCAGCGCGCCCTCGGGGCCAAACTGCTGTTTGATCCAGCGCGTGACCTGACCGGTCGCCGCATGCTGCGTGGCGAGCAGCATGCGCGAGTCCTGGCGCGGATTATTGATTCGCCGCTTTACCAGCAGCCCGTCCTCCACCGCCTCACGCGTCATATACTCCGGTAAAAATCCAATACCCTCCCCCAGGATCTGACACTGACACTTGGTGTTAAAGTCCGGTACCAGAATCGCCTCCTGACCGTGAAGCAGCCAGCCGACCTTCTTGTTGATGGTATGCGCGGTGTCCTCGACCATGATATTGGGATACAGACGCAGCTGACTTTCGGAAATGGGCTCCGGGGCGAACGCCAGCGGATGCGTGGGCGCGATGGCAAATACCCAGCGGATCGCGCCTATCTCGGTGTAATCGATGCCTCCGCCATCCAGCAGCGTATCCGGCGCGCCAATGGCGATGTTGGCCTGATTATTAATGATGGAATCCCAGACGCCGTTATACACCTCGGTCGTCACCGTGATTTGGCAGGTAGGAAACTGTTTTTTCAGCACCTGGAGCAAACGCGCGGTATGGCGTGGCGTATACAAAAGCTGATTAATGCAGATGCGCACCCGCGTCTCAATGCCCTGCGAAATGGTATCAATCCCGCGCTTGATGGCATGAAAGTCATTCAGCAGGTCGGTCGCTTTACGATAAAAATAAAAACCGGATTCGGTCAGCTCAATGCTGCGCGTGTTGCGTACAAACAGCACCACGTCCAGCCCGGTCTCCATACGTTTGATGGTGTAACTGATGGCGGAAGTGGTCACGCCCAGCTCGGCAGCCGCTTTGCTAAAACTGCCAAAGCGTGCCGCGGTGGTGAAGGCCAGCAAATTCTCTTCGGTAAAGATGGAATTCATATTATGGCTCCTGGTTACCATCAGTTTTGAACATATTTTAACACCGGCGTTACATCATAGTTGATGTCGGTCACAGTTCTGGATTTTTACGTAGGGCCGCGCTGTGTAAGGCTTTTTCATTCATAAGGATAATGCAGCCCGAGGCGCGTAAAAGCGGTAAACCATAAGAAAAAGGTTGCACAGACGCACGTTTTTGCCGGACTGTTGAATTTAACTCAACAATGAATTGCGTGTCGATGAATCATTTTTAAGCGGATTCTTTTATGACCAGGCTGTTGCTATTCTCAGGTCATCAGAAGTGAAACATAGGGAGTCTGAATATGTCTGCAACTGCACTGGTTACAGAATTTTTGCTGGCGGCAGAAGAGGGTAATATCGACGCGCTAAAAGCCTGCCTGGAAAAAGGCGTGGATATTAACGCGACCAACCGACAGAAAAGAACCGCCATTATTATTGCCAGCCTGAAAAAGCATTACACCTGTGTGGAATTTTTAATTTCCGCCGGGGCGGATATTGATAAACAGGACCAGACCTGTTTTAACCCCTTCCTGATCGGCTGCCTGACCAATGATTTAACCCTGCTGCGCATTGTCCTTCCGGCGGATCCGGATCTCGACCGTCTGACGCGCTTTGGCGGCGTGGGCATTACCCCTGCCAGTGAAAAAGGGCACGTTGAAATCGTGCGCGAGCTGCTGGAAAAAACCGACATTAACGTCAACCACACCAATTTTGTCGGCTGGACGCCGCTGCTTGAGGCCATCGTGTTAAACGACGGCGGCGCAAAGCAGCAGGAAATTGTGAAGCTGCTGCTGGATCACGGCGCGAATCCGCACATGACTGATAAATACGGCAAAACCCCGCTCGAACTGGCGCGGGAAAAAGGCTTCAACGCGATCGCAGACCTGCTGCTGGCAGCAGGCGCATAGCGCATTCGGTCAGCCTTCCCCTGGCTGGCCGTGAATCAAAAAACGCATTGTTACCGACGTGCATTTAGCACGACGGCGGCCCCCTTTTATCTTAAACAGGTGAAAATAATGCCAACCAAAATCGTCATAAAAAAGAATACGTATTTCGATTCGGTTTCCTTAATGTCGGTTTCCACCAAAGCCAATAAATTGCCGGGCGTCGAGCAGGCGTTTGTGGCGATGGCGACGGAAATGAACAAAGGGGTATTAAAAAACCTCGGGCTATTAACGCCGGAATTAGCGGACGCGAAAAACGGCGACCTGATGATCGTTATTAAAGGCGACGCGGCGAATGAGGAAACCCTTGCCGCCATTGAAGCGTTATTCACGCGTAAAGAGAGCGCTGGCTCCCATGAAGCACGCTACGCGACAATTGCCAGCGCCAAAACCCATCGTCCGGACAGCAACCTTGCGGTGATATCCGTCAACGGCACCTTCGCCGCCCGCGAAGCGCGCCAGGCACTGGAAAACGATCTCAACGTGATGCTGTTTTCCGATAATGTGTCGCTCGACGACGAGCTGGCGCTGAAGCAGCTGGCGCATGACAAAGGATTGCTAATGATGGGGCCGGACTGCGGCACCGCCATTATCAACGGCGCGGGGCTGTGCTTTGCCAACGCGGTACGTCGCGGGCCGATTGGCATCGTTGGTGCCTCCGGCACCGGTAGCCAGGAGTTGAGCGTGCGCATTCACGAGTTCGGCGGCGGCGTGTCGCAGCTGATCGGCACCGGCGGGCGCGATCTCAGCGAGAAGATTGGCGGCCTGATGATGCTCGACGCCATCGACATGCTGGAGGCGGACGACGCGACCCGGGTGATAGCGCTCATCTCCAAACCGCCTGCACCCGCGGTGGCAGAGAAGGTGCTGGCCCGGGCACGCGCCTGCCGCAAACCTGTGGTTGTGTGCTTCCTGGGCCGCAACGAACCGCCAGCCGATGAAGACGGCTTGCAGTTTGCTCGTGGCACCAAAGAGGCGGCCCTGAAAGCGGTGCTGCTTACCGGCATTAAAAAAGACTCCCTGAATTTACATCCCCTCAACTGGCCGCTGATCGAAGAGGTGCGCGCCCGCCTGACGCCGCGGCAGAAGTACATTCGCGGCCTGTTCTGCGGCGGCACCCTGTGCGACGAAGCGATGTTTGCCGCGCTGGAGAAGTTTGACGATGTTTACAGCAACATCCAGCCGGATCCGGCCAGGCGTCTGAAGGACATCAGCGTCAGCCAGGCCCACACCTTCCTTGATTTCGGTGACGACGATTTCACCAACGGCAAACCACACCCGATGATCGACCCGACCAACCGCATCAGCCGCCTGCTACAGGAGGCGCGCGATCCGCAGGTGGGCGTCATCGTGATGGACTTCGTGCTGGGCTTTGGCGCACACGAGGATCCGGTGGGGGTGATGATCGAGGCGATCAAAGAGGCACAGGCAATCGCGAAAGCCGACAACCGTCCGCTGGAAATTCTCGGCTACGTGCTCGGCACCGATCAGGATCCGCAGTCGCTGGCCCAGCAGTGCCAGCTGCTGACCGACGCAGGCGTCATCTGGGCCAGCAGCAGCACCAATACCGGATTACTGGCACGCGAATTTGTCTGCAAAGGGGAGAGAGCATAATGACGACCTTATTCAACCAGCCGCTGAACGTGATTAACGTCGGGATTGCGATGTTCAGCGACGACCTCAAAAAACAGCACGTTCCCGTGACCCAGCTCGACTGGACGCCGCCGGGGCAGGGCAATATGCAGGTGGTGGACGCGCTGGATCGGCTGGCGGAAAAACCGCTGGCGGAGAAAATTGCCGCCGCGAACAACATTGCCCTTGAACGCATTATTCAGTCCCATCCGGTGCTGGTGGGCTATGACCAGGCCATCAACGTGGTGCCGGGCATGACTCGCACCACCATTCTGCATGCCGGTCCGCCTGTTACCTGGGAAAACATGTGCGGGGCGATGAAGGGCGCGGTTACCGGCGCGCTGGTGTTTGAAGGGCTGGCGACGGATCTGGAGGACGCCGCAAGGCTGGCGGCTTCAGGGAAGATCACCTTCTCGCCGTGCCACGAGCACGACTGTGTGGGCTCTATGGCGGGCGTCACCTCCGCGTCGATGTTTATGCACATCGTTGAGAACAAAACCTACGGCAACCGCGCCTTCACCAACCTCAGCGAGCAGATGGCGAAGATCCTGCGCATGGGGGCCAACGATCAGAGCGTGATCGACCGCCTGAACTGGATGCGCGACGTGCTCGGCCCAATGCTGCGCGACGCGATGAAGATTATCGGCGAAATCGACCTGCGCCTGATGCTGGCCCAGGCGCTGCACATGGGCGACGAGTGCCACAACCGCAACAACGCGGGCACCACGCTGCTTATTCAGGCGCTGACGCCGGGGCTGATCCAGGCGGGCTATCCGGTGGCGCAGCAGCGTGAAGTGTTCGAGTTTGTCGCCAGCAGCGACTACTTCTCCGGTCCGACGTGGATGGCAATGTGTAAGGCCGCGCTGGATGCCGCCCACGGCATTGAGTACAGCACCGTCGTCACCACCATGGCGCGCAACGGCTACGAGTTCGGCCTGCGCGTCTCCGGCCTGCCGGGGCAGTGGTTCACCGGCCCGGCGCAGCAGGTGATCGGCCCGATGTTCGCGGGCTATAAGCCGGAAGACTCCGGGCTGGATATCGGCGACAGCGCGATTACCGAAACCTACGGCATCGGCGGCTTTGCGATGGCGACGGCACCGGCAATCGTGGCGCTGGTGGGCGGCACGGTGGAGGAAGCCATCGATTTCTCCCGCCAGATGCGCGAAATCACTCTCGGCGAAAACCCGAACGTCACCATTCCGCTGCTGTCGTTTATGGGCATCCCGTCCGCCATCGACATCACGAAGGTCGCGGGCAGCGGCATTCTGCCGGTCATTAATACCGCCATTGCCCATAAGGACGCCGGTATCGGCATGATTGGGGCGGGCATCGTTCACCCGCCGTTTAGCTGTTTTGAAAAGGCGCTGTTAACCTTCCGCGATCGCTACGTTCTATAAGGTATGCATCCATGAAAAACATGAAACTGGAGTGGAAAAGAGGTGACTGGGCAGCTTATTTCGGGTTGATGACCAACAACCTGACCAATTTGCTGACCATGATGGGGTTGCTCATTTTTGTCGTCGGCATCCCGAAGGAGATTGTTTATGGACGCATCGCGCCAGCCTTCGGGCTGGCGGTGCTGGTGGCGAGTCTTTGCTATACGTGGTTTGGCCTGCAAATGGCGCGCGCCACCGGACGAACGGACGTCACCGCGCTGCCGTCCGGCCCGAGCGCGCCGTCGATTTTTACCGTGACCTTCCTGGTCTTAATGCCGGTTTACCAGCAAACCGGCGATGCGGATTTCGCGATTCAGATTGGCCTGGTGTGGTGCTTTGTGGAAGCGATGATCCTCGCGGGCGGTTCCTTCCTGGGGGAAACCATCCGTAAGATGATCCCGCGTACCGTGCTGCTGTCGTGCCTGTCCGGTCTTGGCCTGCTCCTGCTGGCGATGAACCCGATGTTGCAGGCGTTCGAAGCGCCGACCGTGTCGTTTATCGTCCTGCTGCTGATCTTCATTAACTGGTTCGGTAAAAAGCCGATTTTCGCCCGCATCCCGACCGGCCTGCTGCTGTTGATTGCCGGTACTCTGCTTGCGTGGATCTCCGGACTGCAAAGCCCGGATGCCATTAAAGCGTCCATGTCATCCTTCGGCTTTAACCCGCCGGAAGTGCATGTGGACAGCTTTATGCAGGGGTTGCCGCACGCGCTGCCGTATCTGGCGTCCGCCGTACCGCTGGGGCTGGCGAACTACATCTTTGACCTGGAGAACATCGAAAGCGCCCATGCGGCGGGGGATGAATACCCGACCCGCAAGGTAATGCTGGCGAACGGTCTGGCCTCCATGCTCGGCTGCCTGATGGGCAATCCGTTCCCGGTCACGGTCTACGTCGGCCATCCTGGCTGGAAAGCGATGGGCGCCAGCATCGGCTACACCCTGGCGTCCGGCGTGACCATGTTCATCGTGCCGCTGTTCGGGCTGGGGGCCTTTATGCTCGCCATCATACCGATGACCGCCATAGTGCCGATTCTGGTGTTTATCGGCGTTGTCACCGCCAACCAGGTGGTGAGGGAAACCCCGAAAGTGGAGGTGCCCGTCATCTTCATCTGCCTGTTCCCGTGGATCGCCAACTGGGCGCTGACCATGATGAACAGCGTGATGAGCGCGGCGGGGACCAGCGCGGCGAAAATTGGCACCGACGTGCTGCACAGCAAGGGGATCTACTACGAAGGCCTGATGCATCTCGGCAACGGCGCGCCGCTCGCCAGCATGCTCTGGGGCTGTATCGCCATCTTCGCCATCATCAACAAACCGCTACGCGGGGCCGTCGCCGCCGCAGGAGGCGCGCTGCTGGCGCTGTTTGGCGTGATCCACGCCCCGGTGGTGGGCTTTGCCGAGGGCAGTTCCCTGATGTTCGTCACGGCCTACCTGATGATGGGCGGGATGTTTGTGGTGAAGCATGTTCTCGATATCTCTGTTAATCCCCCTCTCCCAGTGGGAGAGGGCCAGGGTGAGGGCGCCAGAACGCACCTTCTAAAGGAAACAAAATGAAAGAGCTTATGGTCGTTGCCATCGGCGGCAACAGCATTATCAAAGACAACGCCAGCCAGTCGATTGAGCATCAGGCGCAGGCGGTCAAAGCGGTGGCTGAGTCGGTGCTCGAAATGCTGGCCTCGGACTATGACATCGTGCTCACCCACGGCAACGGCCCTCAGGTGGGGCTGGATCTGCGCCGCGCCGAGATCGCCCACGAGCGGGAAGGGCTGCCGCTGACCCCGCTGGCAAACTGCGTGGCAGATACCCAGGGTGGGATCGGCTACCTGATCCAGCAGGCGCTCAACAACCGCCTGGCGGCGCGCGGGGAACAAAAAGCGGTCACGGTCGTCACGCAGGTGGAGGTGGATAAAAATGATCCTGGCTTTATGCACCCGACGAAACCCATCGGCGCGTTCTTCAGCGAGGCGCAGCGCGACGAACTGCAACTTGCGCATCCGGACTGGCATTTTGTCGAGGATTCAGGCCGGGGCTATCGCCGCGTGGTGGCTTCACCGCAGCCGCGGCGCATTGTCGAGGCGGACGCCATCAAGGCGCTGACGCAGAAAGGATTTGTGGTGATCGGCGCGGGCGGCGGAGGCATTCCTGTGGTGCGCAGTGACCAGGGCGATTATCAGAGCGTGGACGCGGTGATAGATAAAGATCTCTCCACCGCGCTGCTGGCGCGCGAGATCGGCGCCGACGTGCTGGTGATCACCACCGGCGTGGAGAAAGTGTGCGTTAACTTCGGCAAGCCGAACCAGCAGGCGCTGGATACCGTCAACGTGGCGCAGATGACGCGCTACAGGGATGAAGGCCACTTCCCGGCGGGCAGCATGCTGCCGAAAATCGTCGCTTCGCTGGAATTTTTACGCCATGGCGGCAGGCGCGTGATCATCACCTCGCCGGACTGCCTGCCCGCAGCGCTGCGCGGTGAAACGGGTACCCACATTGTTAACGAAGGAAGATAAGATGAGTGAGAATAAAAGCCGCCGCGAGTTTATTAGCCAGAGCGGTAAAATGGTTACCGCCTGCGCGCTTTTTGGCGCCACGGGTTCCGTCGCGTATGCTGCCGATTCTGCTAAGGCAACCTGCGTGACGGGTAAACCGATGAACATCACCGCAAAACATTACTATCTCGACAACGTGCTGCTGGAAGCCGGGTTTAACTTCGACGGCAGCGTGGTGACAAGTACCCGCACCGAGCTGAAAACGCTTGAGATAAAAGACGGGAAAATCGTCGCCCTGCGCGATAACAACAGCCACGCCGACGCGGCCCTGCCGCACTTCGACGCGGGCAAAAAGCTGATGCTCCCGGCGATGCGCGACATGCACATCCATCTGGACAAAACCTTCTATGGCGGCCCGTGGCGCTCCCTGAACCGTCCGGCGGGTACCACCATTCAGGACATGATCCGCCTGGAGCAGAAGCTGCTGCCGGAATTACAGCCTTACACGCAAGAACGCGCCGAAAAGTTGATCGACCTGATCCAGTCCAAAGGGTCCACCATCGCCCGCAGCCACTGCAACATAGAGCCGGTTTCCGGCCTGAAAAACCTGGAAAATTTGCAGGCGGTACTGGCGCGCCGAAGCCCAGGTTTTGACTGTGAAATCGTTGCCTTCCCGCAGCACGGTCTGCTGCTCTCCAACTCTGAAAAGCTGATGCGCGAGGCGATGCAGGCCGGAGCGCACTACGTGGGCGGGCTGGACCCAACCAGCGTCGACGGCGCGATGGAGAAATCCCTCGACACCATGTTCCAGATTGCGCTGGATTACAACAAAGGGGTGGATATTCACCTGCACGAAACCAGCCCGGCGGGCGTGGCGGCGGTGAACTACATGGTAGAAACCGTGGAGAAAACGCCGGAGCTGAAGGGGAAGCTGACCATCAGCCACGCCTTCGCGCTGGCGACGCTTAACGAACAGCAGGTGGATGAGATCGCCACCCGCATGGCGGCGCAGCAGGTGACCATCGCCTCCACCGTGCCAATTGGCACCCTGCACATGCCGCTGAAGCAGCTGCGTGAAAAAGGCGTGTTTGTCATGTCCGGTACCGACAGCGTGATTGACCACTGGTCCCCGTACGGTCTGGGGGACATGCTGGAGAAAGCCAACCTCTACGCCCAGCTCTATATTCGCCCGAACGAACAGACGCTTTCGCGGGCGCTGGGCATCGCCACCGGCGACGTGCTGCCGCTGAACGACAAAGGTGAGCGCGTGTGGCCTAAAGCGCAGGACGACGCCAGCTTCGTGCTGGTGGATGCCTCCTGTTCCGCCGAGGCCGTGGCGCGTATCTCTCCGCGTACCGCGACGTTCCACAAGGGGAATCTGGTCTGGGGCACGGTCGCCTGACGCCACGTTGGGGTATCGCTACAGGTGATACCCCGACAATCGCAACTCACGGTCAATCCACTCGACGAACTGCTGGATCTTCCACGCGCGTTCGTTCATGTGCGGCATCACCAGATGGTGCGCGTTGATGGCGATACCCATTTCATCAGGCAGCACCTGCACCAGCGAGCCATCCTTCAGGTGATCGGTAGCCATCATTTTGCTCTCCAGAATAAACCCAAGCCCCATGCGCGCCGCTTCAAAGCTCATGTAGGAGCGGTCGAAGCTGAGGCTGAAATTAAGCCAGGGCCTGTCGATATTGTGCCAGGCGAACCATTTCTCCCAGTTCACCAGAGTGCTGGTGGACGAGATAAGCGATTGTTGCAGCAGATCGGCGGGCGTGCTGATGGGATGCTCTTCTGCATAGTCCGGCGAGGCCAATACCACCAGCGTGTCGTTTTTAATGGTCATCACCCGGTAGGCGTCCCAGTCCGGAATACCGTGACGGATATCAATGTCGATATTATCTCTGGCGAACTGTAGGTTCTCATAGGAGCAGGTGAGATTGATGGTGATATCAGGATATTCGGCGCGGAATCTGCCCAGACGGCGCAACAGCCAGGACAGCCCGAAGGTGGGGGAAGAGTGCACGCGAAGCACAGCATTGTCTTTTTCTTTCACGATTTGATCGGTGGCGCGCCCGATGGCGCTCATCGCCGCCGAGACCTCCCGCAGATATTTTTCTCCCGTCGGGGTGAGTTGAACCCCTTTGCCGCTGCGGATAAATAATTTCTTGCCCAGCCACGATTCCAGCGACGCGATCTGGTGGCTTACCGCCGAAGGCGTGACGTTGAGCTGTTCCGCCGCCTGATGGATGCTCAGGGCGTTAGCAACGGCGATAAACGCCTGCAAATTTCTGAGCGAGGGCAGCGATAACGTCTGGCGATCCTGCGCGGACATGGCCTACTCCTTACACGATAATTGATAAAAAACATAACATTGAGACTGCGAGCGGGCAATTTTATCCCGATGTTATTTTTTTGAGCTGTATCGCGAATCAAATTTATCTCAGCAATAAATGAGCTTTATTGAATGGCGTTTCATGGGTGAGCCGATATATTGACGTTGAACGCAATAATAAAACGACTCACGGTGTTCGAATAATGAGGTAAGTTATGTCTCGTATAGAACAAGCTGTCCCCTACATAAAGACTAAAAAAACCAATTACCGTTTCGTTGTGCTGGCATTAATTTTTATTGTTTATGCCATTAACTATGCTGACCGAACAAATATTGGTGCAGTACTGCCGTTTATCATTGACGAATTTCATATCAATAATTTCGAAGCCGGTGCCATCGCCAGCATGTTTTTTTTGGGATACGCCCTGAGCCAAATTCCTGCGGGCTTTTTTATTGCCAAAAAGGGAATTCGCGGCATGGTGGCACTGTCGATATTCGGCTTCTCTGCCTTTACCTGGCTGATGGGCACCGCAACCTCGGTTCTGGGCCTGAAGTGTATCCGCCTGGGGCTGGGGTTAACAGAGGGGCCGTGCCCGGTCGGGCTGGCCTCCACCATCAATAACTGGTTTCCGCCAAAGGAGAAGGCCACTGCCACGGGCGTCTACATCGCCGCCACCATGTTCGCGCCCATCCTCGTGCCGCCGCTGGCAGTGTGGATCGCCATGACCTGGGGCTGGCGCTGGGTCTTCTTCTCCTTTGCGATCCCCGGTCTGGTCATTGCCGTCCTGTGGTATCTGCTGGTACGCACCAAGCCGTCCGAGAGCGCATTCGTCTCGAAAGCGGAGCTGGAGACCATTACCGCCGGTCAGGAGACCCCGGACGCCAGACAGGAAAATATCGTGATTTCACCAGGCTTTGCACGCCTCGATCGGCTGATCCGCGTGCGGGAATTAGCCCCGGTAAGCACGGTGAAAGGGCTGTTTACCTCGAAGAATATTCTCGGCGACTGCCTGGCCTATTTTATGATGGTCAGCGTGCTGTACGGACTGTTGACGTGGATCCCGCTCTATCTGGTGAAAGAGAAAGGCTTTACGTTTATGAGCATGGGGCTGGTCGCCAGCATGCCGTGCATCGGTGGATTTATCGGTGCGATTTTTGGCGGCTACGTCTCCGACAAACTGCTCGGCCGCCGACGTAAACCGACCATGATGTTTACCGCCATCAGCACCGTTTTAATGATGGTTATTATGCTGAATATTCCGCAAAGCACCGTCGCGGTTTGCGTCGGGTTATTTTTTGTCGGCCTCTGTCTGAATATCGGCTGGCCCGCTTTTACGGCTTATGGAATGGCTGTTGCGGACAGTAAAACCTATCCGATTGCCGCGTCCATTATCAATAGCGGCGGTAATCTCGGCGGATTTGTTTCCCCGATGCTGGCAGGTTATCTGCTGGATAAAACAGGTAGTTTTAATTCCGTGTTTATTTATTTCGGTATTTGCGCAGCCATTGGCTTAATTATGATTATGCTGCTGGAAGAACCGAAATAAAACATTAAATCTCTCTTGTCCGAATGGAGTAAATGTATGCTACTGAAAAATAAAGTCGCCGTTATTACCGGCGCGGCTTCCGTACGCGGTTTGGGTTTCGCTACGGCGAAATTATATGCTGAACAGGGTGCGAAAGTGGTGATTATCGATTTAAACGCTGAAGCCAGCCGGGCTGCCGCCGCGAGCCTGGGCGACGAACATCTGGGCCTTGCGGCGAACGTCAGCAATGAATTACAGGTTAATGCCGCCATTGAGCAGGTGCTGGGGAAATACGGGCGCATCGATATTCTGGTGAATAACGCCGGCATAACTCAGCCGATCAAGCTGATGGATATCAAACGCGAAAATTACGATGCGGTGCTTGACGTCAGCCTGCGCGGCACGCTGCTAATGTCCCAGGCGGTTATTCCCACTATGCGCGCGCAAAAGTCGGGCAGCATCGTCTGCATTTCATCGGTATCGGCCCAGCGCGGCGGCGGCATCTTTGGCGGCCCACACTACAGCGCTGCAAAAGCGGGTGTGCTGGGGCTGGCAAAAGCCATGGCGCGTGAGCTGGGGCCCGACAATGTGCGCGTAAACTGCATCACGCCGGGTCTTATCCAGACGGACATTACCGCAGGCAAGCTGAGCGATGATATGAAAACGTCCATTCTGGCGGGCATTCCGCTTAACCGCCTCGGAGACGCGCAGGATATTGCCCGCGCCGCGCTGTTCCTCGGCAGCGACCTCTCTTCTTACTCCACCGGTATCACGCTCGACGTGAACGGCGGGATGCTGATCCATTAAGGAGATACGACGATGACGGATACCACAGTTCAACAGGTTGCCGCCGCGGCCTGGCGCATTCGCCGCTACGCGCTGCGCATGGGCGAAGTGCAGGGGCAGGGCTACATCGGGCAGGCGCTGGGCTATGCCGATGTGCTGGCCACCGCGTTTGCCCACGGGATGAACCTTAAGCCGGGCGAGCCGGAGTGGGAGGGGCGTGACCGTTTTTTGCTCTCTCACGGCCACTACGCCATTGCCTGTTACGCCGCCCTGATTGAAGCGGGGATCGTTCCTGAAGAGGAGCTGGAGACCTACGGCGCGGACGACAGCCGCCTGCCGATGTCCGGCATGGCAACCTACACGCCGGGCATGGAGATCTCCGGCGGTTCGCTGGGGCAGGGCTTAAGCATTGGCGTTGGCATGGCGCTGGGGCTGAAGCGCAAGCAGAGCGCGGCATGGGTCGTTAACTCCATGTCGGACGGCGAGCTGGACGAAGGGTCAACTTGGGAAGCTGCGATGTCGGCGGCACATCACGGCCTGTCGAACCTGATCGTGCTGGTGGACATTAACCGCCAGCAGGCGGATGGCAACTCGCACGCGATCCTCGGCTTTGAGCCGCTGGAAGATAAATGGACCTCCTTCGGCTGGTACGTGCAGCGCGTCAACGGCAACGATGTCCCTTCACTGGTAACGGCGTTTGATAACGCCAAACGCTACCCGGAAAACCAGCCGCGCGTCATTTTGTGCGACACGCTGATGGGCAAGGGCGTGCCGTTCCTCGAAAAGCGTGACAAGAACCATTTTATTCGCGTGGATGCTGACGAGTGGCAAAAGGCACTCGCTGTGCTGGATGCCAACAAACCTGAAGGAGTGCTGTAATGAGCCAGACCACGGAGAAAAAACCGCGTTTAACCACGTCGGCGATGATTGCCTCTATCGCGGAAGAGGGCCAGGAGACGCGAGCCGCACCGTTCGGCCACGCGCTGGTGAAGCTGGCGGAACAGCGACCGGAGGTCGTAGGCATGACTGCGGATCTGTCGAAGTACACCGATCTGCATATTTTCGCTCAGGCCTACCCGGAACGCTTCTTTCAGATGGGCATGGCCGAGCAGTTGTTAATGGGGGCCGCGGGCGGCATGGCGAAAGAGGGTTTTATTCCTTTCGCCACCACCTATGCCGTCTTCGCCACCCGCCGCGCCTACGATTTTATCCATCAGGTGATTGCTGAAGAGCACCTGAACGTGAAGATCTGCGCGGCGCTGCCGGGGCTAACCACCGGTTACGGGCCGAGCCACCAGGCGACGGAAGATATTGCGATTATGCGCGGTATTCCGGGCATGACGATTATCGATCCCTGTGACGCAATCGACACCGAACAGGCGGTGCCGGCGATGGCAGCGCACGATGGCCCTGTCTATATGCGCCTGCTGCGCGGCAAGGTGCCGGTGGTGCTGGACCAGTACAACTACCAGTTTAAGATTGGCAAAGCTGCGCTGCTGGAAGAGGGGAACGATGTCCTGATCGTCGCCTCAGGCCTGATGACCATGCGTGCCCTGGAGGCGGCGAAGCAGCTGCGTAAGGATAACGTCAGCGTGGCGGTGCTGCACTCGCCCACCATTAAGCCGCTGGACGAAGAGACGATCCTGGCGCAGGCTGCGAAGCCGGGACGGCTGGTCATCGTGGCGGAAAACCACAGCAGCGTAGGCGGGTTGTGCGAAGCCGTCGCGTCGCTGTTGATGCGCAACCGCGTGAACGTGGATTTCGATACCGTCGCGCTGCCGGACGCGTTCCTTGATGCGGGCGCGTTGCCCACCCTCCATGACCGCTACGGGATCTCAACCACAGCCATGGTGGAGAAAATCCGGCGCAGGCTGTGATTTATAAGACGGATACGTTGTCAACGGGCGAGGGGTGCTTTACCCTCGCCACTGTTGCGATAAAGGAGTCCGTTATGGCACAAAACATCTACGACAACCCGGCTTTTTTTGAAGGCTACGCCCAGCTTCCGCGCTCGGTTCAGGGGCTGGACGGCGCGCCAGAGTGGCCTGCGCTTAAGGCGATGCTGCCGGATTTAACCGGCACATCGGTTATCGATCTTGGGTGCGGCTACGGCTGGTTCTGCCGCGTGGCGCGCGAGCTGGGCGCTTGTGACGTCACGGGCGTCGATATCTCTGAAAAAATGCTCGCCCGCGCGGCAGAACTGACGGATGACACGCAGATCCACTATCAGCGTAGCGATCTGGAATCTCTTCAGCTTCGCGAAAACAGTCTCGATCTGGTCTACAGCTCGCTGGCGCTGCACTATCTGCCGGAACTGGATGCGTTATTCGCCAGGGTGCAGCGTGCGCTTAAACCCGGCGGCAGCCTGGTTTTCTCGATGGAGCACCCGATTTATACCTGCGCCACCCGTCAGGGCTGGCTCACCGACGACAACGGTGAGCGGTTCTGGGGCGTGAACCATTATCAGGACGAAGGCAAGCGCGTCAGCAACTGGCTGGCAGAGGGGGTAATCAAATACCACCGCACGCTGGGTACCACGCTTAACGCGCTGATCAAGGTCGGATTGACGATAAGTGAAGTCAATGAGTGGGGACCAACGCAGGCGCAGGTTGACGCCTGGCCCGCGCTGGCCGAAGAGGCGGAACGCCCGATGCTGGTGCTGATCGCCGCCCGTAAGGCTCAGTAACCCACTTTATATACCCGCCCGCTCTGCACCCCTTCCACGCTGCGGCGGTAGGCCTGCGCAACGGTCGCAGCGGGAACGCTTTCAAAGCCCGGGAAGAAGCCATCATATGCTTCGACGGATTCCGTCAGCACCGTCGGGCTGATCAGGTTAATGCGGATCCCGCGCGGCAGTTCACAGGCCGCGGCGCGCACAAACCCTTCCAGCGCCGCGTTTACGGTGGTGGCATTGACGCCCTGAGCAATCGGTTCGTGCGCCACAATCCCGCTTATCAGCGTGATCGAGCCGCCTTCGTTCAGGAAGTGCTGGCCGGTCAGCGCCAGACGAACCTGCCCCAGTAGCTTATCCTGCAAGCCCCGGTTGAACTCGCCGTCGGTCATGGTTGCGAGCGGGCCGAAGTGTACCCCACCGCTGGCGGAGACAATCGCATCCACCGGGCCGATCTTTTCGAACAGCGCCTGTACGCTCGCCTGCGAGGTGATATCCACCTGATGCTCGCCCTGCGTGCGACCCACGCGGATCGTCTCGTGGCGTTGGCTTAACTCTTCTGTGACTGCACGACCGACCGTACCGCTGGCACCAATAATGACGATTTTCATAGCAGACTCCTTATGTTGTGAGTCTTCATTCTTTAATAAATAAAAACTCAGATAAACTGGGCTAACGTTAGAAGATTACTAACCAGAGGTTTGGAATATGGATAAGCTTCGCGGGATGGAGACGTTCATCGCGGTGGTGGAAAGCGGCAGCTTCACCGGCGCGGCGGCCCGGCTGGAGATGTCGGCGGTGATGGTCGGGAAGTATATTGCGCTGCTGGAATCGCAGCTCGGCACGCGGCTACTGGAACGCAACACCCGACGCCAGAGCCTGACCGACGCCGGACGCGTTTATTTCGAAGAGGCCAGGCGCGTGCTGGAGCAGGTCTCCATTGCTGAAAACGCAGTTGAACGTCTGCGAGCCACGCCCGCCGGCACCCTGCGCGTGACGGCACCCACCTCGTTTGGCGGCTGCGTTATCGCGCCTCTGACGGCCACGTTTTTACAGCGCTACCCGCAAGTGCGCATCGAACTGGATCTCACCAACCGAATGGTGGATCTGGTGGAGGAAGGGGTCGATCTGGCCATTCGCATCGGGGAGATCCGAAATGAGGATCTGGTGGCGAAATATCTCTGTCCCTACAACATGACGATCTGCGCCGCGCCGGAATATCTGGCGCGTCACGGTACGCCGCAAACGCCAGCCGATCTGGTGGATCACCTGTGTCTGTCGCACACGGTATGGACGGCGCGTAACGAGTGGCGGCTGCCCGGTGTGGAAGGCGAGGTGCGCTGGAAGCGTGATGCCGTCTTACGATGCAATGACGGCTACGGCTTACGCATGGCGGCGCGAGCCGGGGCAGGACTATTGCTGCAACCGGAAGTGCTGGTGGCTGAAGAGCTGGCAAACGGCAGGCTGGTTCGGGTTCTGGAAGCGTTTACGCCCGCGCCGAGGCCGGTGCATTTATTGTGGCGCCAGGATTTGCGTCCGCTGCCTAAGCTAACGGAATTTATTGCCCATATTCTGTTAAGATTGGGCACAATATAAAAAAAGAAGGTAAGTAAAGAATGTCTGCAAACAAACTCGCCAGCAGCGCGCAGGGCCTGCAATCCTCTGCCATCCGTGAATTATTAAAACATAGCAAAATGGCAGGCGTGATTTCGCTGGGGGGCGGTATTCCAAACCCGGATCTGTTCGATCATGAAGGTTTAAAAATTGCCGCTGATGCCGTGCTGTCTCAGCATTTTGGCGAAGCGTTCCAGTACGGCCTGACGGAAGGCGTCCCGGGGCTGCGCGAAGAGATCCAACGCATCTGTGAAGGTCGCGGCATCGCCTGTAAAGCCGATGACGTGGTCATTACATCCGGCTCTCAACAGTCGCTTGACGTGCTGGCGCGTGCGTTAATTAACCCGGGCGATACGGTCGTCGTTGAGCGTCCGACCTACCTCGCTGCGTTGCAGGTCTTTGGCCTGGCACAGGCGAATTTTGAATCCGTCGGCACCGACGGCGACGGCATGAAAGTAGATGAACTTGAAGCGCTGGTGGCAACCAAAACCATCAAAGCGGTTTATATCGTGCCAACCTTTGGTAACCCGGGCGGCGTGACGCTCTCCGAGGCGCGTCGTAAACAGCTGGTGGAATTATCGAAGCGCTATGACTTCGTGATTATCGAAGACGATCCGTACAGCGAAATCAACTATACCGAGGAAGCGTTCCGCCCGCTGATTGCTCATGCCAAAGATATCGGCAATGAGGATAACGTGGTGTACACCTCCACCTTCTCTAAAATCCTCGCGCCGGGCACCCGCGTGGGCTGGGTGCTGGTGCCGGAGTGGCTGAAGCGTGCGGTGGTGAACCTCAAGCAAACCACCGATCTGCACACCAGCACGCTGTCGCAGCTGATGACGTACGAATATCTGAAAACCGGTCGTCTGGCGAATCAGATTAAAATGATCCGCGAAGCCTATCGCCAGAAATACCAGACCTTTGCCAGTGAACTGGAAGCGGAGCTGGGCGATGTGATGTCGTTCCACAAGCCAAAGGGCGGCATGTTCCTGTGGGCGAAAATGAATAACGGCATCAATACGACGAAATGGCTGGAAAAAACGTTGAGCAACGGCGTCGTGTTTGTGCCGGGTGAGTTCTTCTACTGCAACGAGCCGGACCACACCACGCTGCGCATGTCTTTCGTTACCCCAACGGATGAGCAGCTTAAAGAAGCGGTTCGACGTCTGAAAATTTCCCTGTAAGCGGATGCGCATAATGGCAGATGCCGTTATGCGCTGTTCCCGTGTAGGGTAAGGTTATTGCGTGGCGTGGGCGAGGGTGCGGTCAAATGCATCGCCGTCTGGCGCCTGTGTGACTTCATGGATCCGACAAATTTTCCCCTCGCGCAGCGTGGCAAACATATACACCTCTAATTCTGCCTGGCGACCATCCGGATATGTCACGGCCACTCTGTGCCGGTCTGCCACACATTCGTTATGGCAACATAACGCTTCCACGGTAAACGTAATCTCGCGGATCTGCGCACGCACATGGTTCAGGTGTTTCATAAATCCCTGATAATCAAGCATGTGACCGTCCGTAACCTGCTGGTAATCGGGCGTAAACACCTCTGCCGGATCTACATTGCCATTGAATAAGCGGGTTAACAGACAGGCCATTTGCTCGCGCTGCGCGGTGTTGTCGGGCTGGTTTATCAGGGATGTAATGATGGTCATTTTAGCTCCTCGTGATGTTGAGCCGCTATTATCCTTGACAGCATAAGGCGTAGTTTCTGTAATAAGTCGAAGAATAACGATTTTCGGTCAAATTCATGCTGACAACTGAGAGGCTTGTTCATCCCGGTGGCTATCACACCCCGTGGCACAGCCATCATGCCGGCCAGCTCTGGCGCATTGCTGCGGGGCTGCTGGTGATTGAGACGCCGCTGGGGCGTTCGGTGGTACCCGCAAAACATATCGGCTGGATCCCGCCTGGTCAGCAGCACGCTGCCTTTTCGGAAAGCGCGATTGAAGGTTGCGCTGTCTATCTTGACCCTGCCCATTGTGAAGGGCTTCCGGAAAAGGCCACGCTTTTCGAGTCTGACGATTTTACCGATGCACTGTTTTCCCGTTTAAGCGTTGCCGGGAGTGAATACGATCCCCGAAAGCTCATCCTGCTGCTGGAGGAGTTGGCTCTGGCGTCTCAGGTCCGCTTTTATCTGCCCGTACCGACCGATCCCCGGCTGAAAAATGTGGTCAGGAAACTGCTGCAATCCGTCGATGATAATCAGACGGTGGAAAGCCATGCCAGCCGTGCCGGGATGAGCGTACGTACATTCAACCGGCGGTTTAGCGCGGAGACGGGGATGAACTTCGTCAACTGGCGCCAGCTGGCGCGCGTCATGCAGGCGATGGAGTGGCTGGCGGCGGGGAAGCCGGTGGGGTGGATTGCGCTCTCGTGCGGATACAGCAGCGTCAGCGCATTTATTGAAGTTTTCAGAACGTGGACCGGTAAAACGCCGGGGCAGTGGGCGATTAAAGAAGGCCCTTTTGCGTAAAGGTAATGCGCGTGGCCTCGTTGAGATCCAGCTCTCTTAACGATTCCGGATAAACCCAGGCGATCTCCTGAAACTCGTCGTTAAACGTAACATCCCGATTGGCGCTGATGCAGTCGAAGATCAGATAAATCATATAAATTTCCTCGGTGGTACCATCGGCGTAAGTTTTGACCCTGATGTCATCGCGAAAAGCCCAGGGCTTGACGTCGATAATGTCCAGCGCGTCGCCCAGCTCCTCACGGACTTCACGGCGCAGCGCCTGTTCCATGGTTTCGCCTGGTTCCATTCCACCACCGCAGAGTGCCCACTGACCGGGGAATACACCGCGATCGTCGGCCATTTTACATAGCAGGTAGGCTCCGTCATTCTGGATGATGGGGCAAACAATGGTTCGTTGGCGCATGATTTCTTCCTGAAAAATGAATTTGGGCTACTATAGCAGATTGGTAATGGAGATCATGTTAGGTGTGTTGGATCCTCATCACTCGGAACAGCGGTGTAGGCCGGGTAAGGCGAAGCCGCCACCCGGCGTTTGACTACCGCTCCCTCAGCGCCTCCTTCGCCCGGTTAAACGGCTTAATCAGATAATCCAGCACCGTTTTCTCCCCGGTCTTAATATCCACCGTCGCAATCATCCCCGGCACAATCGAAAAGTGCCTGCCCGCCTTGTTCACCAGATAATCCTGGCTGGTGCGAATGAATACACGGTAGTAGAACACCTCCGGCTTCGCTTCGTCCTGAATGGTGTCCGGGGAAATGGTCTCCACCACTCCGTGCAGCCCGCCGTAAATCGCGTAATCGTAGGCGGTGATTTTCACCAGCGCCTCCTGATTAGGATGGATAAAGGCGATATCCCGGGGCGAGAGGCGGGTTTCAATCAGCAGGTGATCGTCCACCGGCACAATTTCCATTAACTCGCCGTTGGGCGGTATGACGCCGCCGATGGTGGTCACCTTGATGTTTTTCACGATCCCGCGCACCGGCGACTTCACCGTCAGGCGGGTAACGGAATCCTCGCGGCCTTTCAGGATCGCTGACACCATATCCACCTCGGCGTTGGCCTTCGACAGCGCTTCACGGGCCTGCACGTAATACTGGGAACGTACGTCGGTGAGCTTCAGCTCCAGGTCGCTTTTCTGCCGTTGCAGGCGTAGCACTTCCACGTGGCTGGCGGCACCGGTTTTCACCAGCCGTTGAGTGATCGCCAGTTCTTTATTGGCGAGCGCTAACGCGGAGCGGAGTTCACGCTGCGTATCCTCCAGCTGGGCGCGGCGAGAGTTGTAAAGCCGCGTTTCTGCGGCGGTCAGGTCGGTCCATTTCGCCAGGGAAGGCGGGAATTTCAGCGGGAGATCGTTCACCTCGGCGTACAGGCGCACGCTGGAGGCCAGCGACGCGCGGTAACGCGCCGCGCTTTCGCCGACGTTAGATTCCGAGCGGGTAGGATCCAGCCGCGCCAGCACCTGTCCGGCCTGCACCTGATCCCCTTCGTGTACGTTCAGCTCGGTGAGGATCCCCCCATCCAGCGACTGCAATACCTGCTCGCGTGAACTGGGGATCACTTTTCCGGTGCCGGTTGAGACTTCATCCAGCACCCCGAACCACGCCCAGACGCCGAGCACCACAAACATCAGCAGGGAGAAGAAAACGATGCGCCGGGCACCGGTATAACCGCTCTCGGAGTCGAGCGCGTTATCCAGATCTTCTACTGCGGCAACGTCACGCTGATTGATTTTCATTATTCCACTCCCGTCCGGTTGCCTGCTGCTGTTGCTGCATACGGCTGTTGTTCAGCGCCTGCGCTTTTGGCGCGTCCATCACCAGCATGCCATCTTTGAGTACCACCACGCGCTCCACCAGCTCCAGTACCGGCACGCGGTGGGTCGCGACAACCAGCGTGCGGTTGCCGAGCCACGCCCCGAGACGTTGAATAAATTCCCGCTCGGTATGTTCATCAAGGGAGGCGGTCGGTTCATCCATCAGCACGATATTCGGGTCGCGCAGCAGCATCCGCGCCAGCAGAATAGACTGCCGCTGCCCGCCGGACAGCCCGACGCCATTTTCCATAATCGGGTAATCCAGCCCCTTTGGCAGCTTCTGCACAAAGCTGGCCGCGCCGCACATCTCCAGCACCTCGAAGATCTCTTCATCGGTGGCGCGGGGCATGCCGAGCGTGATGTTCTCGCGCAGGGTGCCGTAAAACAGCCGGGCGTTTTGGGTCATAAAGCCGACGTTTCTCCGCACGTCAGCCACGTCCAGATGCGGCAGGCTGAGGTTGTCGAGCCGCAGTTCACCGCCCGCCAGATCCATCCCGCCCGCCATCGCCTGCAACAGGGTTGATTTACCCGCGCCGTTGCGCCCGAGGATCGCCACTTTTTCGCCCGCTTTGATCTCCAGGCGGTTAATGCGCAGCGCCATGCGGGGATCTTCCGGGTGATAGCGGAACTGCGCCTGCTCGAAAAGATAGTGGCCGCGCAGCACGTCCTGGCGGATCGGCGTCTCTTCGCGCTGGTTCTCGGTCGGCAGCTGCATAATGCTGTCCAGCCCCTCTTTGGCCGCCTTCACCTGCTGCCAGCGGGCCAGCACGCCGCACAGCGTCGCCATCGGGGCGATCATCCGTGAGGCGAGCATCGAGGCGGCCACCACCGAACCGGTGGTTAAGGTGCCGTCGATCACCATCGGCGCGCCCACCACGATCACCCCGGCATAGACCAGGCTCTGAATGGTCATCCCCCAGCTGATCAGGTTCTGCGTCAGTTCGCGGGTGCGCAGGCCGGATTCGGCGGTGATCTGGATATAGCTGTTCCACTGCTGCAAAAAGCGGTTCTCCGCCTGCATCAGCTTGATGTCCTCCAGCCCCTGCACGCTCTCCACCAGCACCGCGTTGCGCAGGGTAGATTCATGCGCCGACTGCTTCGCCAGCTCCGCCAGCTTCTTTTGCAGCAGCAGGCCAGGCAGGACCATGATCACCGCCGCCACCGGGGCGATCCACGCCAGCTGCGGGGCGATGATCGCCAGCACAATCACAAACAGGATAAAGAACGGCAGATCGACGATGGTGGAAATGGTGGAGGAGGTGACCATCTCGCGGATCTGCTCCAGCTCGCGCAGCTGGGAGATAAAGCTGCCGGTGGAGCGCGGAATGGCGCTATGGCGTAGCCGCAGCGCGTGGCCGAAGACCCGATCCGAGACGCGCATATCCGAGCGTTTGCCCAGCAGATCCATAATGTGCCCGCGCGCCACGCGCAGCACAAAACCAAACAGCGTGGCGATCAGTACCCCAATGGTCAGTACGTAGAGCGTCGGGTAGGACTGGGCGGGGATCACCCGGTCATACACCTGCATGGAAAAGACAATGCCGGAGAGGGAGAGCACGTTGATAAACAGCGCCGCCAGCATCACCCAGCTGTAAGGGCGAAGGTCGCGCATCACCAGCCGGTAGAGCCAGTCCGGGCGGTATTTTGAGATATAGGCGTCCACGCGGCTGTCCTTCAGCGCCGCCAGCGGACGCAGGGCGATGACGTGGCGGATGGCAGGCAGCATCGCACTCATCGACAGGCGGTTGGTGTGCGTGTTGTCGTCGAAAAAGCTGACCTCAAGCGTATCCTCGCCGTCGAAATTGTCGATCACGCCGATTTTACCGTCGTTTAGCTCTACCACCACCGGCAGACGCCAGCTGTTGATGGCGTGCTGATCGGCCGTCAGCAGCTGGAACGTCAGCCCGGCTTCACGGGCGAGCTGCGTCAGCGCGGGCACCATCGGTTTGCCTTTCAGCCACGGCGCGCCCGCGATCAGCGAGCCTGGCGAGCAGGCAACGCGATAGCGCGTCGCCACATAGCCAAACGCCTGCGCCCACTGCTCCAGCGCCTCATCCGTCATGTTTTCACCCTGCGGAATATCGCGTTGCTTCATGGCTGGATCTCCACGGTCTGGATGGTGCGGTTTTCAAGATCGAACGCCTGACGTATGCGCCCGGTTTGGTAGAGACAGTTCAGCTGAAGCTGGCGGAGCTGTCCGGCGGTTTGCTGCTGGGTAAAGCGCGCCTGATACACCTCCTGCTCGGCGTTGAGCACGTCGAGCAGCGGGCGGGAACCAAGATCGAGATACTGCTGCTGATACAGCTCGCGGGTACGGGCGCTGAGCGCTTCCTGGCGGCCCTGGATCTGAAGCGTGCTCATCAGGCTCATCACCTGGCTGCGCGCTTCCAGCAGTTTTTGCCGCACCTCAAGACGGGTGCGCTGAATGGTGGACTGGGCCGATTCCACCGCGTGTCCGGCGGCGTTACGCCGGGCGGTGAGGCCGCCGCCCTGATAGAGCGGCATCTGCACTTTTACCCACGCGGAGTACTGGGTGCGGTCCCGCGTTTCGTTGCCTGAGTAACGGTCGTTAAGATAGTGGCGGACTTCCGGCTCCAGCGAGACGGTAGGGGTCATCTGCGCGTTGGCATAGTCGAGATTGGCCTGCGCGACGTTAGCCTGCGCCCAGGCCGCTAAAACCGAGGGTACCAGGCGATCGTCCGGCTCGGCAATATCGCAGCTGCGGGCCAGACTTTGCGGAAATTCATTGCTGACCGCGTTCAGGCCGTCCCAGCCCAGCATGCTCATCAGCGTGGCGCGTGAGCTGTCGAGGCTGGCCTGATACTGCATCAGCTGCGCTCGCGCGCCTTCGATACGGGCATCGGTCTGCACCACGTCAGAGAGCGACGTGGCGCCTTCGTCATTACGCAGCTTCGTCAGTGTGCCGATGGAGGTCAGGGCGTCCAGCTGTTCTTTAGCGGTCTCGACCATCTGCTGCCAGGTCTGCACCTGCACCATAGCGATGGCGGTATCGTGGGCGATAGTGTCGATGCTCACCAGCACGTTGGCCTGCTGCTGGGCGACGCCCGCGTTTTCGGCGCGCACCTGGCTTGCGACTTTGCCGAAGTCGTAAAGCATTTGCGAAAGAGAAAGCACCAGCGAGGGGGTAAAGCCATTATCGTCGCCGTCGTGGCTATAGCCGTTATCCATGCCGGCGTTAATTTGCGGATAATATTTCGATTTGGCGACGTCCACATTTTCGCTCTGCTGATAGAGTTTGCCGACGGCTTCACTGATGGCCGGATGCCAGGTCACGGCGCGGTTTACGGCTTCATCCAGCTGTAGCGTGCCGGGGGCGGCTTTGCTGGCTACGGGCGCCACGCGGCCATTTAAAGAGGGGAGTTCCTGCGTTTCGCTTAATTGTCCGGTATTAATCATCGCCGCAGGGTTTGCCGCGATAGCGGGCACAGATATCAGGCAGCACGAGAGTCACCAGTAAGGCATCTTCTTTCCCATGTCTTGTCCCTAATAAAAAAGTACTGCTTTATTGTTTATGCCCGGGCGCTGTGCGCGCCCGGGTCATTTCTTGCAGGTGCTATCAGGTAATGATGTGTTGCTGGTTTACAAGCTCGTCGTAGGTGGTCTGAACATTGTCCAGCGTAACGAGCGTAGATTTAGTGTAGGCGGCTCCCGTGCCGTCACGGTCGATGGAGATCACAGTATTGTTACCGCTTTGTGAAACAGAGACATAGTTCCCCAGCGTCGACGCGCTACCGTTCCAGCCCACCAGCAGATCGCCAATGTCGATCTTGTCTCCCTGCGACAGGGAGAAGTTCGTCCAGTGGTCACCCGTGCTGTTACCTGCGGTGGCGTTACCCGCCGTAGCGTTCAACACCTGATAAATCAGCGTGTCGCCGTAGGCCGTGCCGCTAATCACATCGTTATGTTCCGAACTGACAAATTTCGGTGCCATATTGATGGTCAGCGAGGCGGTATCCCGGGTACCGTTGGCGTCGGTCAGGGTGTAGTTAAAGACCTCCTTGCTGGTAATGGTAGAGAACGATATCCCCGGGTTGAGTGTGTAGGTGTAACTGCCGTCTGCGGCAATCGCCAGCGTGCCGTAGTGACCCGTGATATTTACCTGCGTGCTGCCGGTGTAAGGATCCAGCGTGGTGGTTACGCCGTCGTAGCCGGTAATGCTGAGACGGGTATCCACCGAGTGCAGCTGGTCCATCGCGCCCGCGGAGCCGGTGCCGTCGAAGATATTGCCGTCAACGGTGTGGGTGCCCGTGGCGTCAAACTGCGACAGGGAGTAGCTGGTCCCGGTGACGCTTGGGGTAACGGTGATATTTCCCACCCCGAGCGGTCCCATTCTGCCGGTATAGTTCAGCGTATAGGTTCCCGCTTCCAGATCGAGGCCCGTCAGGTTGATCGTCGCCCTGCCGCCCAGCAGCAGCCCGCCGTTAAATGAGCCGGATCTGAGGGTGGTGGTGCCGTTGGTCAGCGTCCAGTCGACCGTTAACCCGGTAAGGGTCAGCAGCGAGGCGACGTTAAACGACAGAACCACGTTATGCAGTGCAGTATTAGGATCCACCACGAAGGTCCCGCTTCCGCTGCCCTGGGTTGAGGCAAGCAGCGCGGCGTTCCAGCTCGCCGACCCGACGGTGGTATCCGAGTATGCGGCGGTGCGGTGCACCGAGTTCACGTCCATCGCCGTGCTGACATCGTTCACCGCGTCCATTGGCTGCGCGGTCGGGGTGATGTTCAGCGATGCCGTGTCTTTCGAGCCGTTCGGCGCGGTGATGGTGTAGACGAAGGTATCTGGGGTGCTGATGCTGTCAGCGCCGACTCCGCTGTCCAGGGTGTAAGTGTACTCCCCGGCTGCGTTGATCCGCAGCGTACCGTACTCGCCGGTGATCTCCGTCAGGCCGCTGCTGTTCACCGCCACGCCGTTAACGTCGGAGACCACGGTACCTGCTGGCGCAATATCATCCGCCAGCACATCCCCGGTCGTGCTCTCGCTCACGCTTGCCACGCTGTAGACATGATCCTGCAAGACGTTCAGCGTGTAGGCCGTCAGCGCGGTGATCCCCGCCGCCGTATTGAGCAGGAACAGGTACTCGCCAGCGGGCAGGTTCAACGTCAGCTGCGGGGAGGTGCCGCCCAGCAGCGGCGCGCGCAGCCAGCCGGGTTCAACGCGCATCTGCTCGAAGGTCTGCGTCGCATTGTTGAACTTATAGATGTAGAGGTCGAACACCGAGGCCAGCGCGACGCCGCCCACGGAGGCCTGAACGGTCATGGTGCGGGTGGTGCCTTCTTCCACGTTATAAATGATCGGGTTGGCCAGATCGTCCAGCAGGTTCAGCCCCAGGGTATTGCCAAGGTTGATCCCCACCAGGGTAAAGCCGCCCTGCGACGAGGTGCCGTTGTTGATCGCCTCCACGGTGGTGTCGAAGGTCAGCGAGGCGGTATCGTCCACGGCCACGATCCCGCTGCTGGTAGTGCCTTCGCCCAGCGACAGAACCAGATTTGCCGAGGCGCTGGTGCCGTTGTGGGTGATGGTGTAGGTAAAGTTCTCCGTGCGGCCAATGACGGCGGCGCTGGTGTTGGTCAGGTTATAGGTATAGCTGCCGTCCAGGTTGATGGTCAGCGTGCCGTATTGCCCCTGAATCACCGTGCCGTCAGCCGTAACGCTGGTGGTGGTGCCCTGGGCGTTGGTGACCGTAGTGACGGTGGTGCCCGCCGGGGCGTTGTCGCTGCCTGCGGTTGGATCCACGTCAGTGATGACGTTCCCGACAACGCTGGTCTCGCCGGACACGGTGCCTGCGCTGGTCTCTTTCACCGCCACATCGAGGCTGGTGTAAGAGCCGGTTGCCAGCAGGTTAGTGTTGTAGCTCAGGACGCGATACTGACCATTCGCCAGCCCGGTCAGGTTCAGCGACACCCCCGTCGCGCCGAGGGTCAACAGGTCAGCGAACTGCGGCTGCCCGGTATCGACCACGGTAGTCCAGGTATTATTGGCGGCGTCGAAGCGCTGTACCACCAGCTCAAGGGTATTGAGCAGGGAAAGAACGGCACCCGTGGCGTTGGCGTTCACGGCAATATCCGCACTGCCGCCGTTGCCGACGGTGAAACCTACCTGCGCGGTGTCGTTGCCGAGCAGCGTCAGCACGTTACCTAAGGCGCCTACCAGCAGGAAACCATAGTCGCTGTACTGCGAATTGGTCACCGTGGCGGTGGTCGTGAGCGCCAGTTCTTCAGCGTTGGTGCTGGCAGAGAGCGGCACCACCGGCGCAAGGGCTGAGCCGGGCAGCGAAACGTTGCCTGCCGCATCGGTGGCGGTGATTTGCAGCGTCTGACCTTCCGTCTGTTTATTGAGGAAGGTGTAGCTCCAGGAACCGTTGCTGTCCGCCGTGGCGGTGACCGTTGAATTATCCGCCAGGCGGATGGTGACGGTGCTGCCCGCTTCAGCGCTACCGGTCAGTACGCTGCCGTCTGCGTTGAAGGTCCCGGTTGGAGCCGTTGGCGCAGTGAGATCGACAATGACGGTGGTTGACGTGGAAATCGGGCTGGTGCCCGAGCCGTTGCTCGCCGTGGCGGTGAAGGCATGCGGGCCTTCGCTCAGCACCGGCGTGGTGAAGCTCCAGTTGCCGCTGGCATTCGCGGTGACCGTGCCCATCAGCACCCCGTTGTTATAGAGGGTGATGGTCGTGTTCGGCTGCGCCGTGCCGCTCAGGGTTGGCGTGGTGTCATCGGTGGTATTCCCGTTGGTCAGGTTGCCCGTCACCGTGCCAACATTATCGTCAATATTGGCGATAACAGGCGCGTTCGGGATTGTGGTGATCGGGGCAATCACGGAGGTGGTGATACCCGCGTTACCGGCCTTATCGGTAGCAAAGACAATCAGTGACTCCCCGCCGGTCTGTGGAGGGGTGAGGGTGGCGCTGAAGTTTCCGCTGCCGTCCGCGACGGCGGTACCAAGCACGGTTCCGGTGCTGCTGGTGATGGTGACGGTGCTTCCCGCTTCCGCTGTACCGGTGACCTGCGTCCCGTTGGTGATCACCGCCAGCCCGGTTGGGGCTGGTGGCGGCGTCAGGTCAACGTTAATCGTGATAATCGGTGAAGCCACGCTGGTATTGCCCGCGGCATCGGTGGCGGTTGCGGTGAAGTTATGCGCGCCTTCCGTCAGCGTGGTGCTGGTTTGCGGCAGCGTCCAGTTGCCGTTGGCATCGGCAGTGACGGTCCCCACCAGCGTCGTGCCGTCGTAAATACGTACGGTGGTATTGGCTTCTGCCGTACCGTTTAAGGTCGGACGGGTATCGTTGGTTGGGTTGGTGCCAGTAACAGGTCCGGTGACGGTCCCCACATCATCCTCAATCGAGGTGATTGCCGGTGCGACAGGGGCGGTGGCATCCACATTAATGGTGTAACCGCCGGTCTGCGCGCTGGCGTTGCCCACCGCGTCGGTAGCGGAGAAGGTCAGATTATGCGGCCCGTCAGCCAGCGGGGTGGAAGGCGTAAAGCTCCACGCGCCGCCGGTGGCGACTGCGGTGCCAATCTGTACCCCATTATCAAAGATGGTGACCGTTGCGCCGGCTTCTGCCGTACCGGTGAGCGTTGGCCGCGCGTCGTTGGTTAACCCGCCGTTGGCGACAGGCGCAGCGGCGTTACCGACATCGTCGGTGATGCTGGTCAGCACCGGCAGCGCTGGCGGTGTGGTGTCAATGGTCAGGCTGAAGTCGGCGGACGACGTGCTGGTGTTACCCGCCTGATCCGTTGCTTCTGCGGTAAAGGTGTGTGACCCACTGTCCAGCGGCACGGTGATATCGACGGTCCAGTTGCCATCGGCATCGGCAGTACCGGTGCCCACCAGCGTCGTGCCCTCATAAATATTCACGGTGGCCAGCGGCTCGCTGGTCCCCACCAGACGCGGGAGAGGATCGTTGGTGGTCTGGCCGGAACCTATTGCCCCGGTGATGGTGCCAACGTCGTCAATCGCCTGGGTGATAACCGGCGCGACAGGCGCAGCCGTATCTACCACCAGCGTAAAGCCTGGTGAGGCAGGGCTGACGTTGCCCGCGGCATCGGTTACCGTGGCGGTCCAGGTGTGGCTGCCGTTTGCCTGCGTACCGGTGGTAAAGCTCCATACGCCGTTTGCGTCCGCCACGGCGGTACCCACTTCACGGCCACTTTCATAAATGGTGATGGTCGCGTTGGCCGCCGCGGTGCCGTTCAGTGTTGGCGTGCTGTCATCTGTGCTTTGTCCCGAGGCGACCGGGCCCAGCACGGTACCAGCATCGTCAGTGGCCGGGGTAAAGACCGGTGCCTCAGGCACCGAGGTATCCACCGTCAGGTTGAACGGTGGTGAGATGACCCCGGTATTGCCTGCGGCATCGGTGGCGTTGAAGGTAATAACGTGCGGCCCTTCGCCCAGTTCAGTGGTCGGCGTGAAGGTCCAGTTACCCTGGGCGTTGACGACCGCCGTGCCGATTTCCACATCATCGACAATAACGTGTACCGTTGCGCCCACTTCCCCCGTACCGTTGAAGGTTGGACGTGTGTCGTTCGTGGAGCCGTCGCTGGCGAGGGTTCCCGTTCCCGGGCTGACATCGTCTATTACCGTGGTAACCACCGGGGCCGCAGGCCCGGCGGTATCCACCGTAAAGGCGAACACTGGCGAGTTGGCGGAGACGTTTCCGACATCATCGCTGGCGTTAACGCGCAGGTTATACGTCCCGTCCGTCAGTACCGGATCCGGCGTAAAGGTCCAGTTGCCGCTGCCGTCGACCGTGGTGGTGCCAATCTCCACGCCGTTATTAAGCACGTGAATGATGGTACCCGCCTGGCCGGTGCCGCTGAGGGTTGGCGTGGTGTCATTGGTCACCTGCCCGGCGGTAAGCGGGCCGGTTGCGCCTCCCGGGGCGTTGTCGCTGACCGTAACGATCGTCGGCACCTGTGGCGCAGTCAGATCGATTTCGACGCTCCAGGCGTTGGACGGCTGGCTGACGTTGCCCTGCGGATCCGTCGCTCTGACGGTAAAGTCATGCGTCCCTTCGCCGAGGGCGGTTTCAGGGGTAAATGTCCAGGCACCGGTGCCGTCTGCTGCCACCGTACCAATTTGCGTAGCGCCATCAAAAATGGCGACGACGCTGTTCGGCTCGGCGCTACCGGTCAGGGTTGGCGTAGTGTCGTTGGTTGGATCGCCGCTTGGGACAGGCGTTGCCGCATTGCCTGCGTTATCCGTCACGCTGGTAATCACCGGCGTGGTAGAGACGGTGTCGACAACGATGGTGATCCCGGCCGACGGGGCGCTCTCATTGCCTGCCGGGTCGGTGGCGGTCACGGTCAGGGTGTGGCTGCCGTCGTCCAGCGCAGGCGGCGTGTAGCTCCAGGTGCCGGTCGGACCGACAACAACGGTGCCCAGCGGGTCGCCGTCATCGTACACCGTAATGGTGTCCCCGGCCGTGCCTGTTCCGGTCAGGGTAGGACGGTTGTCGTTGGTGCTCTGCCCGTCAGCGATTGGGCCGGTGACCGGGCCTACGTCATCGGTCACCGCACCGATGGCTGGTGCGGTCGGATCGGTGAGGTCGACGGTGACGGTCGCGATCGGCGACTGCCCGCTGGTCGCGCCGGTGCCGGTATTCGTGGCGGTGACGGCGAAGGTGTGTGGGCCTTCCGCGAGCGGCAGCAGCGGCGTGTAGCTCCAGTTGCCGTCTGTATCCGCAACAATTTCGGTCAGCGGAACCAGCGCCCCATCCAGATAAATGGTGATGACGCTACCCGGATCGGCGGTGCCGGTAAGGGTAGGCGTGGTGTCATTGGTGGTTTTATCTTTCACATCGCCAGTGACGGGATCGGCGTCATCGTTGATTGCCGTAATCACCGGCACCGCTGGCAGAATAAGCGGGGAGTCCGGTACGTCAAAGGTGGTTGTCGGGCTTGCATTACCTGCGGCGTCCGTGGCGAACAGCGTCAGCGTCGCGGGATCCAGTTGGGCCGGGGAGAGGGCGATGGAGAAGATGCCTCCCGTCGCGACCCCGGTCCCGATGATATTGCCGCCGGCGTCACGCACCGTCACCGTGGTTCCGTCATCTGCCGTACCGGTCAGCGGCGTGCCCTCTGCGGCAATGGTGATATTGGTTGGCGTTGCAGGAAGCAGCGTATCCACCGTCACGCTGAGATCGCCGGAGCTGGCGGAGGTATTCCCCGCCGCGTCACTTGCGGCAACCGAGAAGGTGTGCGGCCCTTCCGCAAGCGCGGGGTCGGCTGTCCAGGACCATGTCCCGTTCGGCTGAACCACCACGACCACCGGAGACGGCGTGCCATCAACAGAAACGGTTATGCTCGAACCCGGCTCGCCAATCCCGGTGAGGGTTGGGGTACCGTCGCGGGTGTAAAGCACGCTGTTGGTCAGTTGGCTGTCAGAGACGGCGTCAATTTGCGGCACGGTCGGTGCCTGCGTATCGACCGTCACGCTAAAGACCGGGCTGACCGGGCTCAGGTTACCCGCGTCGTCCACCGCGGCGACGGTGATATTCAGCGGGCCATCGGTTTGTGTCGGCAGGGTGTATGACCACTCGCCATTGGCGATTTCAACGCGATCCACTTCCACGCCGTTGTTGTAGATAATCACCGTTTCGCCGGTCGTGCCGCCTCCGCCAATGACAGGTGTGTTATCGTTGGTTGAGCCTCCATTCTGAGCGCCGCCAATGGAACCGATGAGCGGGGTATCCGGGGCGAGGGTGTCGACCGTTATCGTGATACCGGTTGATGGCAGAGATTCATTGCCGGCTTCATCGGTGGCGGTCGCCGTGTATTGGTGCGTCCCTTCGCCAATGTTGCTCTCAGGACGCCAGCTCCAGTTACCGCTACCGTCCACCGTGACGCTGCCCACGGCCTGCGGCTCGCCTGTACCCACCTGGTCATAGATGGTAATGACGTCATTCGGCGTACCGGTGCCGCTCAGTACCGGGCGCGGATCGTTGGTGGTTCCGCCGTTGTCCACTGGCCCGGTGATCTGGCTTACGCTGTCTGTCACCGTCGGGATCCCCGGCTGGCCCGGCGCGTCGGTATCAATGGTAATGGTCACCGGCGTGGACGGTGCGCTTTCGTTCCCGGCGCTGTCCTGATTGGTCACCGTCAGGGAGAGATCGTAGGTGCCGTCAGGGAGCGGATCTTCCGGTGTCCAGCTCCAGTTACCGTCGCCATCGATCTCGGCTTCACCTATTTTGGTTGCGCCATCGTAAATGCTTACGGTATCTCCCGGCGTGCCCGAGCCGCTCAGGGTTGGTGTGGTATCGCGGGTGGTCTCCCCAGGATTCAGAGCCGTCCCCGGTGTGGCGCCGTCCGGGTTCACGGTGATCTCAGGAATATCCGGCGTTGCAGGCGCGGTCGTGTCGATCGCCAGCTCAAACGGTGGCGAGATGGTGGTATTACCCGCCTCATCCGTCGCGTGGACCGTCAGCGAATGCGGGCCGTCCGTCAGCGGCGTGGTTGGCGTAAAGCTCCAGCCGCCGCTACCGTCAAGCACGGCCGTGCCGAGCAGGGTGGTCCCGTCATAGATAGTGATGGTGGTGCCTTCCGGTGCGGTTCCCTGCAGCTGCGGCAGCGTGTCATCGGTAGTATCCCCGCTGTTAAGCGGAACCTGCACAGTGCCGATGTTATCGGAGACGGTGTCAAGGGTGGCCGCCGGTGGCGGAGTGGTATCGACGGTAAAGGTAAAGCCGGGTGATGATGCGCTGGTGTTGCCGGCCGCATCGCTCGCGACGACGGTGAACGTATGCTGCCCGTTCCCTAATGCGGTAGTGGGCGTGAAGGTCCATGCGCCGCCGTTGTTCACAATGGCAGTACCAATATCCTGTCCGTCCAGGCGGATCGTCACGGTGGAGCCCGGCTCGCCGGTACCGTTCAGCGTCGGGAGCGTGTCGTTGGTGATTTGGTTGTTGTCGAGCGGCCCCGTGCGGCCCGGTACGTCATCAATGACCTGCGTAATGGCTGGAGCGCCCGGCGCGGCGGTATCCACCGTGATGCTCCAGGTGTTCGATGTCCCGCTGAGGTTATTGTTGGCGTCAACCGCCGTCGCCGTCAGCACGTGCCCGCCGTCGGGAAGATCCGTTTCCAGCGTGATGGACCACTGGCCGTCAGGCCCAACCACTGCGGTGCCGATTTCAGTGGTGCCGCTGTAGAGGGTGATCGTTGTGCCGGGCTCGCCCGTTCCGTTGATGGTCGGGGTTTTGTCGTTGGTGAGACCGTTCTGGCTGACAGGACCGGTGACGTCGAGCGCATCATCCTCCACGCCTGTGATGACCGGGGTTTGTGCCGCGGTGATGTCCGGCGCGTCAAACGGCGCGGTCGGGCCGGTGTTTCCGGCGGTATCGGTGGCATCTGCGGTCAGGGCTTCGCCGTTGGCTTTCGGCGGGATCAGATCAACGCTGAAATTACCCTGATCGTCGGCGACCGCTTCCCCGACCTTAACGCCATTTTCACGAATGGTGACGGTGCTGCCCGGCTCGGCTGTACCGGTTACCGTGGTGCCGTCGGCAGAGATCACCACGTTTTCCGGTGCCAGCGGTGGCGTGCTGTCTGGCGCGTCGGCAAAGCCGGACGGACTGGTGTTGCCGCTGCCGTCGGTGGCCGTCACTGCAAGGGCTTCGCCGTTGGTCTGGGCTGGCGAAATCGGGATGGTAAAGGTGCCGTCCGGACCGGCGGTGGCCTGGCCGATGATCGTACCGTCCGGCGCTTTAATAATAATCGTGCTGTTTGGCTCGGCGGTTCCGCTGACGCTTGCCCCGTCTTCCGCCACCACCAGGTTACCCGGTGCGGCAGGCGCGGTGATGTCCGCTGCGTTAACCAGCGCCGGTGAACTCTGGTTGCCTGCGGCATCGGAGGCGACCACGGAGATGATCTCGCCGTTCACTTGTGCAGGGTTCAGGTTGGCGACGTAGTTGCCGTTGCTGTCGGCAGTGGCGGTCCCGATTTGCACCCCGGCGTTGTTGGTGATGACAATTTTGCTGCCCGGCTCGGCAGTACCGGTGATTTGCGTGCCTGTCGAATTGAGCGTCGCCTCCGGCATGTCTGGCGGCGTAAGATCGACGGTAAAGTTGATCGGCTGAGACAGGCCGCTCTGGTTGCCTGCCGCATCGGTTTCGCGCAGGGTAATCGAATGTGCACCCTCTGCCAGCGGCGTTGTCGGCGTGATGCTCCAGGTACCGTTCGGCAGAACCGTTGTGCTGCCAATCGCAACGCCGTTATCGTAAACCGTAATCGTGCTGCCTGGTTCTCCTCGGCCCGTCAGGCGGGGCTGCGACTCGTCGGTAAACTGCCCGGCGGTAATCGTGCCTTTCAGCCCTCCGGTGTCATCGTTAACGATAAATCCTGTCGGCACCGGCGGGGTGGTGACATCCACCGTTACGGTAAAGGCCGGCGAGGCCGGACCGGTGTTACCGGCGATGTCGGTGGCGCGTACGGTAAGCTGGTGGCTGCCTTCGCTCAGGTTAACCGACGGCGTAAAGCTCCAGCTTCCGTTGCTGCCTACAACCGCTGTGCCAATGGCAATGCCGTTATCATAGATGGTGACCGTAGAGCCCGCTTCCGCCGTGCCGGTGAGCTGCGGGCGCGGATCGTTAGTGGTGCTTCCGCTTCCGAGCACGCCGGTATTGGGCGCAACGTCGTCGGTCATGCCGGTGATGGCCGGGGCGCCTGGTGCGACCGTATCCACCACGAAGGTCACCGCCGTAGACGCCGGGCTGGTATTGCCTGCCGCATCGGTCGCGGTGGTGGTCATGGCGTGGTTTCCTTCAGACAGGTTGGTCGACGGGGTAAAGCTCCATTTCCCGGTAGCATCGGCCGTGGCGGTGCCGATCGGCTTGCCGTTGTCATAGAAGGTAATAACGGTGCCAGCTTCACTGATGCCACTGAACGTCGGGCGTGCATCGTCCGTGCGTTGTCCGTTGCTCAGCGGGCCCGCCTCGGTGCCCACGTTATCATTGACGGTGACAATCTCGGGGGCAGCCGGCGCGGTTGAATCCGGTGCCGTGACCTGAACGCCCGGGCTGGTATTGCCGGACGGATCGGTGGCGGTGGCGGTGATCTGCTCCCCGTTGGTGAGCGGCGTGCCGAGATCGATAGTAAATTTCCCGTCGCTGCCAGCCTTGCCCGTTCCGATGGTGTTGCCATCGGCATCTTTCAGTGTCACGGTGCTGCCCGGCTCAGCCGTACCGGAGACGGTTTTGCCGTCAGGCGAAACCTCCAGATTGGCAGGTGCATCCGGCGCGGTGAGATCCGGTGCTGTGACCTGACCACCCTGGCTGGTATTGCCGGACGGGTCGGTGGCCGTGGCGGTGATCTGCTCCCCGTTGGTGAGCGGCGTACCGAGATCGATAGTAAATTTGCCGTCGCTGCCGACCTTGCCCGTTCCAATGGTGTTGCCATCGGCATCTTTAAGGGTAATCGTGCTGCCCGGTTCAGCCGTACCTGTTACGGTTTTGCCGTCAGGTGAGACCTGAAGATTAGTGGGAGCATTCGGAGGCGTAGTATCAGGTTCGGAAGGATTTCCCGGATTACCGGGATTCGGGTTGTTGTTATCGTCATCTCCGCCACCTCCACCGCCGGTTCCCGCCGCAATAGCAATCCCACCTGCGGCGGCCAGGCCACCCAGCACCCAGGGCCACGCAGCGGCGCCACCAGCATCACTCCCTGACGCCGCCAGTAATGCATCGGTGGAGGCGATGGATTCATAGGTCGCGGCACCGGTTGGATCTTCAATCCACCACAGCGCTCCGTCACTCTCTTCAAGCACCAGCTGGCTTACGCCCTGCGCATCAGTAACGTAGAAATTCTTGAGGGTAATCACTTCGCCCGAATTGAGGGTAATCACCAGATCGTTTCCGCTGCGGGAGTAATCTGCGATGTTGGCTCGATCCACGTTAAGCTTAACGATTGAGGAGTGATCGAGTGTTATCTGTGTCCCTTCCGTGGTCGTTTCCACGCCAGTTAATTTAGATATAACAGATATTTGGCTCATACAGTTATTACTCCAGCAGAGTGATTGGTTACGGCGTGTCAAACAAAGCCATCGTTTCTGAAGGGATGAACGCGCTCCCGGCGAAAATACTGTTTAATAAACAGGATTTACCGTTACTTTCTTTAGCGCGACCGATGCCCGCCAGGATTAAAAGTGGCAACCTCAGGGCAAAGCTAATTATTTACACAGGAAATAGTTGTTTATTTATATGTTTGCGATTTATAAGCCTTATTATTTGTGCAGGTATTAAATTATTTCGTTATAAAAATGATATAGCTATAAATGTCTGAATACGCAAATTAAGTGTTCGTAAACCCAACGCGGCTATTGCAGGGGAGATTAATTGATAGCGTGAATATATTTCGTTAGCTATGAGGGCGCGTGGATAAAGGGTTTTGGCGTAAAAGGTGCAACCCTTAAAACGGTGCTGGTGGGGCGATACTAATAATTATAATATGCGATAAATATCTAATTTTGGTTAGGTTTAATTGCTGCTTAATTGTGGTTTAAGTTAGGGTAAAATATCTGGTGTATGATATATTTAAAACTTTCTCATTTATAAAATATATTTTAACGGGCGGGTTAATTTCTGCTACTCAAAAAAATTACGTATTTTCTTCTCATGTTTAATAAATAAAAGGCCGCAAGCGTGGCCTTTCAGAGGCTATCGGTATTAGCCTAAAGAAATTATGCCGATTTCCACGAGGGCGGCTAATGTCAAAAGAATAAAGAGGATAACAACTATTGGTCTGTACATTTTTAAGGTTCCATCCTTGTGTGAAGTCCTGCCCATCGTGTCCGTTGTCATTTTCCATGGTAATGACGTGCTGTCGTTGATGCTCATCAAAGGGACGCAGTAGATTGAGGAAAATCTGCATTCAGGGTTGGAACCATTTAACGCAGTGTAGGCTGCGTGGCGGGGAGCTGTCGCCACTGGCGGATGTGCTCGATCAGGGCTCTGAGCTTGGGGGCCATATTGTGGCGCTGGGGAAAATAGAGATAAAAACCAGGAAAAGATGGAAGAAACGCATCCAGTAAGGAAACCAGCTGTCCTGATTCAATGTACGGTGTGAAGGTGTCCTCCGTGGCAAAGGTTATACCACCGCCGGCCAGCGCGAGGCTGAGCATAAGACGCAGATCGTTAGTGGTGATTTGTGGTTCAATTGCCACATCGAAAGGGACGCCTGCTTCCTCAAACTCCCAGCGATAGGGGGCAACGTCCGGGGAAGGGCGCCAGCCGATACACCGATGAGCGACCAGTTCACGGGGGTGCGTCGGTGCGCTGTGTGTCGCCAGATAGGAAGGTGAAGCCACCACCCGTTCACGCTGCTGGCCCGTAAGGGGAATAGCGATCATGTCTTTTTCGATAACTTCGCCCAGCCTCACCCCAGCATCATAGCCCGCTGCCACGATATCGAATTCCTCATCTGACACGAAAACATCAAGCGATACCGCAGGATGCGCGGCCGTAAACGAGGCGAGCAGTGGGCCCGAAAGAAACGCTTCCGCAATTGAGGTGACAGCGATCCTGAGCTGTCCGCGCGGTATGCTGTCCGAGGTGACGTCGTCAAAGGCCGCCTCAATGTTGGCGATGGGCCCCAGCAACGATTTATGCAACCGTTCACCCGCTTCGGTGAGCCTTACCGAGCGCGTGGTGCGCATCACCAGCAGGGTCTGAAACCCATCTTCGAGACGTCTTATTCCCTGGCTGACAGCGGAACGGGTTATGCCCAGGCGCCCGGCGGCAGCGCTGAAGCTGCGTTCTTCGGCGACCGCCAGAAAAAGCGGTAACAAATTAAGATCGATTTTCATTGTTTAACATTGCTAACCAGTGAGTCCAGTAAAGGCAGGATACAAGAAACAATGGTCTGTATCTATGATTGCAGTGAACTCAACTGAAGGAGTAAAACATGAACAAAGTCATCTTAATTACCGGCGCCTCCAGCGGTATCGGAGAAGGTATCGCCAGAGAGCTCGGCAAGGCTGGCGCAAAAGTGTTCCTGGGTGCACGCAGGCTGGATCGCATCCACGCTCTGGCTGATGAAATCCGCAGCGCAGGAGGGGAGGCAGAGGCTCAGGTATTAGACGTTACCAGCCGCCAGTCGATGGCCGCCTTCGTTCAGGCAGCACGGGAAAAGTGGGGCCGCATTGACGTACTTATTAACAACGCGGGCATTATGCCTCTCTCTCCGCTTTCGGCTGGCAAGCAGGATGAATGGGAGCGCACCATTGACGTAAATATCAAGGGCGTACTGTGGGGTATTGGTGCTGTTTTGCCGATTATGGAAGCCCAGGGCTCGGGGCAGATCGTCAATATAGGCTCGATTGGTGCCTTGTCCGTCGTGCCCACGGCCGCCGTCTATTGCGCGACCAAATTTGCGGTACGGGCCATTTCCGATGGTTTACGTCAGGAAAGTTCGAACATCCGTGTGTCCTGCGTCAACCCTGGGGTAGTGGAAAGCGAACTGGCCTCGACCATCACGCACGAAGAAACCATGGCGGTGATGGATGCGTACCGGGCTATTGCTCTCAAACCGGCTGATATCGCTCGCGCCGTGCGCCACATCATCGAGGCGCCTGAGAGTGTCGATACCACCGAAATCACCATCAGACCTACGGCCTCTGCAAACTAACGTAGCGGGTCAGGCACCAGCCTGACCCGCTTCACCCTCTTACCACGGCTGTTCGGTCGGCATAATAAACAGCTCTGCCACGTCCACATGTTCCGGTGCCTGCAATACGTAAAGAATCGAGTCGGCGATATCATCGGCTTTCAGGAACGTCATCTTCTCCTTCAGCTGTTCCATCTGTGCACGATAATTTTGGTCACTGATATGCTCGAATAATTCACTTTCAACGGCACCCGGCTGAAGCGAGGTGACGCGAATGTTGAACTGAGGGGCCAGCTCCATACGCAAAATATCCGAGAAGGCGGCAACCGCGTGCTTCGTCGCGCAGTATACGCCCAGTCCGGGAAACGTTTTACGCCCGGCGATCGACGAGGTATTGATGATATGACCCGAGCGCTGTGACTGCATAATCGGCAATACGGCCGCGACCGTGTTAAACAGGCCCTTTACGTTTACATCTACCATTCGATGCCACTCGTCAACACGGAGGCTGGCGATATCCGAAATCGGCATCAGCCCGGCGTTATTAAAGGCGATATCAATATGGCCATAGCGTTTGTGCAGTGCCTCCACCCCTTTATTAACTGAGGCCGGGTCAGTGACATCCAAGGCCAGCGCCATGGCTTCCCCGCCAGCAGCCTCAATTTCAGACACCAGCGCCTGAAGACGATCCAGACGGCGGGCGGCGAGACCTACCCTGACGCCCTGTTCCGCTAACTTTTTGGCCGTGGAGGCACCAATTCCGCTTGAAGCACCGGTGATGAGCGCGACTTTACCGTTGAGTTCCATAGTTGATCCTCTTGAGAGTTGATTTCAACGCTTCAGAAAGAATGTCTGAAGTACGGGTCAATAATGGATCTTTCTGGCAATCGCTTCGCGCGGGCTTTTGCTCAAACTGTCGGGCTTTTGCTGCGAACGGCATCGCTGCGATAGTGGGAGGGCGTCACGCCGTTATGCCTGAGGAATACGGCAGCAAAGTGGCTGGGGCTGGTGTATCCGACGTTCAGTGCAATATTGATAATGGAATCATTGCTTTCCGATAGCATGCGACGCGCCTCCTCCATGCGTAGCCGGATAAAGTAGTGAGAAGGGGAAAGTCCGGTTGACTGTTTAAAGGCGCGGCTAAAATGGTATTCGCTAAGATCGGTCAGTTCAGCCAGGCGTGCCAGGTCAAACGGCTGGGCTAACCCTTCACGCATTGCCGTGAAGACCCGGTGCAGCTTAAATGCCTGCAAGCCCCCGCGGTGTCGTTTCGCAGGTGTGCCATAGGTGCGAATCAGATGTACTGCCAGCGCCTGCGCAATGCCCTGAATAAACGGGCCGCTGGGTGGATTTTGCAGATACAGCTCCTGACGTATCTGCTCCAGCAGGGCGGATAGCGTGTCGTCGCGCGCGCCGGAGACTTCCCGCAGTTCATACTCCTGCATCATAGCCACTCCCATATAAACATGCATAACGACGAAAGGCGTATCTGGCCCGGCGTGCCAGCGCATTTCAGTAGGAGAAGCCGCCGTTGTGAGAAAGAAATCGCCTGCGGTAACGCGGTTTGCTAACCACGGCTCACCGGGGGAACGCTCCTCAACGACGGCATTACCTGAGAGGATCCAGACGATAAAAGGCTCCGGCACTGCCGGAATAATGACGTTTTCCTGCACGTGTCTGCGCGCCAGAATTTGCACGAATACATCCCGGGAAGATTGCGCCCGATGTTCTCTGATCAGCTTGCCGGGAAGGTATTCTTCAAAGGTCTCTGCGGAAGTACGCTGCGTCATATTTATCGTTGCCTTTAGCTATGCCAGTTGCACCAGGTTCACCGCCGGAAGAGGCCCTCCGGGGAATTGTTGTAGCGTACCGCCAACCTCCAGGCTGCCTAAATCAATACTTGCGAAGCCCAGTTGACCGGCTAAGGCTGTTATTTCCGCCTTTGCGTCAGGATGGTCTCCGGAGATAAAGACGACACGACGGCCACCCGCCTGCGCCGGATCCTGAGCCAGCACCCCTGCAAGGAGAGTATTGAAGGCTTTAACGACGCGTGCACCCGGAGCCCACTGTGTCACCACCTGGCTTGAGTTTTTTCCGCCCAGTTCAGCCAGCGTGAAGCCCGGCAGTATGACCGGGTTGGTCGCGTCGATCAGGATACGCCCCTCCCAGTTGATGCCGCGTAACGCGGCCTCGGTTTTGTCCCAGTTTGTGCTGACAAAAACGATGTCGGCCTGGGCGGCCTGTTCTACGGTGCCAGCGCGAGCCCCGTGGCCCAGTTTCTCAACCACCGCAGTCAGGCTTTCCGGCCCGCGGCTGTTACTCAGAATAGCGTTCATGCCCGCTTTAACCAGTTGTTCTGCAAAGGCTTGCCCGATAGCGCCAGCGCCGATGATACCTACAGTAGTCGTTTTCATATTGTATTTCCTTCATTGAAGAGTAGTGAACATGCACTGAGAGTAGTAATCTTTGACCTATCTGAATAGCCTATATAATTAGATGGGATCCATCTGCTGGAGCGATACATGCTGGACGGTATGTCTGTTGATCAACTCCGCACCTTTATTGCTGCCGTTGATGAAGGGAGTTTTTCCGCCGCCGGTCGCAGGCTGCGGCGCGCGCAGTCGGTTGTCAGCGCGACGCTGGCAAACCTTGAGGCACAGGTCGGGTTTCCATTATTCGATCGTTCCGGGCGTTATCCGACGCTGACGGAGGCGGGCGTCGCCATGCTGGAAGCGGCGCGTCTTGCCACTGCCGGGATGGACGCCTTTAAGGCTAAGGCACGCACCTTAGCCGAAGGTCTTGAGCCTGAACTGGCGGTGTCCGTCGACGTGATGTTTCCCGTAGCGCAGCTCACCGCTGCGGTGCAGGCGTTTCAGCAGGCATTTCCTGACACCCCGCTGCGTTTGTATGTGGAAGCGTTGGGGGCGGTGTTCCAGCCTTTACTGGACGGTCATTGCCGGGTGGCGATAACCGGATCGCTGCCGCATCTTCCGGCGGGATGCATCTCAGAATTCCTTCTCAGCGTGCCTGCGGTGGCCGTTGTCTCCCCTGAGCATCCGCTGGCGACCGCGTCCGGTCCGATCCTTCGTTCACTTTTACAGGAACACGTCCAGCTGGTGCTGACCGATCGCTCCTCTCTCACCGTGGGCCGAAGCTTTGGCGTCATGTCGTCAAAGACATGGCATTTAGCGGATATGGGCGCGAAGCACGCCTTCCTGCGTGCCGGACTGGGGTGGGGTTATATGCCGCTGCCAATGGTCGAGGAAGATCTCGCAGCGGGAAAACTGGTTACGCTGAACGTGCCGATGCAGCCCGACGTCGGGCCCGGTTTTTCCATGCAGGCGGTGCACCTGGAGGAACATCCGCCCGGCCCGGCCGGACGCTGGTTCGTTAACAGGCTGAAAATGCAGGCTGGCATGCCGGGTATTAGTAGCAGCGTCGGGTAGCCAGCATTCATGGCTCAGGAGGGCTTTCCACCCTCTCATTGCGCTGGTTGGAACCCACGGTTTTACCGGCGCGATCCGAAATCACATATTCAATGGTAACGTTATGCCTGCTGGTCGGTGTGACGGTAAGGTCCTTTATCTTGCTGCCCGAATCAGGGGGAAGCGTAAGCGTTGTATCGCCTTTAGCCAACACCCGACCATTTTGCTTCACCTGCCACTTCAGGCGACACGCCTCACAGGCGGACCAGGTGTCATTGATTGCCCACAGGCGAACCGTGGCCTGGCTTCCCTTGCGCCACACCGCCGTCACGGGTTCAATCGACGGCAGAATGGGCTGATAGGCTTTTTGCAGCGCGTAGTAACCCGGTTTGGGCTTACGCAGATAATCCACGACGCCCCAGTTGATGGAGGGCCAGGTTTCAACAAACATAAAGTGGAAGAGGGCGGTAACCGGCTGATAGCGTTGCCGACGATAGCTCTCCGCCGCCATTGCCACCAGCTCCGCCTGGTAACGCTGGGTGTTGGCAATCATCTCCTGAATGGTATTGCCCCGCGGAATGTTGGCAAATTTGAAGGTCTGGAAAGGCTGGAAGTTATGGTATTTCCAGTGCGTCCAGCCAGGATCGTCGGCGGCGGTGCTTTTCGGCCATATCAGGCGGGCGGGGATGATGGTTTTCAGGGTTGAGAGTCGCGGTAGCGCCTGAGCGCCAAATTCCGTAATGATCGCGGTTTTGGCGGGGCCAAGGAGATCGCGCATGGTGCCAAAGTACCACCCGGCCCAGTAATGTTCTTCAACCGCGGAAAAACGATGAACAATGCGCGAGGTGTCTTGCGCAAGCGCTTCTCCCACGCGTTTCGTCAGCGTCTGGTTCAGGGTTTTGTTCCAGTCGGGGAAGCGTTTTTCCATCCACGGTGAGTTCCACGGCGGCTCGTTATGACCGCCCCAGACGATAATGGCCGGGGAATTGCCAAACTGTTCGACCATCTCGCGGGTCTGCCGCGTGGCATTGTCCGCAAAGGCGTCGCTGTTGTTGTAACCCCATTGCAGGGGGACATCCTGCCAGATCATTAGCCCCATCTCGTCAGCCACATCGTAAAGTGCCCGACCTGCCACATGTGCGTGAACGCGTATCGCGTTGGCGTTCATCGCCTGCACCAGCCTAAAATCGCGGCGATATTTTTTGCGCGTCATGGTGCTAAGCCACGGGGAGCCGATGTAGTTACTCCCCTTGATAAACAGGCGTCTGTCATTGAGCAGCCAGCCCTTGTTGTCAGGCTGCTTCACTATCTTGCGTAACCCGGTTCGGGCAACCGCAGTATCCATCACCCCTTGCTCATCCATCAGGGTTGCGCGCACCCTGTAGAGGTTTGGCCTGCCATAGCCCACTGGCCACCAGAGCCTGGCGTCTTTCATCGGCAGCGTGACGCGAAGCGACTGCGGCTTCCCGTCAGTCCTCGCAAGGTTTACAGGGAATTCCTGCTTTATACGCGGGCCCATAAAATTGTCCGGTGTGGCCGACAGGCGCAGAGTTACGTCACCGGCAGACAGCGCGCGATAGCGGATCTCGGCGTGCAGCGCTGGTTTGCTCAGTCCTTCGCGCCAGTCCGGACGCAGTATCACCTCGTCGATGGTTACTCCGCGGCTCAAGTGTAGCTTTACCGGCGACCAGATCCCCCCGGAGTTGGCATCCTGGCCGTCCTCTGACCAGGCCCCGCCAGGGCGAGTATCGTGCTGGTTAAGTACGCCTTTAACCATCGTTTTATGTAGCGGCCAGATTGTTTTCGGATCTTCCCAGGGACTGTCCACCCGAACGGCAAGCTTATTATGCCGGTACAGGGCATCACTCACGTCTACGGAAAAGCGCTGGAAATACCCTTCGTGGCGAGCCAGATGTTTGCCATTAAGTATGACGTCGGTGAAATAATCCACTCCCTCAAACACCAGTGTGGTCATGATATCGGGAGCGGGTTTGGGCAAGGTAAATTCGTGACGATACCAGAGGGCCCCCTGATGATCGTATCCGGCACTGTACCAGTTGGCCGGAACCCGAATCGTTCGCCAGTCATGATCAGGCGCATTGGCTCCGTCGAAGGTGGCGTTATTTGCGTCATGTACGCGCCACATTCCAGCTAATGACCAGGTGATAGGTTGGCTTGCCTGTGCAAGCAGAGGGGTGAATGCCAGCAGCATAATATGCCTAGAGATCATCTTTAACCTCCTGCCCTCGGCGGTGCAGCCATGCCATACTGCGCCTGGCCTGCTTGATGAGCTCGCCTCGCATAACGCTCAGCTCGCTCTGATTCAACGCCACTGCCTGACTCTCGACGAACTGGAGAGTTTCCGCAAAGCATGCGAACCCCAGGGTGACGGCTTCACCGCGAAGCTTATGTGCAGCCCGACGCAAGGCCTCGCGGTCATCGTTTACAATACTTCTTTCTATGGCTGCCATTGCCTCGTCAAGCCCGTTACCGAACAGCGCCAGCAGCTCATTAACCAGATCGGGATCGTCAGCGCACTGTTTTAACAGGTGAGCCTCATCCGGCAGACCCTTTTCTTCTCCGGCGACAACACGGGCTATCTCCTCCCTGAGCGCCTCCTGACTCACCGGCTTGGCAATATAGCCGTCGAAGCCCATTGCCAGGCAACGCGCCTGGTCGCCCTGCATGGCATGGGCAGTCATCGCAATGGCGGGCTGGTGGCTACGCCCCCGCGTGAGTGTCTCTTCACGAAGCAGGCGAATGGCCGTTTCACCGTCCATTTCTGGCATTTGCAGATCGATCAGCATCAAATCCCACGACCGTTCACGCCAGCGTTCGAGAGCCTCCCGGCCATTGGATACCACTTCGCAACGGTGGCCGAGCTGCTCCAGCAGGCGTCTGGCGACTTTCTGATTCACCAGGTTGTCCTCGGCCAGCAGGATGTGAAGCCCGTTCTGCACCTGTACAGGCGAGGTGACGGGAGAGGGAGAAAGAGAAGGGGGTGATGCCAGCTGTGGAGTGGGTGCCAGGACGCTGGCTATGGTTTGATAAAGTTCACGTTGGGCAACCGGCTTATGCAAATAGTGGGCAATCCCGATACGCTTGAGCAGATTGGCATCGAAATGGCGGCTCATGGAACTGAGCATAATGATGTGGCTTTGCTCGGCCTGCGGCATAACAGAGAGTTCAAGGGCTAGCGATACACCGTCCATATCCGGCATCTGGGCATCCAGCAGGATCAGCGGCCAGTATCCCTTTTTTGCAGTCAGGCTTAACGCTTCCCCGGCGTTGTTAACACAGGTCGGTGTCAGACCCATCTGGCGAAGCATGGTATCCAGCAGCCGCAGGTTGGTACTATTGTCGTCTACAACCAGTACCGATTCGCCGTTAAAGCGTGCTACAGGAGCATCGGTTGCTGGGACAGCCAACTGACCTTCCAGTGGCAACGTAAAAGCAAATTCGCTGCCTGCACCCGGCTCGCTCTGAACCGTTAGCTCTCCGCCCATCAGGCTTACCAGGCGGGCAGAAATGGTCAGTCCGAGGCCAGTACCGCCGTAGCGGCGGGTGGTAGAGCTATCGGCCTGGCTGAACGCCTCGAAAATGGCTTTTTGTTTCTCCATCGGGATGCCAATGCCGCTGTCGCGTATGCGAAAACGCCAGTGTCCTTCACTTTCTGTAGGCTCTATTGCCAGCATAACCTCACCGTGATGGGTGAACTTCAGCGCGTTGCCCAGGAGATTAGTCAGAATTTGACGTAGTCGGGGACCATCAACGATGAGCACTTCAGGTACCCCCGGAGCGATATCCACCAGCAGTTCAATGCCTTTTTCGCTGGCGGAGGGCATATGCGGGCGGATGAGCGACTGCACAAAGGGGCGGATTTCCAGCGGCTCTGTATCGACGGTCATCTTACCTGACTCAATGCGTGAGAAATCGAGAATGTCATTGATGATATGCAGCAGTGACTGCGCTGAACTCATCACCAGAGAAAGATATTCCCGCTGTTCGGGGTTGAGCTGTGTATCGAGGCAGAGTTGAGTCATGCCCAGAATGCCGTTCATCGGGGTGCGAATTTCGTGGCTCATGTTGGCGAGAAATGCACTCTTCGCCTCGTTGGCCTCCCGGGCCACTTTCGCCGCTTCAATGGCTAACAGCTCGGCCTCCTTGCGGCGGGTGATGTCCTGTAGGGTGCCGATCACCCGTTCGGCCTGCTGCTGCATAGTGAGGGTGACCACCTGTCCCGAAATCAGCATCCAGCGCCAGCCCTGCGTCGCGTGTTGCACGCGAATCTCACATTCAAACACCGGCATGTGCTCCTGCCTGGAGGCGATCATCGCGTTGCGCAGGACGGCACGATCCTCTTCATGGACCAGGTTCAGTAAAAAGCGCAGCGGGTAGTGCAGTTGCGTACGCGACTGACCCACCATCGCCAGCAGCGTATCGTTCACCTCCAGGCTGTCGTGAGAGACCTGCCAGTTCCAGATGCCGATCTGAATGGACTCTGCGGTCAGTAAAAAATCATCGTGCAGCTGCTGGCGCGAGCGCTGGGCGTCGTCAAGCTCGGTAATATCGGTATGCAGGCTGAGGATGCCACCATCGGCAAGACGCTGATGCTGCACGTAGAGCCGCCGGTTTCCTGACTGCCGCACCTCTCGATGGCTTGACTGACGGCAGTTGCGAACGAGCGCTTCACGCAGGGTCCGGCGGCGGGTGGGGTCAATGTTATAACCCGAATCAATAAATTTCTCCGCCAGGCTCTCAAGGGTGGCACCGGCGATCAGCCAGGGGGCGATCACCGGGTAAAAGCGCGATATCTGGTCATTCCAGGCCAGCAGATGCTCGGCGGGATCGTAAATCATCACCCCCACAGGCAGCGCGTTGAGATCGAAACGGGATGTGGCTCGCATGATTACTCACCTCTGGCCTTATAGTGCAGCTCCGCCTGACGGCGCAGATACTCCAGCCCGGGGGCAATGGCCATCGCCCAGGCTGTTAGGATCTCTTCATCGCAAAGTGGATCGCAGGCGCGTACGGTCCGGAGCATTGCCTCCCGCCAGAGGCCGAAAAATCGTGGTGGCAGGCGCAGCCCTTCATCACTCTGCTCCCGCGCCAGGCGTTCCAGAAAATCGGGCACAAAGAGCGAACCGTCAACGGCAAGCATGGCGAAAAAGCTCTTGAAGATCATCTGCTGGCCATCCCGGCCCTGATCCTGGGCAAAGTGCTGCTCCGTATCGGGGGACATATGAATAAAAGTCTCCCAGAATGCCTCAAAAAAGTGCCGTTTATCATTCTCCGGCAGGACGCGGCTCAGGCTGGCGTCAAAGAGATCGCGATAAAATTTCATGGTGCGGGCCTCGCGGCACGTTCGCCGGGCATGCAGAGGCCGGGCGGGTTGAAGGGATCCGACGTGCGGCGGGCAAAATAGCCATCGCTTTCCACAAGGCCATTTTCAAACAGCGGCCCGGCGTTGTGTTTGTACAGCAGTGCTTCCAGCACCATGGCGTTCGTCGAGAGTGTGAGCGTCGGGTTAATGTCGCCGGTTGCCTCAACGCGGCCCTCATACCAGCCCTGTTTCGGGTTATTCAGGTGCCGGGTAACGGTCATCAACGCGTCAGTGTAATCTGTCTCCCACAGCGCCCAGAGCACAAAGACGGCCTTAGTACTCACCTGTGCCAGACGGGGATAGCTTTTTCCGTCGTCGCCCAGGGTATTCCAGGCATAGCCATTTCCCCAGACGGTGTCCTCTATGTGCCAGGGGGCCTGAGAGAGGTAAAAATCGGCGCGTGCGGTTAGCGCGCGCTCACGCTCCCAGCGCGTTTTCTGGCTAAGCCATACGGCTTCGGCCCGTGCGCGCAGCGTTTTGTGAATATCGGACGCCACACCGGGCGGTTGCCAGCCAAACTCCAGCCCCGGCAGCATAGCGGGGAGGGTGGAGAGTAGCGACGGCTGCCAGGTCGTTCTTGGATCGCGCGCGTCAACGGCGAGGCTACGCTGGTAGAGAATGATGTTCTGAGAAGGCGGGGAAAATGCCTTACCCGATGGAAATCCCCACAGCCGAAACGCGCTGGCGGCATATTCGCTTTCACCCAGCCGCAGCTCGTCGCGCACCACCGGCTGCCCGTTCTGCATGGACGCAGACCACAGCTCCCCGTCCTTATCCATCACCGGACAGAAGTTCCAGCGCAGGATGATTTTATCCAGATATTCACGGTACTCAGGCGCGCGCTCAGCGGTGAGACGCAGCGCCAGCATCACACGGGCCATATCTTTTGCCGACCAACCGCGCAGCGCCGGTTTTCCTGTGAAATCGATGGGCGAAGCCGTTCGGCTGGAATAGAGCCTGCCGGGGGTGCGGGTTTCGGTCAGCGTCAGGCGGTTGAGGGTTCCGAGCAGGCGCGTCAGCCGGGCGTCGAATTCGTCCGCCTGGATCAGACCCAGCTCGCGGGCAGCCAGCAGGGCAATAAGCGTATCGCCAATTTGCCACAGCGTAACACGCGGCTGTTTATCGCTACCGTTGACCAGCCCTGTCTGAGGCTGGGTGTTATTCTCAAAATAGCGCCATGCGATACGTGCCCACTCCCGCTCCTGTGGGGTCAGGTTACTGATGCGCGCGGTGGTGTGCCAGCCACCTTTGGTCAGCCAGCGCCAACCTGCGCCTTCACGGTTAAACAGGGCGAAGGCGATAATAAGAATCAGGACGGCGGCAGCCAGCCAGCGGGCTAAGGTCTTAAGCATTGTGCGGTCACCGGCGGCAGTTTCACAGGCTCGTCCGTATTACAGGTAGCACACTGACAGGCCTGGCAAGCGGGTTTGGTGCGAAGGGTGGTTCCGGTCTGTTCACACCATGTCTTCACCGCTGGCGTACTGTTCAGGAACGGACGGTTGCGCGAGGCATTATTTGGCTCAAAGAGATCCACCAGCTTTTTTTCCCACAGGGAGGGGGCGAAGTGGCGATCTTTGGGATTATCGCTGTTGAACTGCAACAGCTTGCCCTCTTTTTTGAACAGCAATGCTTCTAGCATGATGCCGTTGTTATTGGCGGTGAACTCTTTGATGGGGCCGTCGCCGTTTTCGTACAGCCCTTCATAGTATCCTTTGTCCGTCTCGTTGGCGTTTTCAATGGCGTCCAGCAGGCGGTCGGTATAAGGCGAGTTCCAGAGAACCCACATCCCGAGCGCCGCTTTCAGAGAGACGGCGGCCGTATTGGGAACGTACACGCCTTTATCGGTGATGGTATTCCAGTTGAAGCCGTCGCTAAAAACGGTGTCGTAGACGAAGTAAGGGGACTTATCGAGTTGATGTTCAGAGCGAGCGGATAAAATACCGGTGATGGCGTAGCGATTCTCCTGAGCCTGGTAAACCCTGTCGGCGAAGTTTTTCATCCACGGATGGGAGTAGTCGCGCGGACTGTTCTCTCTGTCCGTCGGCTTGTCGAAACCGAATTCCAGGCCGTAAAGCACATACGATTCGGTTACGACGTAATTATGCTGGTTGGTGAGGCGTGGATCGCGCGAGTCATAGGGCACCATTACGCAGTAGATCTCAGCCAGCTCATAGGGCTGGGGCTGGCTGGACTGACAGGTTCCAAAGCCCCATAACGCGAAGCCCGCGGCGCCGTACTCTTCATAGCCCAGCCGCCCCTCCTGCACGTACTTTGGCTGGCCGTTTTCCAGATAGGCTCCGTACATCATCCCGCAGGGGTTGATGACGTTGGTGAAATTCCATCCCAGCATCACGTTATCAATGCTGTTGCCGTATTCCGGATAGCGCTCCTTAATGACCTTCAGCCAGATCAGCATCCTGCCGATGTCCAGTGCCGAGAAGCCAATTTCACCAGGTTTGTTCTGGTAGTTAACCTTCTGGGCGGTGATGGTGTTATAGGCTTTATTGGGCAGTTCGTTGCGGAACAAATCCAGTTTGTTCAGGGTGGCGAGTAATTTCAGCATTCTGCGATCGAATTCGGCTTTATCAATAATTCCCAACTCCCTTGCGGCCGTCATCGCGGCCATATAGGAGGCGCTATCCCACATGGTGGTTGAGGGAAATTTATTGACGGCGTTCACCAGGCCGGTCGTAGGCTGGTAGTTCACAACGAAATATTGCCAGGCGTTTTTGGCAATGGTCATCTCCCGAGGCGTGAGTTCACCGCTACGCGGCGGGTAGTCCGAGGCGGGAAGGCCGGTCGCTGCCTGGGCCGCAGAGAGTGAGAGCCAGCCTGCCACAAGCCCGGCCAGAAGAGGAAAAAAGAGGATAGATTTCAGCTTCATGGCTTCGCTCCTGCTGAAGATGTGAGGGAAGTGGCGGGACCAGGGCAGGCCAGACAAAGCATCTGACCGTGAGCAATGTACGCCAGGCTCTCAAGCACGACCGCATTGGTATCGGCGTCAACGATCTCGTTCACGCTGCTGTTAAGGTTAAGTCCGCGCTGCCAGCCCTTACCCGGAACCTGTAGCTTCTGCACCTGCTGGCGCAGTGCTTCGCTCCAGCCATTACGGAACAGGGCGTACCAGGCAAAGGCGGTGCGGGTAGAGGTAATTGCCGTTTGCTCGGGGGTAGCGTCAAGCAGAGCGCTATTTTGCAGCGGCTGGCGATCGGGCAGATCGTTGACGTAATCCGGCGCGGGCTCAGCGTAATCGGTGCTTATCGGTGGCTTGCGGACCCGCAGGCCGTGACGGCGCTGCTGGATCTGCATTATGCGCCACGTGATTTCTGCGCTCTGCGCATCAAAACCCAGTTCGAGACCCGTTAATAAATAGGGAAGGCTGATAAGCGAAGGCTGCCGATCCCACGGCGTGCGTAGCCCTTCGTCAGGCACCATTATTCCGTCGATGTCGATCATCTGCTGTCCTTCCGGCGGATTCGTTACCGCCAGTCCCGCCGCGCTGTCGATCAGCCGAAGCGTATGGCTGGCATACAGGCGATAGCCGAAGCTGTTGCGCGGCTCGTCCGTCGCCAGCGCCCAGTGGTGTAGCGGGACCGCGGCCTGGCTGGTGGTGTTGTTGGCAATCAGGGCGCCCATATTCCAGCGTTCAAGCAGATTGCGCACGGGGCCAGCGTGCTGAGGATAGCGCCATAGCAGCGTTTGCAGAGCGTTAAGCAGACGGCCCATGCCGATCGCCGAGGCGTCCGGTTTGCCCAGGGCTTCCAGCGTGTCGGCATGATAATAGGCGGCAGGCAGTCCCTGAGGATTGAGTGGAAGGCTGGCGAGAGCGGCCAGTGCGGCCGCGATGCGTTCATCAAATTCGCCGGGAGTAAGAATGGTGAGTTGCCTGGCGGCTACAGCGGCAAACAGATAGCTGCCGGTGCTCCACAGGCTGAGCCAGGGCTCGCCATTCTGCGCGTTGGCCAGACCATTAGGCTGCGTGTTGTTCACATAATACTGCCAGGCTACCCGCGCCCAGATGGCTTCTTCGAATGTCAGTTCACGCGGAGCGGGCAAGGGCGGGAAATCGTTACTCAGCGACATCCCCGCGCTGCTCTCCACCCGTGTCGGCATCTGTTTTTCAACCCAGACGACGATGGCGAATCCCAGCAGAAAGCCGAGCAGAATAGTAAGGTAGCTGCGGGCAGACAAAAGCGCGTCGCGTTTTCTCATTCGCTAACCTCTTCTTCTTCCGCCGGGGTCCACATGGCGGCGAAGATCAGCGGCAGCATGGCGGCAATGTTGACTGCACCCCAGAAGATGTTGATGACGTAGCCAGACGGATCGTCAACCTGCCCGCGTGCAACCTGAATACCACCCCAAATCAGCCCGGCCAGAGTGAGCACGACGATGGCGATCTGCGGTTTTACCAGATAAAGAAAACGCCCCGTCTGCCGCTCTTTGGGGGTGACGTGGAATTTGATCTGCTCTCCGCGCAGGACCGTGTCGAGCGCGCGCAGATTCATGGAGAAGAATGAGAGATATGATGCTCTGCCATCCCAGGCTGATATTCCCCAGGTGCCGAACATAAACGCCAGCTCCGACACAATAAAAAAGGGCAAAAAATGCAGGTAAAAGGGTTCAGACCACGCTGATACAGGGGGTATACCGGTAAAAAGGTAAACAATGGGCGATATCAGGAAAATAGTGTTCCACACGCAGGCCAGATAGGACCAGAAGGTGGTGGCGTACATCAGAGTCTGCGGCAAAGAGAGCTTAAAGCGACGACGGCTGAAGATATTGTCGTGGAACAGAATATCCAGTGAACCCGCGGCATATTTGAAGCGCTGGATCATCCACGTCAGCATATCCTGCGGAGAGAGCATTTTCGATTCGATCCGCGGGTGCATTACCGAGCGCCAGCGGCGGGCGGCATCGCCGTGGAGCAGGATAGAGGTATAAATATCTTCCGATACGTGAAATTTATAGGGCGTGAGTTCCGTATCGAAGGCCACGTGGGGACGCATGGCGTCCTGCAGGGTTTCGCGCATGACAGGATCGCGTATATCCCGCGTGTGGCGATCGATCTCTTCTTCAACCGTCCATACGTAGCTGCGCAGCGCCGCCTGCATCACCGCTTCGCGCCTGTGTACAGAGGCCGCACCGCAGCAGAAGGCAGCGTTGGCCCAGTTTCGCCGGCGTAGGATCACATCATAAAACATGCGCGGATCGTTAAAAAAGGGATCGCGGCCGATGGTCACTGGCCCGACGAACTTCTGGGCGAGCCATCCCAGCCCGTATCCCGTTTTGCCTGCTTTTCGCCCAAGCCAGCGTGCGAGGTTTTCCCCCTCCGGCAGGTCGAAGAACCACTGCGGTGTCTGAACCCAGGCTACGTCAGGGTCGCGAAAGTAGCCCAGCGTGTGGCTGAGCAGGGTGGGGAAGACACGGGTATCGGCATCGCAAATGATCAGGAAATCACCGTCGGTTTGCTCAAGTCCGTTTCGCAAATTACCGGCCTTGAAGCCAATATTTGTCTGGCGGGAGATGTAGTTGGCGCCTTCCCGATCGCAGACGGCTTTCATCTCCGGGCGTCGGCCGTCATCGAGCACATGTACCCTGTAGTCCAGCGGGAAGGGGTAATCCATCTTCATGGCGTCCCGAATAGAAAGCCTGACCAGCTCTACATCTTCTGAATAGGTTGCGATAAAGAGATCGACCTTTATGGGTCTTGATGCTTCCGCGTCTTCGGGGCGCAGGCAATCATTGATCTCAACCGGCGGGGGATTTTGCGGCGGATCTTCTTCTTTCCACAGGTTAATGGTGAACAGCACGGTGCCGATCCAGGCCAGGGTTTCAGCCAGCACCAGAGGAATGGCATACCACAGCGCGTCGGTATTTAAGGAGGCTGTCCAGCGCCAGTAAAGATAATTAGCGCCTAAAATCAGCGCAGCAACCGCCAATACCTGCCATGTTAGCATTATCCAGCGCGGTGTCTTAAGCGGTTCAGGCGGCTGGCGATGTTCAAAACGGGTAAAATAAAAATCCATACAGAAGGATATCCTTTTTCCACGATAGATATTAATAACAGACCCGTTACCGACAGGGATCGCAAAACGAAAAAATCAGGTCCGCAAACAAAAAGTAAAGTAAGTGTAGAACGTGGGGGAAATAATTCCAGAGGTGTTAATAGTCGATTATTTACATCTGCTTAATTAATTGTTAACCACGCTTAATAATATCGGAAGATCTTCCAAACATTGCCAGATGCTTTTCTTTACGCTATCTAAATAAAATACAAGAAACTTTTTTAGCATGGAGAACGCGACGCCCCATGAGCCAGATTGCGCCTGTGCTTATAAAAAAAGATGCTGACAAACCAACAATATGGCGTTACGCCCTGTCGGATAAACGTGATTTACGTATTGATTTTATGCGCGGTATCGCGTTAGTGATGATGGTGGTGGCGCACACGGAAGTGATGTCGATATTTAATATATTTACCTGGGAAAGATTTGGTTTGGTCACTGGTGCCGAGGGTTTTGTCATCCTTTCCGGATTTATGCTGGGAATGTTAAACCGTGTCAGATTGCAAAAAACGGTATTGTTGACTATATCCTGGGGGCTTTATCTGCGCGCGTGGAAAATATATCGCGTAAATATCATCATTATTCTTTCATTTTTGCTATTAGGATATCTTCCGTTTATTAACGTCTTTGAGGTGACCCATTTTACCGATCGTTACTCGGGGACAACCTGGTCACTGTATCCGGTGACGCCGCAAATTAAAGAAACCTGGTTTAACATTGTCCTCTACCTGCAAATTGGCCCTCATCAAACGCAAATCCTTGGACTCTATATTTTTCTTCTGCTGTTAAGCCCCCTGTTTTTGGGAATGCTTCAGAAAGGATACGTCTACTGGCTGCTGGGTCTATCGTTACTCGTTTACGGCTGCTGGCAGGTGTGGCCGGTGCGGGTTACGCCGTCTCAGTTTGAATTCGCGTTTCCGCTGCTGGCCTGGCAGTTTATTTTTGTGCTGGGAATGTGCAGCGGCTGGTACAAAGAGGAGTTGATCTCCTTTGCCCGCACGCCCGCCGGTAAGGTAGTGCTCGTGGCGTTGGTGATGATTGCGCTGATTCTTGGCTTTATTGCCCAGAACCATACCAACCCGTTTATGCCGCCCGCGCTGCTCATGCACAGTCTTTCACCCGAGGACTTTAACGCTTTTTACCATACCTGGGCGGCAAAAAATGGCCTGGGACCCATCAGGGTGCTTAACGATATCAGCCTGATGGTGACGGTCTATCTGCTGCTGACCTGGTACTGGCTGCCCCTGTATCGCTTCGCGGGCTGGTTTCTTATCCCCCTGGGTCAGCATTCGCTTTATACCTTTATTTTGCACGTCTACGTCGTATTCCTGGTAAGCCAGTTCGTTACGTTCGATCTGTGGCGCCATGACTGGGCTGTGAACACCTTCATTCACGCGGCGACGCTGGGCGTGCTGTGGCTGATGGCGAAATATAATGTCGCCGCGCGCTGGATACCTAACTAAGGAAGGGCAGATGCGGGATAAATTTTTGCTGACCTGCGCACTATTGTGCGTTGCCACTGGGGCTGAGGCTGCGCCGAAGGACGATGCGGAATCGCTACGTGACAAGAACGGTGAGCCGGTGCAGGCTGGCGTGTTCACCAGCCGCTGGGGACGTCTGTTTTCAGGGAATGAAGACGTTTTCTCTGGCGCGCTGAGCTTTAGTTCCGGCCTGAAAGAGCAGTGGATGACCATCCCGAACAGCTCGGACAGCGCAGATCAGAAAAGAAAATACAACCAGACGCTCAATCTTAGCCTGCAATACTCACCCTACAGCTACTGGTTTGCCAACGTGACATCGAGGTTACCGGTGACGGACACCAGCCGCTACACGGCCGATTTTCGCTACAGCTTTGGCTATGACGACTGGCATGCCAACACGGTCAGCCTGGTTTACAGTAATTACGGGGATAACCGCTTCTGGACGTCAGGAACCCGTCGTCACACCTATTTTGAGCAGGGGGCCGTGACGCTGGCGTATAAATTTTCACTGCCGAAGCCCGTAGAGAATAAGCTTCTGATCAACAAAGGCGACTCCATCATTTGCCAGATGGGCTACAGCTGGGTTCCGCGCTATTACGATCTGGACAGCAACGATATCCGCAAAAACAAGAACGTGGTATTGGGCGGGTGTGGTTATACCTTTAAGCAGCATTTTTTCGTACGCGCCACGGCGTTCTGGTTTCCGGACAGCAGCCAGCAGCAGCCCTGGAACGGCGACTACAGCTATAGCTTTGGCTATGCGGGTTATACGCCAGGTTCATTCTCTGTTCAGTATGCAAACTACTCCGGCACCCGTTACCCCGGCCACCAGAGCGGCAGCGGTAAATTCCGGGAAGGCACCGTCAGCGTCATCTGGTTCTTACCGCTATAGGAGGGCGTATGTTGTCCCAGCACGTCCTGATAGTTGAAGATTCACTGGTTTATCGTCGCCTGCTTAGCCGTATGCTGACGCAGTGGGGGTATATCGTCTACGAGGCGGAGAATGGCGTCGCCGCGCTTGAGATCCTTGAAAACCAGCCCGTCAGCCTGGTGATTAGCGACTGGGATATGCCGGAAATGGATGGCCTGACATTGTGCCGGGAGGTTCGCAGCCGCCAGTTCGGCCATTATGTTTATGTAATTTTGCTTACCGCGCGCGAAGAGCCGGGCGATCTGACGGTGGGTTTTGACGCCGGTGCGGATGATTTTCTCAATAAGCCAGTCGAGCAGAGTGAGCTACGGGCGCGATTGCACGCGGGGGCACGGGTTTTGTCCCTTGAAGCCACGCTTGCTGCGCGTAATGCGCGCCTCAGCGAGGCGTTAAGGCAGATAGAGCAAGACCTTGAGGTGGCGGCACGGATCCAGCAGTCGGTTCTGCCCGCGCATCAGCTGCGCTACCGGGATTATTTTGCCGACTGGATTTTCCTGCCGTCAGCCTGGGTATCGGGCGATATTTTCAATGTCTTCCCTCTCGACAACCATCTGGGATTCTACTGTGTTGATGTGTCGGGGCACGGCGTCGGTGCGGCGATGATGTCACTTGCTGTTGCCCGTCAGTTTCTGCATGGCAGGGCGGTAGAGCGTTTTCTGTTTGCGGACGAGAGCGATGTTGCGTCCCCTGCAGAAGTCGTTCGCATCCTGAACGGTCGCTTTTGCAGCGAAGAGGCTGAGATAATGAGTTATTTCACCATGATTTACGGCGTTATCGACCTGGCGACAGGCGAAGGCAAGCTGTGCCAGGCCGGGCATCCTACACCGTTCATTGTGAACCCTGGTGGCGAGGTCAGGACGGTCGGTGAAGGCGGTGCGCCGGTAGGATTGATGCCGGATCTCAGCTGGACAGACGTGAGCTTCTCGCTGGCACCGGGTGATCGCCTCTGTCTGTTTAGCGATGGTATTACCGAGTGTGAGAACCCTGATAACGAACAGTTTGGTCAGGCGCGTTTGCAGCGTCGGCTTCAGAGTGATGTCACGCTAGCGCTGGAACAGCTCTTACCGCAGTTTGCACAGCATCTTATACGCTGGCGCAGCGGAGAATGTCGTGAACAGCAGGCTATGGCCGATGATGTTTCCTTATTAGTAATTGAGCGTACAGGAGTAAACGATGAACATTGATACAGACCGGCTGAGCGAGGTAAACATTATGACCCCATCGGTGCGCCGACTGGACGCCTCGGTGGCGGCGGGATTTAAGGAAGCCATTGCCAGGGAGATTGGGGAAGATCGTAAATCCCTGATAGTCGATTTCAGCAAAATCGACTTTATCGACAGTAGCGGCCTTGGTGCGCTGGTTTCCCTGCTGAAAATGATGAACGGTAAAGGTGAAATGATGTTATGTGCGCTGAACCCCGGTATACGCAACATGTTTACCCTGACCCGTATGGATCGCATATTTCGCATCTGCCCGGATCGCGCAACGGCACTTGCGCAGCTAAATCAGTGAGTTGACTGTGGCTAACCACATCTCTTTTCCCGCCACGTTAACTTCAGTCTCGCCGCTTGCGGCATGGCTTGAGAGCCAGATGGCCTCGCTATCCGTCAGCGATGACTGGCGCTTTGCGCTCGATCTCGCCGCCTGTGAGACGGCTACCAACATTATTCGTCATGCGCTACATGAGGATCCGGAACGTTGCTTCACCGTGGAGTTCATCGCTACCGTCTCGGACGCGACGCTGCGTTTTACGGACGATGGCGATGAATTTCCCGCTGAACGTCTCGTGGCGGTGCGGGACGACGCGACGTTCGATGCCTCTCTTTTGGCTGAAAGCGGCAGAGGACTGAAACTCATTTTTTTGTATGTCGATAATTTCACGGTGGAAAACGTTGCAGGGAAAAATATCACCGTTCTGGAGAAGAGGATGGTCGGATAATGTTGACGTTTAAGAAGGCCCGGTGAGGGGCGGTATGTTGATAACCACAATGGCGCAGTGAACAGTCTGCGCCAGTATCGTGATGACGAGTATAAGCTCAGTCAGGCATTCGCCTGCCATTTCTCCAGTATCGCACCGGCCCGACGGGCCGTGGCAGGCAGGATGTCGGCATCGGCCACGTAGCCATCGGGATCGAGACAGCGATTGTGTTCTCTCGCCTGTTGCAGGATCGCTTCATCCCAGTAGAGGCGCTTACGCTGATCGCCGCGGGTCGTCAGAATAAACTCCGTTTTGCCGTCAACCGCGCGGTAGCGACGCCAGCTGTTTGCCGGAACAGAGATCACCGAACGTTCCGGAGCGATAACGCTCACTTCTTCGCCCGCCTCGTTCCAGGTGATCTCCAGCTGGCCTTTAAAGACCATAATGACCTGAATATCCGGGCAGAGATGGCGGCCCACAACGTGATCCTCGGCGAGACGCAGCCATTCGACGGAAAAACCGTGCGGGCTCACGATAGCGGGAGCGGAATCCCGATCCTGTGAAATGCCGAAACCGATAACCGGCGCAATTTCGCCGCCGTGTCCTGGCAGCACCGAATCCAGCAGTCCCTGGGCTGACCAGCAGCGGTCATCGCCGGTTACCGCACGCTGGCGCATCTCCTCAACGCTGTAGTCACGCAGCCCGGCAATATATTCCTCTGACAGCGGCGTCAGCAGCGCGGCGGGGTCAGGCCGCGGGTCGCCGGTTTCCTGTGTGATGAGCATGTTGTCTTTACTCAAATACATTCCGTATTCGCTGGCTGCCGCCAGCACGGAAGGATGCCAGATGATGCCGCCCGTGTTGTCCCCGCCGAGCACCGTAAACACCATACCGCTGGTCTCTTCTTTACTGACGTTGGTGAAACCGCGGAAGATCCAGGTCGGTATTGAAAGGATAGTGGGTGCGCTAAATTCAGCTTCATGCTCGCCGTTGGCACCCCAGCGAAAACGCCATGTTCCTTCATGGATCAGGAACACCTCGGCGGTGAAATGCAGATGCAGATTATTCGTCACCCCTTCCGGCATAGCCGCCGCGCCAATGTTAAAGCCGTGCGGCTCGGGAATATTGACGACCTGCTCGCTGGACTGGGTTACACCCGGGCCGATGAAGGAATAGTTTTGTTTGAGATGCGAGCCGGGTAGCTTGCAATCAATAAAAGCAAGATTACAGGAAACCATGTCCTCGGGGGCGATCAACCGTGTTCGAGCCTGACTCTGGGTAAGATGGATGGTTTTCATTATTTCTCCTTTTAATAACCGGATGCACCGGTGGTAGGGATAGCGTTGCTGCGGACGAGGGCAATGGCTTCACGCGAGGCGCGACCCAGTTGCATAACGTCGTTTGCAGGGGTAACAAACTGAAAACCCTGATCAATGCGCGCTGCGGCGGCCGCGCCGGAAGTGCAGAAAATTCCGGCAATCTTCTGCTGCTGGCGGCAGCAGTGAATCACCTGCTCAATAGCAGCAAGCATTTCGGGATGTTGGGATTCGGCGCTGGCGCTGCCGGTCAGCGTCAGTGAGAGATCGTTGGGGCCAATAAACACACCGTCCAGCCCTTCGGTATCAAGGATGGCGTCAAGATCAGCCAGCCCTTCGCGGGTTTCGATCATCGCCAGCGTCAGGATCTCGTTGTTAGCGTGCTGTGGATAATCACTGCCGCCGTAGAGTAGACCTCTGGCCGGACCAAAGGAGCGAACACCCAGCGGTGGATAGCGACAGGCAGCGACAAAACGGCGAGCCTGTTCCGCGCTGGAGATCATCGGGCAGATTACGCCGTAGGCTCCTGCGTCTAATACGCGCATGATTTGCGCCGGATCGTTATCTGCCACCCGCACCAGCGGCACGGCAGGCGTGGCCGATAGCGCCTGTAGCATTGACAGCGCGCTGGCAAAATCAATCATGCCGTGCTGCAAATCGACGGTGACGGCGTCGTAACCCTGATGGCCCATAATTTCCGCGCTATAACCGGACGGGATCGCCAGCCAGCCGTTTATGATGGGAGTATTTTCCAGAAATGCGGTCTTTAAACTGTTTTTGCGCACTGTATGCACTCCGTTATCCACTGACGCAGCAGCGGCGCGATCTCATCCGGGGTTTCCAGCGGAATAAAATGCCCGCCAGCCTCCACCGTATGCCTGGTCACGTTCGCGTTGCCTGCTGCCAGTAGCTGATGATGATGGGGCGTACAGATAACGTCCTGCGCGCCGTTTAGAAGTAATGTGGGGCAGGAGAGGGCGTTAAACGCAGTCCGGTTGTCCTGCCGGTGAATGGCCATTTCCGTTTGCCCGGCAAAGGTCTCAATGCCGCACTCTTGCGCCATTCGGCAAATAGTCTCTTGCAGGATCCGATCGGACAGACGTGACGGGGCGACATAGCTCTGCCACAGCGAGGAGACCAGCCAGTCGGCCAGGCCCCGCGCCTGTGCGGTGCGTACCGCTTCCCGGCGTGAAGCGAGGGTGTCTGGCGCAACGGGCAACGGATTAACGGAAATCAGCGTCAGCCCGTTCACTCTTTCTGGCGCGTCGGCGGCCATTTGCAGCGCGACTATGGCACCGAGAGAAAACCCTGCCAGCAGAAAGCGCGGCGGCAGAACCTCTAATAACCGCCGTGACGCCTGCGGCGCGGACTCCGCACCCGTCAGCGTAATACAGGACACCGCTGCGACATTCAGCCGTTCAATAACGGGCTGCCAGAGCCGGGCGTTACAGAGCGTGCCACCAAGCAGCACCAGTGGCAGATCGGTATTGTCCAGAAGCGGATATTCCATTGCATCCCTCACGTAGCGGTCCAGCCGCCGTCAACCATCAGGGCACTGCCGGTGATCAGCCCGGCGGCATCTGAGGCGAGAAACACTACCGGGCCCATAATGTCCTCCAGCTTGCCTAACCGGCGCAGCTTGATGTTGTCCAGCACGTAGTGGCGGAACGCCGGATCGGCAAGCGCCGGGCGCGTCAGGTCGGTTTCAATGAAGGTCGGGCACAGCGTATTAACGCGGATCCCCGCATCGCCCAGCTCCAGCGCCATCGTTCGGGTTAACCCTTCAAGCGCGAATTTGGAGGCACAGTACACGCTACGCTCGGGGCCACCAACGTGTCCCATTTGCGATGAGATGTGAATAATCGACCCTCCCTTACCGCCCGCCCGCATTCTGCGCGCCACGCGCTGGCTGACAAAAAAGGTGGCGCGCAGGTTAAGCGCCATCACCGCATCGAAATTGTCCTCGTTCACCTCAAGAAACGGCTGATGGCGGGCCAGCCCGGCACTGTTCACCAGAATGTCGGGCGTGGGCAATGTCGCCAGCACACGCTCCACCTCCTGAGCGTCGGTAATATCCAGCTCCAGCGGGTGAAATGCGAGCCTGTGTTCCGCTGCCAGACTTGCGGCATGCGCCAGCGCCTCGTGGCCCCGGGCGGCGATCCATACCTCTGCGCCCGCCTGTGCGAGGGCGACGGCGGCAGCGAAGCCAATCCCTCTTGACCCGCCGGTTACCAGCGCGCGTTTGCCGTGCAGGGTGAAAGAGGGCGTTTGCAAAAGCGTCATGGCTTACACCTTTTCCCTGACCGGGGCCGGTGTGGCGTAGGGAACCTCCGTCTGGCCATAACGGCGCACGCGAATATTGGCCTGCTCGGCATGTCCGGCGAAACCCTCCAGCAGCGACAGACGCGAACAATAGCTGCCGATTTCGGCGGTGGCTTCGTCGCTGAGGACTTTCTGGAAGGTGCAGGTTTTCATGAACTTGCCCACCCACAGGCCGCCGGTATAGCGTGCGGATTTTTGCGTCGGCAGGGTGTGGTTGGTTCCGATCACCTTATCGCCGTAGGCCACGTTAGTACGCGGCCCAAGGAACAGCGCGCCGTAATTGGTCAGGTTAGCCAGGAACCAGTCGTCCCGGTCGGTCATCACCTGAACATGTTCGGAAGCGATACGATCTGCCTCCAGCAGCATCTCTTCGTAGCTGTCGCAGACGATGATTTCCCCGTAGTCCTGCCAGGACTGGCGGGCAATGTCGGCGGTAGGGAGCTTTTCCAGCAGCCGTTCCACTTCGCTGAGCGTCTCTTTGGCAAGCTGGAGCGAGTTCGTCAGCAGGATGGCAGGGGTGGTGACGCCGTGTTCGGCCTGGCCCAGCAGATCCGTGGCGCACATTTCCGCGTCAACGGTGTCATCGGCAATCACCAGCGTTTCCGTCGGACCGGCAAACAGATCGATACCTACCCGGCCGAACAGCTGGCGTTTGGCCTCCGCGACGAACGCGTTACCGGGGCCGACCAGCATGTCGACCGGTGCCAGCGAGTCCGTGCCCAGCGCCATGGCGCCTATCGCCTGAATGCCGCCAAGGGCATAGATTTCCGTTGCGCCAGCCATTTTTTGCGCCGCGACAATCGCCGGGGCGGGCTGACCGTTAAACGGCGGGGCACAGCTGATAATTCTTGAGCACCCCGCCACGCTGGCGGTGATAATCGACATGTGCGCGGAGGCGAGCAGGGGATATTTTCCGCCAGGCACGTAACATCCCACGGCGTTAATCGGAATATTTTTATGCCCGAGAATAACGCCGGGACGCGTTTCAATTTCCAGATCCCGCAGGCATTCTTTCTGCGCGCGGGCAAAATTCGCCACCTGCTGTTGGGCGAATTCAATATCCTGAATATCCTGGCGGCTTAACTGTTTTATGCAGCGGTCGATCTCCGCGGGGGTCAGACGATAATCCTGACGGTCATAACGATCGAATTTAATGGATAATTCGCGAATGGCTTTATTTCCACGCTTTTCAATATCCGCAAGTATTTGCTCAACCGTTTCTCTTATTTGCTGGTTGGCTTGCTGGCGCTCTTCGGTAGATTTACCGGTTTTTAATTTCCAGGACACACGCTTCTCCTTACCTTTTTTAGATGTCAGTTGTCCTCCCGGCAGACCGGGAAAGGGTGTTTACTTCAGAGTGGGTTATTGATCCGGCGCGGCGGCGTACGCACCGTTTTTTAATAATTGGGCTGAGGTTTGCGTTTTACGGGCATATACCCATCGAGCGGACAGCGGCGTGGCAATAGCGGCCACAACGGAAAGGGCGGCAATCAATATATAACCGGACGACAGGTTAATATGTTGCATCATTACGCCCATCATTACCGGCCCGACAAACATGCCGCAGGAATAAATGGTCTGGAATAGTCCCATTCGCGTGGATTGTTCATCAGACGAGGTATTCACTACGCTGAGCGACATGAATGCGGCAAAGGCCATACCGAACGAAAAACCTGCCAGCGCCTGCCACAGGTAAATGACGTACATATTGCTGGTAAAGGGAATGCCGAAGGTGGAGATCACCTGTAAAACGATGCCGAGCACGGCGGTTTTTACCAGCCCAAGGCGCTGATAAAACACCGAGCTGCACAGGGCGATGGCCAGCCCGTAAAACAGAAGGTGGATGTTTCCGAGCACCGCGAGGATCCCCGCCCGGGCGCCGAGCTGTTCGGCGTAGACCGGCGTCAGCGTGTCCCGGGTGGCGAAGGGCACCAGAATGACGACGGTCGCCAGGATGCCAATCAGCCAGACGGAACGGTCGGCCAGCTGCTGGCGCGCGCCGGTGATGCAGGCTTTAAGCGTGGGGGCCTGCACCGGGTCGTGCACGTCCTGAATGCGGGTCGTCAGGATCAACGCCACCAGGGCGGAGATGCAGGAGACAAAAAAGGCGATGTTATTGGCAAAATAGTGAATCAGCACCGCGCCAATACAGTTGCCGAGAAACACGCCGATGGGCCCTGCCAGCGCCAGCAGCGCGACGGCGGCAGGGGCTTCGTTGCGACCGAAGTAACGCATGAACAGGATGTTGTACAGCACCCATGTCGCCGCCGTGACGCCGTCTGCCGCTTTCGCCAGATACAGCGTAATGGCATTGGGTTCAAGCCAGGCAATTGGCCAGGCGATAATTGGCAGCAGCAGGCCAATCTGGATGAAGATCCTGCGGCTTTTAACCACGTCGGAAATAATGCCTAACGGGAAGCGTATCAGAAGGGTTGCCAGCCCGGATGCGCCCATGATGATGCCCATGATCTGTGGCTCAATGCCCTGGTTGATCATCATGGGGGCCAGGAATGCATCAATGCTATGGATGCAGATAAAGAACAGGATGCTGATGATGAAAAAGAGCCGGGCTTCCCGACGGCGTAACAGTGCTTGAAACATGGTTTTGAACCTCTTAAGAATTAATGGGTTATAACCAGTCAGGGACGACGTTTACCGGTTCAATCCTTTGGGCGACTCCTGTTCTCTCCGGTACCTTTGACGGTATGAAAACTCTTTGCATACGTATTCAAGATTTGAAGTTACGAAAAGGTTTCATGTTTGTAAAGTGATCTCGATCTTGTTGTGAGAATTTTAATTTTTTGTGTTGCATACGCATGCAAAGGTGGTGTAAGTATAAAAAACACCCACTTGCTGAGGCGTTTGAAGCACGCGCAAATGGGCAGGACGTTGATAAGGAATCAGGGGTAATGAAACGTAAGACTTTTGCAGCAGTCACATCCCAACAGGTCGCTCAACTGGCGGGGGTATCACAATCTGCGGTGTCGCGAACGTTCACGCCGGGGGCCAGCATTTCACCGGCAACGCGTGAAAAAGTGCTGAAGGCGGCGCGCGAGTTGGGCTATCGCCCGAATGCGATAGCCCGTTCGCTCAACACGGCGCGTTCGCGCATTATCGGTGTCGTCATTTCTTACTTTGATAACCCCTTTTACTCGCAGGTGCTGGAGGCGCTGGCACAAAAGCTGGATACGCTGAACTATCACCTGCTGCTGTTCGTTGGCGACCGGGACGGTAACGTTGACCGTATTTTTGACCAGATTATGCAGTACCGGGTGGATGGCATTGTGCTGGCCTCGGTGACGCTGTCGCTGGAGTTGTCCGAGGAGTGTCTTGCCGCCGGGATCCCGGTAGTGCTGTTTAACCGCAGCGAAGAGAGTGGCATGGCCTCCAGCGTCAACAGTAATAACGAAGCGGCCGCGCGGCAGATTGCCGAGTTTCTGCTGGCGGGGGAGCACAAGCGTTTTGCCTACGTGGGCGGCGTGGCGGATTCCCCGGTCAATATCGCCCGCCAGCGCGGGTTCATCTCCACGCTGGAAGAACATGGCATCACCGATGTGCGGGTGGTGCACGGGAATTACGACGCTCAGCAAACCACCCGGGCGGCTTATACCCTGTTTTCGGCGTCGCCAGCGCCGGATGCGGTCTTTGTCGCCAACGATCATATGGCCGTCACGGTAATGGATGTGGCGCGCTATGAGTTTGGTTTGCGCATTCCGGAGGAGGTCTCCATTGTCGGGTATGACGACATCGGCCCTTCCGGCTGGCCCTCTTATGCGTTGACCTCGGCGTCGCAGCCGGTCGGCGCGATGGTAGATGCCACGGTGGAACTGTTAATGAAGCAAATTGACAGCGGAACCATAGAGCCTGAACAGATTACGGTGCCCGGTACGCTGGTGATACGCCACTCGGCGCGTCGCCCACGCAGCGGCGTTATCGAAACCAATGGTTTAACGCTATTCCAGTCTAAGGAGCGCACATGACCAGATTGCGGGGCTTCAGCCCTCAATTCGACTCTATCCAGCAGTTCATTTTGACGCTGACGCATGTCGTCTGGGAGCAGAAAGATATCGGCCAGCTGGCGGATTTTTACGCCACGCCGGTGGTTTTCACTACCCCCGAAAAACAGCTGCATGAGCTTTCCCAGTTTATGCGCCTGACGCTTGAGGCGATGCACAGCTTCCCGCAGCGAGCGGTGCTGACGGAGGATATTCTGTGCAGCCTGAACCCGGGGGACGAGTACTATGCGGCTCAGCGTACCGTAGCCCGCATTCAGCATCAGGGGGAGGGATTTTTTGGCCCGCCGACCGGGAAAAATGTCTGGGTCCGCACCTGGGCCGATCGCATCTGTGTTGATGGGGCCGTACGTCAGGAGTGGCTGCTTCAGGATCGTGCTGCGATTGTGGCGCAACTGGGGCTGGATATCCGCGAATTTGCCTTTAACCTGGCGACCATGCGCCAGCAGCTTGGCGTGGAGGCGGTCTCTGCCGAGACGCTGGATGCCCGCTGGGCGGGCGGGCCCGAGGGCGACGACGTAGAAGGGGCGCTGGCAGGCGTCGTTGAGCGCTACTTAACCATGTGGGCGGGCGGTAACAGTGGCGTGGTGCCCGGTCTCTATCACCCGGCGGCGACGCTTTACGCGCCGGGTCATTGCCTCTGCACCGGTGAGCAGGAAATTGGCGCACAGCTTTCTGGCTACCGCGCTTCATTTGCCGACAGCGAAACGCAGCTCCATCATCTGATTGTGCGTAAAGATCCTAACGAGCCGATTCGGCTTTCCCTGCGCTGGTCATTATTAACCTGGCATGACGGTTACGGCAAATTTGGTGCGCCAACCCGTAAACCCATATCAATTACCGGTATCAGCCAGCTTGAATTACGTGATGGTTTAATTTTCCGTGAATATCTGGGGATCGATGAATTAGCGATCTGGTCGCAAATTGTAAATTAACAGGGGCGGCAGCCCCCTTATTCTGGCTGCCGAAAATAATCGAGTTTAATTCACCCTCACTTACGGGTGCGGGTTCTTATTGTCTGAAAACAGAGCAGGAGTTTATATGTCTTCCACCGAAGCAACAAATAAAGCACCAGCCGTACCCGAAAAAAGCAGCGTGAAATCGCTGAAAGAGGAACCTGTATTACAGGTGGAACGTCGTGATTTTGTCGATCTGGTACCGGAAAAAAGACCGCGCGTGCAATCATTACGCGGCTTTGATGACTGCTATACCGATATTGTCGATTATATAGTTCGCTGCACCCATAAAATATGGGACGAGCGCGATGTCGGCTTAATTTATTCTCACTATACCCATAACTGCGTGCTGTATAACGCGCTGGGGACACTCTATAACCGTGAGCAGGTGGTACAGGATACGCTGCAACGCTTAATTGCCTTCCCGGAGCGGCGCGGCATGGCAACCCAGGTTATCTGGAACGGAAATGATGTTGACGGTTTTTATACCTCTCACCTGGTGACGGGAAGCGGGCGGCATACCCAGCACAGCCATTTAGGCAAGCCGACCAACCGCACCTTCGTTACCCGTACCGTGGCAGATTGCATGATCCACGAGAATAAAATTTACCGGGAGTGGGTGGTCAGCGACAACATGTCGTTAATGAAACAGCTTGGCCTGAATACCGATCAAATCGCATTTAATATGGCAAAGGAGCAGTTTGATAAAGGCTTCCGCGTGATGGATATCGGCGAAAACGGCCGCATGCTGGGGCAATATCCGCCGGAGATGGAGTGCGATGTATCCATTGCACACACCGATACGGAAGAGCAGTGCCTGCGCTGGCTGCATGAGATCTACAATCGTCGGATGTTCGGCAAAATCAAAGAGGTTTACGCCCCTAACGTGCAGTGGCATGGCCCGCTGATGAAAGAGCTGTACGGCACCGCGGCGGTAACCCATCAGACGCTGGCGCTGGTGGGGATGATCCCTGACGGCGCGTGGCTGCCGCAGCATATCTGTTCCAACCCGTGCGATGAAGGCGGCGTCAAAGTGGCGGTTCGCTGGATCATCGAAGGGCATCACCTGGGTTACGGCGAACTGGGCAAGCCGACCGGAGAACGACTGTTCGTGATGGGCATGTCGCACTACCACATCGTCAACGGCAAAATTGTTGATGAATGGGTCGTGTATGACCACCTGGCGCTGCTGGCGCAAATCAAACTCGGCCAGATGGAGGACGCGTAAATGTTAAATCAGGTGAGCTGGATTAAGCGCCCACAGGGGCAGGATGCGCAGGCCGATCGTTCCCTGACGGAGAAGGTCAGCGCCATTATCGAGCGCGTTAAAACCGAAGGCGATACGGCGCTAAGAGCCTTTTCGCAGCAGTTTGATAACGCCGTGCCGACGCAGTTTGAGGTGAGCGAGCAGGAGATCGCCGAAGCACTGCAGGGGATGGATGCCCAGACGCGCCGCGACAGCGAGTTTGCTATTAATCAGGTGCGTCGTTTTGCGCAGGCGCAGCTGGCGACCATGCAGCCGCTGGAAGTTGAGACGCTGCCTGGCGTGCATCTCGGTCACCGGATCATCCCGGTGCAGACGGTGGGCTGCTACGTGCCGGGTGGGCGTTACCCGATCCTCTCTGCGCCGGTGATGTCGATTGTCCCTGCGACGGTGGCGGGCTGCGAACAGGTCATCGCCTGTCTGCCGCCGGGAGCGCATCCGGCGATGATCGCGGTTTGCCATCTGGCGGGCGCGCACCGCATTTTCAGGGTAGGTGGCGCGCAGGCCATTGCGGCCATGGCCTGGGGAACGGAGAGCATTCCATCGGTGGACAAAATCGTTGGGCCAGGCAACGCCTTCGTTAACGAAGCGAAACGCCAGGTGTTTGGTCGAGTCGGCATTGATGCCCTCGCCGGGCCGAGCGAGATTTTCACTATCGCTGACGACAGCGCCGATCCGCGCATTCTGGCCGCCGATATGCTGGCGCAGGCAGAACACGATATTCATACCCGCGTCGGGCTGGCGACAACCAGCCGGGATATCGCTGAGCGTACCCTGGCGGAGGTTGAGCGTCAGCTTGCCAGCCTGCCAACGGCCGCCACGGCGGGGGAGGCGTGGCGCCGGCAGGGTGAGATTGTGCTCTGCGAAGATGAAGCGCAGCTGATTGCGTTTGCTGACCATATGGCGACGGAGCATTTGCAGGTGCATACCCGCGATCCGCACGCGACGGCGGCGAAGATCCGCAACTATGGCTCGCTGTTTATTGGTCAGAACGCCAGCGTGGTGTTCTCTGATAAATGCTGCGGCACCAACCATACGTTACCGACGATGGCGGCGGCACGCTATACCGGCGGTCTGTGGGTTGGGGCGTACGTCAAAATCTGTACCCATCAGTGGATTGACGAGCAGGGTATCCCGGCAATCGCAGAACCGGCGATCCGCCAGAGCCGTACCGAGGGGATGCAGGGGCACCGACGGGCGGCGGAAATTCGTCTGCGTCCGCAGGACATTGATGCCATTACTACCGGCATGCGGGACTAAAACGTATCCCGGGCAGCCTTCTGCCCGGTTTTCATCACGAGGGAGCCTGAGACTATGAAGCGCCTGATACCGCCAGACGACTGCCCGGAGGAAATTGCCCGCCGTCTCGACGTCATTCAGCAGCACCGGGCGCTCAACGCGATCCTCGGGGTTAACCCTGACGCCATGTCTCAGGCGGACCAGCATCAGCAGCAGCGTCGACGCGGGGAGCCGATCGGCCCCCTGCACGGCGTGCCGTTGATCGTCAAAGATAATATTGCCTGCGCACCGATGCCTATTACTCTTGGCTGCCGGGCGCTGGCCTCACTTAACGCGACGTCGGATGCGCTTGTTATACAGCGGTTGCGCAGGGCAGGAGCGATTATCCTCGCCAGAGCGAATATGTCCGAGTTTGCTTTTGACGTGCGCTCGCGAAGCTCGCTGGGGGGCGATGTGGCAAACCCGCTTCGCCCGTCACTCACCGCCGGAGGTTCCAGCGGAGGATGCGCCGCGGCGGTGGCGGCGGGGATGGCGGATGGCGCATTGGGTACCGATACCGGCGGCTCTATCCGCATTCCCTGTAGCTATACCGGGCTGGTGGGGCTACGGCCTGCTTTTCGCCGTTCACAGCTGGATGGCGTGGCGCCGCTCTCGCCCAGCAAAGATACCGTTGGGCCAATGGTACATAGCGTTGAAGATGCCGCCTTGCTGCATGCGGTGATCCATGGTTTGCCACCGGTTGCGCTTCCTGTGCGTTCGCTGAAAGGCGTTCGCTTTGGTGTGGTAACCGCGTTACAGGGAGAGGATGAGGTACAGCTGGAGGTCTGGCAGTCGGCGCTGCACACGTTGCGTCGTGCCGGAGCAACGCTGGTGGAGGTATCATTACCTTTGCTGGACGACGTAAGTCAGGCGACATGCCTGAGCCTGTATGAATTTCGCGTGGCGATTGACGACTGGCTTAGCAAACAGCCTGGCGCTCCCTCCGGACTAACAAGCATTGTGGACTCCGGCGCTTACCTGCCAGAGTTTGCGCCGTTTCTACGTCAGATGCTGGCGAGTAGCACGCTGAAAACCCCGCTCTGGCTGGCGGAGCGTCGCTTTCAGCGCCTGTTACGGCAGAGCCTTTGCCAGGTGGCGGAGGCGCAGCGCATCGACGGATTTGTGTATCCCACCGTACAACGGTTACCAGAAAGTATGGCGAAGATGCCGCCAGGCTGCGCGCCGGAACTGGCCGCCATCAGCGGCCTGCCAGCTATAACGTTGCCGTGCGGCGTAAGCCGTATCGGTCTGCCGGTGGGGATGGAGATGTTATCGGTGCAGGAGGATGAGACGGCGTTGATGGTGCTGGCGCTGGCGTGTGAGGGGGCGCTGGACGGGAAGGGACAGATATAAAAAGCCCGCAGAGCTTGCGCCGTGCGGGCTTTCAGCACTTCATCGGGTGATTCTGGTAATCACCGATGGAGGATTTTTGGACTGGTGGAGTCTGAATAAATTCATTAATAGGCTGTTTTTTTGTTGATAATTTATAAATTCAACTTTCACGGGTATGCCAATGGCGATTTGTTGCAGTGTTTCCTGTGGTTAAGCAAACCTGTTTTTTGAATGGATCACATCAAGAAAAAGCTTTTTTGGATTTAACTGTTCACCCTTAACTTATATTTAGAAAGAAAAAGACCGGCTGTTGCCGGTCTGAGGTCGGTTAAGCCGTTACGGGTTTGTCTTCCTGTAGCTACTTCTAAGAAAGGGCAAGTCTGCGCACAGTCATCAGGAAATCGAATGGGGTTGAATCCCACAACTCAGGTGAGAAATCAAATCCATACCGGCTTTTGAATTCCTCATCCAGCCTGTCTCCGTAAAGCGCAAGGAAAGAATCGACCTCTTCGGCTAACTCTTTTAACATCCAATCTGGGGCTGTTTTTTTATAGAGTTCAATAGTGCCCTCAATAGTATCCTCTCCCTCATTTATGAGGTCATGATCCTGATTGAAATAACCCTGAATCAGCTGATCAAGATGATAGAAACTTTGCATAATCCACCTGTCCTATGGGGTCGGGAATGCTGTAAGGATATAGCGACAGAGCTGGTCATCCTTGTACTCGGAGTTTGGTTCAAAAGGCATTGAGTAGTTGCCTATTGCAGAACATCTTCTGCCGATGAACAAGAGGCGTGGCAAGCGGCATATGGGCACTGGATGCAAAAATGTAAAACTGGGGTTACTGAAGTTAGCGCTTGCCAAAGTTTTGCCGAGTGGACGTAATGTGGACATGGGCAAAAAAAGGGGTTACGTTTTCACGTAACCCCTTGTTTTATTTGGTGGGCTGGCGTCCCTGTGATTTTATTTTCAATTATTTGATATTATTGTATTTTTCATAAGTTATTTTATTTTTGGGTTCCAAATAGGAACCCAAAACAGAGCCACAACACTACGCATGATACTAACATGCTTGGTGACGCTCTGCAGCATGCTCAATGTGAGTGTTATGGGATTGTGGCGGCACACGAAAATAGGACGCGGTATTGGAGTATTCCCTACAAATACCCACTTAAAATTGAACGAGTATTTTATGCTCAATCTAATCAACAGACAATATTTTGTAGATCTACTTAGGAGTTTTTAGGTATCCAGTACCTTCATACATTCGCACAATCTACTCATGGCACTTGAAGGGAAGTACGAGGCTCTTCCATTAGCGAAGAGGGGGAATAAACTTCGTATGGATATGTTACATGTATAAACTAGTCCTACTAAATAAAATAAGATAGAAAGAAATATGACTTATTTACCTGACCCTAGAACGCTGGGTCAGGTTGAGTATTTCACTGAGTATAAAGCTTTTGCTTTGTGATTGAATTGTCTCTACTACACTATAGTTTTTGCTGAAGTATTGGGATGAAATACTTATTTCTGACTTTCTGATCTTCCATTACATCCTTTTTCTCAAAGTAGTCATTATAACTGGTTTGAAGTATAGTCCAATTCAGAAGGTTGTTCGATACGTCTGAAATTACTTTATTTTCAAAACTCACGTATCCTACCGGAAGAGAAACCCCCCGCTTATCATTCAACTTAAAATGGAATAAACTTGCGACCAGCACACCAGGGATAATTAAAAATTCTGCATCCTCACCACCATATTTATTAGGGAGGTCCAGCAGTTCGACATTAGATAACTTCCAAAAATTATTACTTAACGCAATCGATTCTTGAAAACTATTACAAGTCATGCCTAATACAACTTTTGATGTACTCTTTCTTTTGTCGAAAAAGGCGTAGATTTCATCTATTAATTTATTTAAATCAGTGGTTTTTCCCCATGTTTTAGATTCTGAATTTGTGAGCCAAATCAAACCTGAACTCTCTGGCTTATCTTTAAATATAGACTTGATCCTATAAGATAAAAGATCCCTATTACTTTCAGTGTAAAAATTGCCAATTAGCATAAAAGTATCATCATTTATTTTTGCTAATCCATGCTCATAATGATTAACTAAAGCCTTAATATCAAGAGTTCTAGCACCATCATCCCAATACTGAATGAGGAATGGATCATTTGATGCAGCAAGATAATCGTTAAAACTATCATGCTGATCATTCGCCACATCAACCTCAATAGTTGAATCCATTATAGAGAAAAAGGACTTATCTTCATCCCATTCATCAACTGTTTTGGAAGCATACTCCATTCTCAGAGTACTTGGTGATTCAGTGTCTATGAAATATTCGACCTCAAGAGGTAGAGTTGCATCGTATCGATCTGTAACCTGATTTATTTTATAAAGTTCTTTTATTTCTGAAAAAACATCTTCCTTCAGAACTAGTTCTCTGAATAAATTGAAGTTAGTATCGAACGCGCTTTGCGCTTTGCTCAATAAATTACGATAACATTCATCTGGTAAGTTCAGTGAAATATTAAAATCTTGTGAACTGGAACGTCTGACATCACTAGACAATATTCTAAAACTATACAGTTCAAACTCAACAGGGGAAGTCTCATCGGTTACTTCAAAAAAAGTAGGCCTCAGGTTTCCGTCTTCTTCTGTAAACTTACTCATAGCATAGTAAGTAAGCTTCACTTTCCCTTCATGCCACTCAATCAGATTTTCTTCTTGTAAATCATCTATAATTGCAAGAATCTCTTTATTTGTCAGGCCGAAGTAACCTTGTATTGTATCTAAGGTCGTTGAGGATAATGTATGAATCAGTCTTATCACGAACTCCTTAACTACAGGTAGTTCTCTTTTCTTACTAACAGTGTAATCCATAAAAAAAGACTTCATTGGTAGACCAAAGCAAACCTTATTTAATGCTATTCTCATTTTTTGGCCTCCAAAGAAGATGAATTGATAACAGAATATTCTTCACTATTATGTTCTGAAATATATTTATATACTCGACCAAAGGCTGAGCCTTCATTACGATTTTTCCACATATCAGAATTGCCAATGATAAATAATGCCTCTTTGGCGCGAGACAGTGCCACGTTCGCTCTATTTTCTGACGCTACGTATCCTTGGCTACCGTTCAAATTACTTCTAACAAGGGAAACGATAACAATATCGTTTTCTTTACCTTGATAACTATCTACTGTATCTACTTTAATGATTCCCCTTTCTAATAACGTTCGTGCCCAGGCTACTCTATTAATTTCTCTAATCAGGTATCTAACTTGTTCGCCATACATGCAAATAACACCAATTTTAGGATCGTTGTCTTCAATCAAGAGATCTTCGGAATTTTTGTGAGAAGACAACTTATTTAGAAGTTCCAATATTATTTCTGCTTCATATTTATTAATGTAGCTCTTATGATTCGCATTTTTTGTAGTTGGTCTAGATTCAAATAAATTCTTTTTAGTTTTACTCGTATCAATCCAGGTTACAGGAGTGCATACATCTTCAAACAACTCCAAATAAGCCTTTTTAGTTTTACCTCTACCAGTTTCTAAACCACCTTCTTCTATGTAAAAACATTCAGATACTAAGTTTCCAACAGCCGGTATCATTCTATATTGGACTTTCAAAAATCGGCCAACAGTTTTCCCGTAAGTGGAAACAAAGGCTCTTTCAAAATCGCTGCGCTTTAACTCATCAGTGCTAACATTTGGTAATATTCTTTTTGCTGCTTTGATATGTTCTTCATCGAACAAAGGTGGTAACTGTTTGTGATCTCCAACAAGGAGGACTTTACGTCCGACCTGCATTGCTATTGCAAGCTCACTTGCAGGGGATCTGGCAGCTTCATCAATAACAACTAAATCATAAATGTTCTCTTGAATTCCATAATGATTTCGGCCGATCCCAACACAGGTACCGCAGACTAATGTTCGAGTTTTGGCTAAGAAGTTTTGGAATTGAGATTGACTTGAAGCCATAACACTCAGCCACTCATTTGATATAGAAATGATGTTATTAAACTTTGATATTAAGTTTTCTGAGAAAATTTCATAGTGTCTTGCTAACGCTGAATAAATGAATTCTCGATAGTTGGCAAGCTCAATATTATCTAGATTAAGAACAAGGTCTGCTCTGCGAACGAAGAATTCAGGTAGCTTCTCACGAAATATTTTAATGTGTTTTATTGAAGCGATTTCCGAATCACTATCTGTATCTTTCATGCGAGAAATAATACGATCTAATTGTTTTCCAAATGATCTTTCAAACTCAGTAGCAATCCGAGTAAACTCCTCATCTAAACCTATTTCCTGCGCAACTTTGGCGATGCGTTCTTCATATTCAGCTTTAAATCTATCTCTATAATGTTCTTGAAGGGCCTTTTCTCCCACATCATCAAGCTGTTCAGAAAGGACATGCTGATCGCCAAGACGCACAATATCTATCGATGTATCATTTCTTCCAAATAATGACCTAACTTTCTCTGTAGCATTGTTCACAGCCTCATGTGACTGACTCACCAAAAGTACTCGTCTGGCTCCATTTGAAATACAATAGTGTATAAAAGATCCAATAAATGCAGTCTTACCAGTTCCCGGAGGGCCTTGAAGTAAGCTAATAGGTCCATATTTATATAAACCTTTAAATGCATCTCTCTGTTGCTCATTTAGCTTAAAGAGCACATTTCCATCATGATCTAATTCGGTATATAAATCGAGTTCTGCATCAGTTGGCTCTTTATGCTCTGAAGGCTTTACATTGGCTCCAGGTGAGAAGTAATCTGCGATATTACTTATAATACTTCGATTGTTGACAAGGTTTTCTGTTGCTGATTTTCTCTTATTTAATGACGATGCCGATAATGCCCCTTCAAGAACTAAGGTATCACCAAGCTCAATTCGAGCTTTACCCCAGATATTCATCGCCATCGAATTTGGACCAATATCTGCAATAATTCCAATCCTTCGAAGTTCACCATGTCTATCAGAGTATACAAATACACGCTCAGTATTAAGGTTGAAATCTAAAGCAGCACCTTCACTAGTGTACTGGAAAATGTACTTATCACCTTGTATTCGGGGGTCTGTAGATATTTCAACTCTGGGATTACTTTCATGCTCGGTATCAATTAGAGCTTTCCATACAACTCTCACATCTGTTACTTTTGAACTCTTAATATTAGATAAAGCAAGCAAGTCGCCACTAGAACTATTCTCTTCGGAATTTATGTTGTTATTCAAAAGTTCTTTGTATGTAGGGCTTTCAAGAATTATATCAAAAAAATCTTCAGAAGATTCACTTTGATATTTACAAAAAAGAATCTCACCATTTAATTCTAGAGTTGATCTCTTTTTGTTTTTGATGAAATCATTATGCCTGATTTCATCAAGATTGGCGGATACAATGAATTTCTTTTCCGGATGCACTAATATGCTCAATCTATGCTTTACACCCGTAATTCGAATTGAAACTAGATTGTTATCCTTACCTTTATTTACTTCAATATCTAAATAATATTTACCATCATCAGACAAGAATGTTCCTTGTTTGATTTGAAGATTTTTATGATAAACATTATAGGTGGCCACAAGTTTTAGAGGAGGAGGCGTCATTATATCCTCTAGCTCATCGTGTAGCTTTATGATTTCTTGGTGAGAAATTTCAGGAAGTTTAATCAATTCATTTAAATATTGAAGTAAATGTGTGAACTGCTTCAAATTAGCCAATTCATTAATTATTTTTACCACAGCGTAGCGATCTATACTCGCCTTAGAGAGATTTTCATGGTTAGAAGGCGCGTAAGTAGGAGTATATTTATTTTCATCGAACTCTATAATATCGATAAAGAACAAACCGTTCTCATTAACGATAATATTCTCAGGGTGAATGTCTCCATGATATATATTTGCAGAGTGTATCTCTATTAGTGAAGATAATAATTGCTTAATTCTCAACATAGAAATATCAATGCTACTAGATATTGTAAACTGCTGCCAGGTAATGCCTTTTATCCACTCGAATTGGATAAAAGCACATGTCATTTGTGGATTAAGGCCATAATCTATAATTTTTGGTAAGCACTTTAGGTCAGCATTTTTCCTGATGTCAAGTCTGTTGAAAAAAGACAATAATTGATTATTTACTCCACCATCATTCGAGACATCATTGATACCAAACCAAGCTTTCAAACCAAATGATTCATCAGCTGCTTTTAAAAAAATGAAAGTTCCTTCAGCCTTAACATGATTAGTATTGCCAAAATTGACATATATATTTTTTGATGAGTGATAAGTTGAAAGTAAACCTAATTTATCTTCACTACTAGACTCACCAACATTCAATAGCTTATTTAGTTCAGTTAAGGCTTCTCGTAAGTCCTTAAAGCGGGCCGCAGCTTCTAGCTCTAACCCCCTTTCAAACCATTTCTCAAGTTGTATGCTAATTGGGTTATCTTTAATTGGTTGCCAGAGGTAAATTCCATCTTCCTTTATTGGTGGTTTACCAAATGCAATATAGTGGCAAGCGGCGGTAGCCAAATATACATCACGAGTAAAATGGGTACCATCGGTATCTTCAAACAATTCTTCAGGTGTGGATACTTGGTTGTGCTGAAGTATTTTACGGATATTTGATACTGTTTTATTTTGTGGGTCTGGATATGTTGCAGTTAGAAAATTTGATAGTACTACCTTACTTGGCAATGACACCCAGATGCTATGATTGCCAATGTCACGGTGTGCGACTTCAATATCGTGAAGGTTTGCGAGGTGACTGATTAGAGCTTGAATTAGATTTAGTCTATTTTCATCAGTAAGCTTTTTATTGTTTTTTCTAATGAATGTATCAAGTCTTTCTTTTTTATTTGGCCATTCATATAACTCCACGAAGTCAGATGATAATTCACTTGGTAAATATTCTAGTCTCAAGAATGTATCCTTGAGGTCTTCATCTTGGCTACTTATGTAACCAAGTACATCACTTTCTCTATGTGCAATGAGCGATCGTTGCTCAGGTGTTTTAGCATGCTCAATGATACATGGAGACGTGAAGTCCCACCTACGCATAATAGCTTTATAATTGGGATTATCAGACCGTTGACTTTGATATTCAGCGTATAGTCCATCTCTGTGCTGAAATAAATGTTTTCCTTGTAGTATGTAATTGTTTACTGAGTAATTCTTTGCTTTGAAATCTGCGCTATTATTAGAAAAAATTTTATCCCATTGCTTTAAGTTTTTATTAGGGGCATCTTCCTTACGTTTAATTGTCCATGTTTTGTCTTTGAAGTATTGTTTGTAAACCTTATCATCGCCAATTTTCGAGAATTCTTCTAACGTAAATACGTACTCCTGTTCATCTGATGGGAGATCATCCTTTGTAGCAGACCCGCAGAGCACTACACAATAATCTACCCACGGGACAAAACGGTTATTTAACCTTTCTTTCAATTTAGTTGCTAAAATTTGAGCCGATCTCCTTGCCTGCCGTACACCATTACTACGGTGTTCTTCTCGGCCATCTGGGAACTGCACAACCCATTTACCATCTTTAGAGAATATTTTTCCAGACCATTTTTTTAATTCTACGTTTATGATTCTATCATGCGTAATTAAAATTAGATCGCCTTCAAACTCATTGCTCTGTCTACCGCGCATTTCTAGAGAAGAATAACCCTTCCAAGTATTTGGCAAAGTAGCTTCAAGCTTTTCATTAGCTTCTCTTTCGTAGCCATTAATTCCCAAAGGGTCTAAGCATTTTATTTCCATTATCAGTCCTGTAATAACAGTGTTCTAACTAACCGTGACCGCATTGGCTACTGTTAGCCTTAAATTATGGTTCATAATCACAGCATTATAATCTATTCTTTTTGTGATTAAAACGTAACAACCTTCTGATCTGTTACCCTGGAGTTAGCACCGATTGATCTTTGCAATGTCCGCTTCTGGCTATGAGTTTCTGAACAACGTAAGTTGGTATATGCCCTTGTTTTTTAGCTAAACTGAATCGCCACGGATAATCTAGACACTTCCGAGCCGTTGATAATACTGCTTTTCATATTCTGTCGGTGACATCTGATTGCTCGAACCATGCCGACGCTTACTGTTATAAAACATTTCGATGTAATCAAAAATATCGCTGCGGGCTTCTTCCCGCGTTCCGTAGATCTTTTTCTTTATCCGTTCGCGTTTCAGCAACTGGAAAAAGCTTTCTGCAACCGCATTATCGTGACAGTTACCGCGACGGCTCATGCTCCCCTCCAGGCCGTGTGCTTTTAGGAACGACTGCCACTCATGGCTTGTGTACTGACTGCCCTGGTCCGAGTGAACCAGCACCTGTTTTTGGGGATTACGCCGCCATACAGCCATCAGCAGTGCGTTCAGGACAATGTCCTTTGTCATCCGTGATTGCATTGACCAGCCGATAATTTTGCGTGAGAACAGATCAACAACCACAGCAAGATACAGCCAGCCTTCGTGGGTCCTGACGTAGGTTATGTCCGTTACCCAACGCTTATCCGGAGCATCCGGATTGAACTGTCGCTGGAGCCTGTTGGGCGATACGATACTGGCCTCGCCTTTGCGTGCCCGCGGGCTACGGTACCCGACCAGAGCCTTTATCCCGGCACGATTCATCAGTCGCCAGACTCTGTTCACTCCGCACTGTTGCCCGCTATCCCGCAAGTCCAGATGGATCTTGCGATAACCATAAACGCAACCGGACTCCAGCCAGAACTGTTTGATCTGTCCCGTCAGTCTCAGATCTACCTGATGGCGCTGAGAATACGGTTGCTTAAACCAGGCGTAAAAGCCACTGGGATGAACATCCAGCACCCTGCAGAGCAGACGAACAGGCCAGCAACGGGAGTTGTCACGAATAAAGGCGTACCTCAGTCGGACAGCTTTGCGAAGTACGCCGCGGCTTTTTTTAATATGTCCCGTTCGTCAGTAACCCGCTTCAACTCCTTCTGGAGTCGGCGGATCTCGGCCTGAGCATCTGACTGTTCTTTATTAGTGGATGAGTCCGGACCGTACTTCTTTATTCAGGCGTAAAGGCTGTGGGTGGTGATATCGAGACGTGTTGCAACGCTGGAAACAGAATGACCGCGATCAATAACCTGTTTGACTGCTTCAATTTTAAACTCTTCGGGATAACGTTTACCGCTCATGGGCACCTCTCTTTAAGTCATCTTAAATGACTCCGAGGTGTCTGTTAAACCCGTGGCGATTCACTTTGTGTTGGGTCCCATTCAGGGTGCCATAACTGGTGGTTCTCAGCAATTCTCACTAGACGTCAATGGACATAAAAAAGCCCGCAAAGCTTATGCTGTGCGGGCTTAGTAGACTTTACTGAACTTCAGTACATCAATGTTTGGTGGAGCTGGCGGGAGTTGAACCCGCGTCCGAAATTTCTACATCCTCGGTACTACATGCTTAGTTTATCTTTACATTCGCACGCCAGCTGCGGACAAACACGCCACTAACGAACTAGCCTGATTAGTTTTAACGCTTCAACCCCAGGCAGGGTTTCCACGCGATCTCTTTTGGGTTTGACCTCTCTTTGATCCCCGTCTTAAGAGCGGAAGCTAGGGAGAGAGGGCTCTTAGCAGGTTATTAAGCTGCTAAAGCGTAGTTTTCGTCGTTTGCGACTATTTTTTTGCGGCTTTTAACGAGGCAAACCGCCCCTCGGCATGCACCTTGGGTTTCGCAAATCCCGTCGAATCCAGAATCAGCCCCAATAGTGTTGAACTCAGTATACCAGATTTCACTTCCTCGATACCAGCCCGAAACGCTAACTTATTGAATAGTACAATAAGCGCGCAGAATCAACGTCCTGCGTTTTTCATGATACGTGCTTTATCGAGCTGCCACTCGCGTGCTTTCAGGTCAGTACGCTTGTCGTGCTGTTTCTTACCTTTCGCCACGCCGATTTTCACTTTGCACCAGGCGTTTTTCCAGTACAAAGAGAGCGCAACTACGGTGAAGCCTTCGCGGTTGATGCGTCCGTAGAGGGATTCCAGCTCGCGCTTGTTCAGCAGCAGCTTACGGGTGCGGGTTGGATCGCAGACGTAATGTGAAGAGGCGACGGTCAGCGGCGTAAAGTTCGCGCCGAACAGGAAGGCCTCACCGTCTTTCAGGATCACGTAGCTGTCGCCGATATTGGCTTTCCCGGCACGCAGCGATTTTACTTCCCAGCCCTGCAACGCAAGGCCAGCCTCGAATTCTTCTTCGATGAAATACTCGTGGCGAGCACGCTTGTTGAGCGCAATGGTCGCCGAACCAGGTTTATGTGCTTTTTTCTTCGTCATAAGTGTCGTAAAGCCGTCGGTAATCTGATTTTAAAAAGTCACCTCATTGCGTCCTGTGAGGTCTAACGCGCTATCTTAGCACGAGATAAGGCTTAGCGTTTTTTTAACAGGTGATAAATGTTATTATTTGTCTGTTGTGTGACCATGGAAAATGCTATGCCTCAGATTAGCCGTACTGCGCTTGTTCCCTACAGCGCGGAACAAATGTATCAGTTAGTGAACGACGTTCAGTCCTATCCGGAATTTATTCCAGGATGCACTGGTAGCCGGGTGCTGGAATCCGGCCCGACTCAGATGACTGCGGCCGTGGATGTCTCCAAAGCGGGGATCAGCAAAACGTTCACCACGCGCAATACCCTGACGAGCAATCAGAGTATTTTGATGCATCTGGTGGATGGTCCGTTTAAAAAACTGATGGGAGGGTGGAAGTTTACGCCACTGAGCGCTGACGCCTGCCGCATTGAGTTTCATCTGGATTTTGAATTTACCAATAAGCTGATCGAACTGGCGTTTGGCCGAATTTTTAAAGAGCTGGCCTCGAATATGGTTCAGGCGTTCACCACGCGCGCCAAAGAGGTTTACAGTGTCGCATAAGATTGCTGTTGAGGTGGTGTATGCGCTGCCGGAGAAGCAGTATTTGCAGCGCGTGACGCTTGAAGAGGGCGCCACCGTTGAGGCGGCTATCCGGGCCTCCGGCATCCTTGAACTTCGCCGTGATATTGACCTGGCGAAGAATAAAGTCGGCATTTATAGCCGTCCGGTTAAGCTCGGTGATGTGCTGAAAGAGGGCGACAGGGTTGAAATCTATCGTCCGCTGATTGCCGACCCGAAAGAGTTGCGCCGTCAGCGAGCAGAGAAATCCGGTAAGTAGCCAAATAAACATACACAAAAAAGGTGCTCATTGAGCACCTTTTTGCGTTGCTGACGCCTGATTATTTGGTCAGGGCAGGCTTGTTGTCAATGTTGGTCAGCACGCCGGCACTGCTGAAGGTCAGCGTCAGGGTTTGCTGGGTCACATCTTCATGACCAGGCTGCTGGCGGAATACATAGAACCACGTATTTGTGCCGAACGGATCGGACATCATCGGGGTTCCCAGGGCATAAGCGACCTGCTGTTGTGTCATACCTACGCGGATTTTGGACACATCGTTAGGAGTAAGGTAGTTCCCCTGGTTGATATCAGGACGGTAAACCACTTTCTCCAGAGTGGAACAGCCTGCGGTCAACATCAGAAGAACCGCTGCGGCAGCGGTCAGCGTTTTACAGCGCATAGTGATTTGATTCCTTTTCGGGCCCGAGCAGTACGCGGCTCATATGTAATATGCCGATGATAATAGACCTTGCCCCACTTTGAAACTGGTCTGGCGGCGTTTTTGTTGTTCTGTATGACCCTGAGATCCCGAAAAAGTTTATGCCGCCAGCAGTTCTTTCGCATTCGCGAGCGTATTACGGGTGACTTCACTGCCCCCCAGCAGGCGTGCCAGCTCCTGCAAGCGTGAGCGTTTATCCAGCGGCTTCATATGCGTTTCCGTCATTTCGCCATCGGTTTCCTTGCTAACGATAAAGTGGTGATGACCACAGCCGGCGACCTGCGGCAGGTGAGTCACACACATAACCTGCGTCGATTCACCCAACTGACGCAGCAGTTTGCCGACAACGGCCGCGGTCGGGCCGCTGATACCCACATCCACTTCATCGAAAATCAACGCCGGGGTTTCCATTTTACGGGCGGTAATCACCTGAATGGCCAGGGCGATACGCGACAGTTCACCGCCAGAAGCCACTTTCGAAATCGCCTGTAAAGGCTGGCCCGGGTTGGTGGTGACGCGGAATTCTACGCGGTCTGCGCCTTCCGCCGTCAGGTGATGCTCTTCAAAGCGAACATCAATAGTGAACACCCCATGCGGCATCGCCAGCGTATGCATGCTGTCGGTAATATGCTGGCTAAGCTCCAGAGCATAGTGCTGTCGCACGTCGTGCAGCCGTTTCGCCGTTTCCAGCGCCTGCTGATGATGCAGATTAACCGCCAGAGACAAGGTTTCGAGGGAATCGGCCTGATCGTCCAGCTGCTGCTGTTCCTCCAGCAGAGACTGATAGTAATTCGGCAGCTCTTCCGGGGTAACGTGATGCTTACGCGCCAGTGAAATCTGACGGGAGATGCGTTGCTCAAGCTCGAACAGACGGTTCGGGTCGAGATCCAGACGTTCACAGTAGTGGCGCAGCTCATCCCCGGCTTCTGAAATCTGAATCGCGGCCTCTTCCAGCATTTCCAGTACGCCAGAAAGCTTATTGTCCATGCCGGTCAGTTCGGTAACAAGCTGACGCACGGTATATAGTTGGCTCTGCAAATTCACGTCTTCGCCATCCGCCAGCATGTTCAGGGCATTCTGGCTGATGGAAAGCAGCTGACCGCTGTTGGCCAGACGCTTGAACTCCTCGTCGATTTGCTCAAATTCACCCGCCTGAGGGTTAAATTCGTTCAGCTCTTTCAACTGATATTCCAGCAGCTCGGCGCGCGCGGTACGCTCCTGGCTTTGCTGTTGATGCTGCGCAAGTTCGCGGCAGCTTTGATGCCACTGACGATAGTGCTCCGCCATGAGTTGAGTAAGCGCGTACTCACCCGCGTAGCCATCGAGCAGGGCTTTCTGCTGTTCGGGTTTGATTAGCTGCTGGTGCGCGTGCTGACCATGGATCTGGATGAGCAGCTGGCCCAGCTCGCGAAGCTGGGAAAGGGGAACCGCTGTACCATTGATAAAACCGCGGGAGCGGCCGTCACTGCTGATAACGCGACGAAGTAAACACTCACGTCCATCTTCCAGCTGGTTCGCTTCCAGCCAGCGCAGGGCGGCAGGCGTGTCTTTTAACGAGAAGCGGGCGCAGAGATCGGCACGGGCCGCACCTGTGCGCACCATATCACCCTCTGCACGACCGCCGAGGCACAAGCCAAGGGCATCAATGGCAATGGATTTACCTGCACCGGTTTCACCGGTAATCGCCGTCATTCCGCTATGGAAGTCGATCTCAAGCTCACGAACAATGGCAAAGTTGCTGATGGTCAGTTGTGCCAGCATAATTGTTTTCCTGTATGAAAAACCATAACTGTGTTTGTATACAGTATAAACTGGTTTTATATACAGTAAAGCGCTGGATGTAAAATCAGAACAATTTTTTTGACCAGCCGAGTTTTGAGCTTAATGTATTGAAATAACTGTAATCTTTTGGATGGATAAGGTTCAGGTGATAATCGCAGCGGCGAATGAGGACATCTTCTCCTTCCTGAATGGGAAGCGCAATCTGGCTGTCGCAGCTGATCTCCAGGTCGCTGCGGCGATGTGAAAAACGCAGGCGGATGGTGCTGTCGCCGTTTATCACCAGCGGACGCGCCGAGAGCGTATGCGGGAACATCGGCACCAGGGTGATCGCATCCAGCGATGGCGTCAGGATTGGGCCTCCGGCTGAAAGCGAATAGGCAGTTGACCCCGTCGGGGTTGAAATAATCAGCCCGTCAGAGCGCTGCGAGAAAGCGAAGATTTCGTCGATATAGACTTCGAACTCGATCATGTGCGCCACTTTACCAGGGTGGAGAACCACCTCGTTAATAGCGGTGCTGATGCGCTTCTGGCAATCCTGCTGGCAGACCTGGGCTTCAAGTAAAAACCGTTTTTCACTGATATAGTGACCTTCCAGCACGTCCGCCAGCTGCTGTTGCGCATTGTCCGGGTCGAGGTCGGTCAGGAAACCAAGATTGCCACGGTTAATACCAATAACCTTAATATCATAGCGAGCCAGCGTTCGCGCCGCGCCCAGCATATTGCCGTCGCCGCCGACCACCACGGCGAGATCCGCCTGCTGGCCAATTTCCGCCAGCGTGCCGGTTCTGACGCCTTTAAGCTGCAACTCCTGGGCGATCTGCTGCTCGACCATCACTTCATAGCCTTTACCACACAGCCAGCGATACAACATTTCATGTGTCGTCAATGCGGTAGGGTGACGCGGATGGCCGACGATCCCAATACACCTGAAATGATTATTCATTTTCTGGAGGTCCTTGTGCCTGATGAATGATGACAATCTGCCTTGTTCCCTTGAATCCAGGAAACTGATCCCCATAATAAGCGAAGTTAGCGAGATGAATGCAGAAAAACGCGGAGAAATTCATGAGTAGTAAAGAACAGAAAACGCCTGAGGGGCAAGCCCCTGAAGAAATTATCACGGAACAGCACGATGAAGTTGAGGCAGTAGAGCCAGACACGTCTGCTGAGCAGGTGGACCCGCGCGATGAAAAAATTGCCAATCTGGAAGCTCAGTTGGTAGAAGCGCAGAATCGCGAACGCGATGGCGTACTGCGTATCAAAGCGGAAATGGAAAACCTGCGCCGTCGTACCGAGCTGGACGTTGAAAAGGCGCACAAATTTGCGCTGGAGAAATTCGTCAACGAACTGCTTCCGGTGATCGACAGCCTGGATCGCGCGCTGGAAGTGGCGGATAAAGCTAATCCGGATAACGCGGCGATGATTGAAGGCATCGAGCTGACGCTGAAATCCATGCTGGATGTGGTGCGTAAGTTCGGTGTTGAAGTGATTGCCGATACGGATGTACCGCTGGATCCAAACGTTCACCAGGCCATTGCGATGGTGGAATCCGAAGACGTTGCCGCGGGTAACGTGCTGGGCGTGATGCAGAAAGGGTATACCCTGAACGGTCGTACTATTCGCGCTGCGATGGTGACCGTGGCGAAAGCGAAAGCGTAATTTGCCGACCCGTAGTGCCGGGTGGCGGCTTCGCCTTACCCGGCCTACAACATTACTCGGCGATACTTTCGCGTAAAGGTTTAACGGGCAGGACCTTCACCTGCTTAATCATGTTGTCCTGAACGTCCAGAATATCAATATCATACTGCTCAATGCGCACGCGCGTGCCTGCCGCCGGGATCTCTTCCAGCGCTTCCAGGATCATTCCGTTCATCGTCCGCGCTTCGTCTTCCGGCAAATGCCAGTTAAACGCTTTATTGATTTCACGAATGTTGGCGCTGCCGTCGATAAGCACTGACCCGTCGTTTTGCGGGGTGACTTCTTCTGCAAGGGAAGGCGACATTGACGTGGTAAAGTCCCCGACAATCTCTTCCAGAATATCTTCGACCGTCACCAGCCCCTGTATGTCGCCGTATTCATCCACTACCAGACCGACTTTCTTCTTGTTTCGCTGGAACTTCACCAGCTGCGTGCTCAGCGGGGTGCCTTCCGGCACGTAGTAAATTTCGTCGGCGGCGCGCAGCATCACCTCTTTGGTGAACTCGTTTTTCTCAGTCATCAGACGATAGGCCTCGCGCACGCGCAGCATGCTGATGGCATCGTCTAGAGAATCGCGATAGAGGACGATACGCCCGTGCGGGGAGTGCGTCAGCTGGCGGACAATGGCCTTCCAGTCGTCGTTAATATCAATCCCGACGATTTCATTGCGCGGCACCATGATGTCGTCAACGCTGACCTTTTCCAGATCCAGCACCGACAGGAGCATGTCCTGATTGCGACGGGAGATCTGCGAGCGGGATTCGTTCACGATGGTACGCAGTTCGTCTTTGCTGAGCGCGCTACTGATGGTGACGTCTGCCTTTATACCAACCATGCGCATCAGCACCCGTGTCACCATATTCAGCAGCCAGACCAGCGGCATCATCAGAATAAGCAGCGGTGCTAACAGGAAGCTGCTCGGGTAGGCGACTTTTTCCGGGTAAAGCGCCGCGATGGTTTTGGGCAGCACTTCCGCAAACACCAGCACCACAAACGTGAGCACACCTGTGGCAATCGCCACGCCTGCGTTGCCGTACAGACGCATCCCGACGATGGTGCCCAGTGCAGAGGCGAGAATATTGACCAGGTTGTTACCGATAAGCACCAGGCTAATCAGACGGTCCGGCTTACGCAGAAGCTTTTCGACACGACGCGCGGCACGGTTACCCTGCTTGGCGCGATGACGTAACCGGTAGCGGTTCAGCGTCATCATGCCGGTTTCAGAGCCAGAGAAATAAGCGGAGATGACCACCATGATGACCAGAATGACGATCAGCGTGGTGGTAGAGATGTGTTCCAGGGGGAACTCCTTTTGTTACTTAGCCAGCAAATTGCTGTATGAAGCGGCTACCAAAATAGGCAAGCGTGAGAATGCCCGCACCCGCAACGTTGAACCAGACCACGCGACGTCCGCGCCAGCCTTCATGATAATGGCCCCATAACAGGACAATATAGACAAACCACGCGATGATGGAGAGGACCGCTTTATCGATATTCTCCACGCTGAACAGGTTCTTCATATAAAACAAGCCCGTGCACAGCGTCAGCGTCAGCAAAACCACGCCGACCTGGGTGATGTGGAACATCTTACGCTCAATCACCATCAGCGGCGGCATTTCATGGTTAAACGCCAGCTTTTTATTTTTCAGCTGGTAGTCGATCCAGGCGAGCTGCATGGCGTAAAGGGCGGCGATGATCAGCGTCGCGTAGGAGAATAGAGACAGGCCGATATGCACCAGCATCCCCGGCGTGGCTTCCAGATGGGTAATAAACTCATTGGGCATGAACGTGGCTAACGCCAGGTTGATCAGCGCAAAGGCGTAGACTATCGGCAGCAGCAGCCAGCCACGATTTTTAGACGCGACAATGGTCATGACCGTACAGATCATCAGGCTGACCAGCGAGCCGACGTTCAGCACGCTTAGATTTTGCACGCTGCCGTCGCCGGGAATGATGCGTGATTCCAGCGCAAACGCATGGCTAATCAGTGCGATCACTGCCGAAAGAATAGCCATGCGCCGCCAGCCGCTGTTTTTTTGCAGCAGGCCAGGAATGATCAGCGCGAGGCTGACAGAGTAGGCAACAAGGGCGATCAGTGCGAAAACAGGCATATAGGCGTCGACAGTTGTCTTAATAAGAAAGAGAAGCAGTATAACGTTACGTGACGCCTGCTCCAACCGTTGCATAACAACAAAGGCGCCTTCATGTTATACTCCGGCAAAATTCTGTGTATGTGTCGCCCAGGCGACCTAACGTTTCTACCCCAGGCGAGAGACAATGTTTGATAATTTAACCGATCGTTTGTCGCGCACGCTGCGCAACATCAGCGGCCGTGGACGCCTCACCGAAGAGAACATCAAGGAAACGCTGCGCGAAGTGCGCATGGCGCTGCTGGAAGCAGACGTTGCGTTGCCGGTCGTGCGTGATTTTATCAACCGCGTGAAAGAGAAAGCGGTTGGTCATGAAGTTAACAAGAGCCTGACTCCGGGTCAGGAGTTCGTCAAAATCGTCCGTAACGAGCTGGTTTCGGCGATGGGCGAAGAGAATCAGGTGCTTAACCTGGCGGCTCAGCCACCGGCCGTCGTGCTGATGGCGGGTCTGCAAGGTGCGGGTAAAACCACCAGCGTCGGTAAGCTGGGGAAATTCCTGCGCGAAAAGCACAAGAAAAAAGTGCTGGTGGTTTCGGCGGACGTGTATCGCCCGGCGGCGATCAAACAGCTGGAAACGCTGGCCGAGCAGGTTGGCGTAGACTTCTTCCCGTCCGACGTGGCGCAGAAGCCTGTTGACATCGTTAACGCAGCGCTGAAAGAGGCGAAGCTGAAATTCTACGACGTGCTGCTGGTGGATACCGCCGGTCGACTGCACGTTGACGAAGCGATGATGGACGAAATCAAGCAGGTTCATGCTTCTATCAATCCGGTAGAGACCCTGTTTGTTGTCGACGCCATGACCGGTCAGGATGCGGCAAACACCGCAAAAGCGTTTAACGAAGCCCTGCCGTTAACCGGCGTGGTGCTGACCAAAGTCGACGGCGACGCTCGCGGCGGTGCGGCGCTGTCTATACGTCATATCACTGGTAAGCCAATTAAGTTCCTCGGCGTGGGCGAGAAAACCGAAGCGCTGGAGCCGTTCCACCCGGATCGTATTGCCTCCCGTATTCTCGGCATGGGCGACGTGCTGTCGCTGATCGAAGATATCGAAAGCAAGGTTGACCGCGCGCAGGCTGAAAAACTCGCCAGCAAGCTGAAAAAAGGTGACGGTTTCGATCTGACCGACTTCCTTGAGCAACTGCGTCAGATGAAAAACATGGGCGGTATGGCAAGCCTGATGGGTAAACTGCCGGGTATGGGGCAGATCCCGGACAACGTCAAATCCCAGATGGATGACAAAGTGCTGGTGCGTATGGAGGCAATCATCAACTCGATGACGCTGAAAGAGCGCGCGAAGCCAGAAATCATCAAAGGTTCCCGCAAGCGCCGTATCGCAGCCGGTTGCGGCATGCAGGTCCAGGACGTTAACCGCCTTCTGAAACAGTTCGACGACATGCAGCGCATGATGAAGAAAATGAAGAAAGGCGGCATGGCGAAGATGATGCGCGGCATGAAAGGCATGATGCCGCCCGGTTTTCCTGGGCGATAATCGCTTTTGAGATTGCTTTTTGCCCGAAAATGAGTAAAATTTTCGGGCTTTTAATATGACACCCGGGCTCCGTTCCTCGATGGGGCCCGGTTGTTTTATTCACACAAGAGGATGTTATGGTAACTATTCGTTTAGCACGTCACGGCGCTAAAAAGCGTCCGTTCTACCAGGTTGTTGTGACTGACAGCCGTAATGCACGCAACGGTCGCTTCATTGAGCGCGTTGGTTTCTTCAACCCACTGGCCTCTGGCGCAGAAGAAGAAACTCGTCTGGATCTGGATCGTATCGCTCACTGGGTTGGCCAGGGCGCTACTGTTTCCGATCGCGTTGCTACGCTGATCAAAGCAGCAAACAAAGCAGCTTAATCTGTCACGGTGGTCATGATGAGCAATAAAGCACCTGTTGAACCGATCGTATTGGGAAAAATGGGTTCTTGCTACGGTATCCGTGGTTGGCTCAGAGTGTTTTCCTCCACTGAAGACGCTGATAGCATTTTTGATTACCAGCCCTGGTTTATCCAGAAAGCCGGTAAGTGGGAAGAGGTCGAGCTGGAAAGCTGGCGTCACCACAATCAGGACATCATCATCAAGCTGAAAGGCATTGACGATCGAGATGCCGCGAATGCGCTGACTAATTGTGAAATTGTCGTGGATTCGTCGCGGTTGCCGCAACTGGAAGAGGGTGACTACTACTGGAAAGACCTTATGGGTTGCCAGGTAGTGACCACTGAAGGCTACAGCCTGGGGAAAGTCATCGACATGATGGAAACCGGGTCAAATGACGTTCTCGTCATTAAGGCAAACCTGAAAGATGCATTTGGCATCAAGGAGCGGTTGGTCCCGTTCCTCGATGGACAGGTTATCAAGAAAGTCGATCTCACTACTCAAACCATTGAAGTAGATTGGGATCCTGGTTTTTAAATTCTCCGGATAAACGGTAAAAGACGGCGCTATGTGGATTGGCATAATTAGCCTGTTTCCTGAAATGTTCCGCGCGATTACCGATTACGGGGTAACTGGCCGGGCAGTAAAGAATGGCCTGCTGAGCATCCAGAGCTGGAGTCCTCGTGACTTCACGCATGACCGGCACCGTACCGTGGACGATCGTCCTTACGGCGGCGGACCGGGGATGTTGATGATGGTGCAACCCTTACGGGACGCCATTCACACAGCAAAAGCCGCGGCAGGTGAAGGCGCGAAGGTGATTTATCTGTCACCTCAGGGACGCAAGCTTGATCAAGCGGGCGTGAGCGAACTGGCGACGAATCAAAAGCTGATTCTGGTCTGTGGTCGCTACGAAGGGATAGATGAGCGCGTAATTCAAACCGAGATTGACGAAGAATGGTCTATCGGCGATTACGTTCTCAGCGGTGGTGAGCTACCAGCAATGACGTTGATTGACTCCGTCGCCCGGTTTATTCCGGGGGTTCTGGGCCATGAAGCTTCGGCAACGGAAGATTCCTTTGCCGATGGATTGCTGGACTGTCCACACTATACTCGTCCTGAAGTGTTAGAAGGGATGGAAGTCCCGGCAGTGTTACTGTCTGGAAACCATGCCGAGATACGTCGCTGGCGTTTGAAGCAGTCGCTGGGCCGGACCTGGCTTAGAAGACCTGAACTTCTGGAAAACCTGGCTCTGACTGAAGAGCAAGCAAAGTTGCTGGCCGAGTTCAAAACCGAACACGCGCATCAGCAGCATGAACATGATGGGAAAGCGTAATACGCTCCCGAATATCAGTTTACCCAGGATAAGAGATTAAATTATGAGCAACATTATTAAGCAACTTGAACAAGAGCAGATGAAGCAGGACGTACCTTCCTTCCGTCCAGGTGACACCGTGGAAGTGAAAGTATGGGTTGTTGAAGGTTCCAAAAAACGTCTGCAGGCATTCGAGGGCGTGGTTATCGCTATTCGTAACCGCGGTCTGCACTCTGCATTCACTGTTCGTAAAATTTCCAACGGCGAAGGCGTTGAGCGTGTCTTCCAGACTCACTCTCCGGTAGTTGACAGCATTGCTGTTAAACGTCGTGGTGCTGTACGTAAAGCTAAACTGTACTACCTGCGTGAGCGTACTGGTAAGTCTGCTCGTATTAAAGAGCGTCTGAACTAAGATTCGCTTAAGCGACATCCTGTCAGAAAGGGCTGGCCGAAAGGCTGGCCCTTTTTTTATCCCATCGCACCTCTCGCGTTAACCCTTCCGTCATAAATCATTTACAATGTTCGCCTCTTGGGGGGAGGGTAAGTGGATAACGTACTGCATCAGCATAGCTGGAAACGCGCAGCGGCATTGACCGCGCTGTTTGCGATCCTGCTGATCGTCGTGGCGCCGCTGATCTCCGTCTCGCTGCAAAAAGATCCCATGAGCGCCATGCCGGGCATGCACCATGACATGAGCATGATGTCGATGGACGAGCATCATGGGGATATGCCGCATTCCATGCCACCAGTTGACCATGCGGAAGCCTGCGGCTACTGCGTGCTGTTAGCGCATGTGCCGGGCGTGATGCTGGCGCTTATCGTTCTGCTCAGCGTGGTGTTGCAGCGGTTGCGCATGAAGCCGCCTCGTCAGGCGGTCAGCCACTGGCACTTTTTCCCCTGGCTTTACCCCGATACCCGCGCGCCGCCGCGTCGGTCTGCTTTCTCCCTTTAAAACAAAATCACTCACTTTTTGCCTTAAAAAGGAAAAGTATGACTACCTGCACTCCGCGCGCGGCATGGGGAAACCTGCTGCGTCGCCTCCATTTCTATATCGGGCTGTTTGTTGGTCCGTTTATTTTCTTCGCAGCGCTGACCGGTACGCTGTATGTCGCCACGCCGCAGCTTGAAAATGCGCTGTACCATCATGCACTCCACACGGATGCCGTGGGTGAGGCGCAGCCTCTTGCTGCACAAATTGCCGCGGCCGAAAAGGCCGTAGAATCAGATCTGCGTCTGCATGCCGTTCGTCCGGGGCTGGAAGAGGGCGAAACGACCCGCGTGATGTTTGCCGACCCGGCGCTGGGTCCCTCCGAGCATCGGGCTATTTTTATTGATCCCGCCAGCCTTGAGGTTCGAGGGGATATGACCGTATACGGCACCAGCGGGATTTTACCGCTGCGTCAGACTATCGATTATCTGCATACCTCGCTGATGCTGGGCAACCTCGGGCGCCTCTATAGCGAGTTAGCCGCCTCGTGGATGTGGGTTGCTGCCCTGGGCGGGATCGCGCTGTGGTTCTATACCCGACCGAAGCGCCGTATTAACAATCGTTTCCAGAATCGTCGTCGCCTGCATGTGATCTTAGGCTGGACATTACTGGCGGGAATGCTGCTGTTCTCAGTCACCGGGTTAACCTGGTCACAATGGGCCGGTGGCAACGTCGATAAGCTGCGTGCAGAGATGAACTGGCTGACGCCGCAGGTAAACACCACCCTTTCCGGTGCGCCGGAAATGATGGATGAACACGCCGAACATCGTGGTCATCACGGCGGAATGTCGATGCCTGAAATGCCTGTTGAACTGTCGCTTTTTGACAGCGTATTGCAGGCCGCCCGCCAGTCAGGAATTGATGCGAACAACGTTGAGATCCGTCCGGCAAGCAGGGGCGACCAGGCCTGGACGGTGACGGAAATCGATCGCCGCTGGCCGACGCAGGTTGATGCCGTTGCCGTGGACCCTCAATCTCTGAATGTGCTGGACAGGACTCGCTTTGGGGATTTCCCGCTGATGGCTAAACTCACCCGCTGGGGCGTGGATTTCCATATGGGGATCCTGTTTGGTCTGGCAAATCAGCTGCTGCTCATCGCGTTTGGCGTTGCGCTGTGCGTGCTGATTATCTGGGGATACCGGATGTGGTGGATGCGTCGTCCTGCGACGTCAGCCGCGAACCCGGTACAGACGCTCTGTCAAAGCTGGCTGGCATTGCCGCTGTGGGGAAGGGGAGTGACGTTCATGATAAGCCTCCTGCTGGGGCTGGCGTTGCCGGTAATGGGCGTCAGTCTGGCGGCATTTATCGTGATTGACTGGCTGCGCTGGCGAGCGGCTTCAGGCGTGTCGCTCGCCGGCACATCCGCTAAATAGCCTTAAGGCGTGCTGATAACTACCGCAACACGGCGGTTTTCAGCGCGCCCTTGCGCAGTACGGTTGCTGCTGAGAGGGTATTTTTTGCCTAAACCCCGCGTAGTGAGGTTGCTGCGCGGGATGTTCGCGCCCTTCGCCCAGGCATCCGCTACAACATTGGCACGTTTTAACGAAAGCGCTTCGTTGTAGCTCTCTTCGCCATAGTTATCCGTATGGCCGTCCATCCGGGCGTGATTCAGACCGGTTGCCGCCAGACGTGAGGCCATAGTCTGGATCTGCGTTTCGCTTTCCGGACGCAGTCTGGCGTCATTTTTATCAAACAGGATCTTATCCGACAGGCCCAGGGACCAGTCGCCATTCAGTTCGTTAAAGCCGTAGGACTTCATGGCCGCGATTTGCTCTGGTGTGAATTTACCCTCCGGCGTCTGGCACCCGGACATAACCAGAGATGCCAGTAACAACGGCGCGAAGTATCGCTTCAACATATCGTCTTCCTTTCAGGGTATTGGTTTCGAACGCTGGTTTTTGACCAGGTACATATTGCGATCGGCTTGCTCAAGCAATGCCTCGACGGAGGCATTTTCCCACGCCAGAGCAAAGCCAATGCTGAGTGACATTGATGCTGTGTGTCCGTTATGCAGATCAAACGGACGGATAAATTGCTGCGACAGCGCAGCGCAAATATATTCGACCTCACGCGCTGTGTGGACGCCATAAAGGATCATGGCAAACTCGTCGCCGCCAAGACGGTAAGACTGATGACGTTTTTCGCCAAATTCGACCATCCTTTTTGCGGCTTCGATCAGTACGCAGTCGCCCGCGGCATGGCCCCAGGTGTCGTTAATAAACTTGAAGTTATCACCGTCCAGGAAGAGCAGGGCAGAATTGGTCTTTGCCGAAGCGTCATTCATTAAGGCCGCAATGTTGTTGCGAAACGCGGCGCGGTTTGCAAGCCCCGTGAGCGGATCGTGCATGGCGGTACGCAACAGTTGAGCGTTTTTCGCCTGTAGCTTGAGCTGCCACTCTTCCATTTCATCCAGCAGGCTGTTGAAGTCTTCACCAAACTGGTGGAACTCTTCAATGCGGCCTTCCGTTACCCGGCGAGAGAAGTTGCGGTTGGTACGGACGTCATGCACAACGTCAGTGATGTTTTGCATTTCAACAACCATGCCATGATGTAGCGAGCGGGTGATGGTCAATGCGACGGCAGAGGCAAAAAGAATGCAGCCGGTGAGGACCGCAAATGAGAGCCAGATAAAGTGGCTAATCAGGCTGTCTCGTGCGGTCAGACGAATTTCGCCAATCACATTACCGTTATGTATGATGGGCTGTGCGACAGGAACAGGGAACAACCACCGGTTGACCAGCGCGCCCAGCGTGTCGGTATTATCCGCCGGGTTCCACGACCACCAGGCAAACCGTTTATGATGTGCATTAAGCACTTCCGCCACGGCAAATTGCCCCTGCTTGCCGAGGGTCGCCAGCGTTTCATTTGCCGCCACGGCATCGTTGAATACCAGAGAGGCCTCAAGGCTGTGGCTCATGGTGGCGCCGGTGAGTTCGAGGTTTTTTTGCGCGTATTGCTTTAATGTCACCACGGAAGCGAAACACAGCAGCAACCATATAAACGTCATCGTTATAATGACGCTTATCATGCTGATTCGCCGCAACGTTCTTTTAAACGTCGGACGCGGTGTTGGTGTGACTTCCTTATTCATGCTTCTTATTCCGTGCGAGCATTAATACATCCGGATTGACTCTTACGCCACTGCGCGTCAGCGCATCCAGATTTACGGAAAACCTGACGAGGTTGTGCTCTATTATCAGACAAAATGCGCTGCCAATAACGCATTCAGGATTTTGTTCTGACATTAATAGCAACGCCTGGCCCTGATATTGATTTATTATTTCCTGTTGTTTTGCCGGCGACTCGCTCCCGAAATAGAGGGCATCACACCTTGCTGCGAGTGCTTCCCGATCGCTATGCACAATGACAGGACTATAGGGCAACGGGTTGTGTTCATCTTCACTGCTGAGCGCCTGTCTGTAATGGGAAGAGGCATAAATACAGAGCTTAGGCTGGCCGGACAGTGCTGGCCATCGGGTGTAGCTCACAATGCCAGAAACAATCGAACGTACTGATTTATCCGTTTCCGTGAGCGAGCCTGCCCTTGCAGGGTTCACCAAAATGAACAGCATTAGCGCCAGGGGGAGGTGAAGCAAAGCGATCAAGAATGTATTTCTCATCAGAATCCGCCAAACCGCCCCGGAAATAGATGCCCTTATGAATTTCCGGCAGAATACCATTCTTTCTCAAAGCCGTCATTATGTCAGAAATATCCCTGTCTTGACCTAAGCTAAATCTTACAGAGCACGATATTCAAAGTAATTTAGGCAGGCTCAATTAAGTCTGCTGAAATTCATACTTTTATTCATTTTTTGTTGCCAGGATTTATGTAGCCACGCAACTTTCCCTCAATTCACCCGAGGATAATTAAGCTAACGGCCAGCGCCGGGATAGCGTGCCTGGTGTGAGCGTAGACTGGCGTTAAAAGCGTATGTGTAATTTTATGTTTACGATTTTAACCTGTGATTTGGCATTTAAATGGCTGCTGTAAAATAATCTGTACGTATTTTGGATTGAAATCTTTACTTGATGTGTTATCGTTGTGTCACCTCTTCGAGGAAAACCACTATCGCAAACGAGTTTTACAGGATCGCAATCATGCAAAAAGACGCGCTGAACAACGTACATATCACTGACGAACAGGTGTTAATCACCCCGGATCAACTGAAGGCGGAATTCCCGCTGAGCGTCGCGCAGGAAGCTCAGATTGAGCACTCTCGCCAGACCATTTCTGACATTATCGCAGGCCGCGATCCGCGCCTGCTGGTGGTATGTGGTCCTTGCTCCATTCACGATCCTGAAACCGCCATTGAGTACGCTCGTCGATTTAAAGCATTAGCGGAGGAGGTCAGCGATAGCCTCTATCTGGTGATGCGCGTCTATTTTGAAAAGCCACGTACAACGGTTGGCTGGAAAGGGTTGATTAACGATCCGCACATGGATGGCTCGTTTGATGTGGAAGCGGGCCTGAAGATTGCGCGTCGCCTGCTGGTGGAGCTGGTCAGCATGGGGCTGCCGCTGGCAACCGAAGCGCTGGATCCGAACAGCCCGCAGTACCTCGGCGATCTGTTTAGCTGGTCTGCGATTGGGGCGCGCACCACCGAGTCACAAACCCACCGCGAGATGGCGTCTGGCCTGTCTATGCCGGTTGGTTTTAAAAACGGTACCGACGGCAGCCTGGCCACGGCGATTAACGCCATGCGCGCCGCCGCCATGCCCCATCGTTTTGTCGGGATCAACCAGGCGGGCCAGGTATGCCTGCTGCAAACGCAGGGCAATCCGGACGGGCATGTGATCCTGCGCGGTGGTAAAGCGCCAAACTACAGCCCGGCGGATGTCGCGCAGTGTGAAAAAGAGATGGAACAGGCGGGACTGCGTCCGGCGCTGATGGTAGATTGCAGTCATGGTAATTCGAATAAAGATTACCGTCGCCAGCCTGCGGTTGCAGAATCTGTGATTGCACAGATTAAAGATGGTAACCGTTCAATTATCGGCCTGATGATTGAAAGTAATATTCATGAAGGCAATCAGTCATCGGAACAGCCGCGTAGCGCGATGAAGCCCGGCGTCTCGGTCACGGATGCTTGCATCAGCTGGGAAACCACTGATGCGCTACTGCGTGAGATCCACAAAGATTTGAACGGCCAGCTGGCGACGCGTCTGGCATAAGAGGATAGTTATGGTTGCTGAATTGACCGCATTACGCGATCAAATTGATGAAGTGGATAAGGCGTTGCTGGACCTGCTGGCGCGCCGCATGGCACTGGTTGCTGAGGTCGGCGAAGTTAAAAGCAAATACGGCCTGCCAATTTACGTTCCGGAGCGTGAGGCCTCTATGCTCGCCTCCCGCCGTAAAGAGGCACAGGCGCTGGGCGTTTCACCGGACTTAATTGAAGATGTCCTGCGTCGTGTGATGCGGGAATCCTATTCCAGCGAAAACGACAAGGGCTTCAAAACTCTCTGTCCGTCGCTGCGTCCGGTGGTGATTGTCGGTGGCGGCGGCCAGATGGGGCGTCTGTTTGAAAAAATGCTGACGCTTTCTGGCTATCAGGTGCGCATCCTGGAAAAAGAGGACTGGCCGCATGCGCCGGAGCTCATTAAGGATGCCGGAATGGTTATCGTCAGCGTACCGATTCATGTGACGGAGCAGATTATCGCGAAACTTCCTCCGCTGCCGGAAGATTGCATTCTGGTGGATCTGGCGTCCGTTAAAAATGGCCCTCTACAGGCAATGCTGGCGGCGCACACCGGGCCCGTGCTTGGGTTACACCCGATGTTTGGCCCGGACAGCGGCAGCCTGGCGAAGCAGGTAGTGGTTTACTGCGACGGTCGTCAGCCGGAAGCGTATCAGTGGTTCCTGGAACAGATTCAGGTCTGGGGGGCACGTTTGCACCGTATCAGTGCGGTTGAGCACGATCAGAACATGGCGTTTATTCAGGCGCTGCGCCACTTTGCAACCTTCGCCTATGGTCTGCACCTGGCGGAAGAGAACGTTCAGCTTGAACAATTGCTGGCGCTTTCCTCGCCAATTTATCGTCTGGAGCTGGCGATGGTCGGGCGACTGTTTGCCCAGGATCCACAGCTTTACGCCGACATCATCATGTCGTCTGAAAATAACCTGGCGCTGATCAAGCGCTACTATCAGCGTTTTGGCGAAGCGATCACCTTGCTGGAACACGGCGATAAACAAGCGTTTATCGACAGTTTCCGTAAAGTGGAGCACTGGTTCGGTGATTACGCCACGCGATTCCAGAGTGAAAGCCGCACGCTGTTGCGCCAGGCAAATGACAGTCGCCAGTAATCTGATGATGTATATACTGAAAGCCAGCAATGCTGGCTTTTTTCATATAATGGGTGGATGTGGTTTATCAACCATTTAAATTATCACTAATAAAAACAGTAATTTAAAAAAGCTGTAACCATCTGGAACCGTTTCTAATACCCCGAAGTGTGGACGCAATGTGGACACTCCGGGGGGAGCAGAACCTACAGCGATATCCCTCCTGAAAGCGGATTCAATGCCACGGCATTTTGCAGGTACTCCGGTGACAAATGCGCATAAGTCATCGTCTGCTGGATGTTTGCATTACCCAGTATTTGCTGTAATGAAATGATGTTACCCCCGTTCACCATGAAATGACTTGCGAAGGTATGACGCAAAATATGCGTTGCCTGATTTGCAGGAATATCAGGTTTAACCATCTTCAGCACTTTGCAAAAACTCACGTAATCGACGTTGAACAGATTCCCGCTGGTATTCTTCTTTATCAGCGATTCAAGCTCAGAAGAAATCGGTACAGTGCGCTTTTTTGCGTTTTTGATTTTCAGGAATGTCACGCGCCCGTTTACTATTTGTGCCGGTTTGAGTGTTGCCAGCTCTGACCACCGCCCGCCGGTACTAATCCCCAGCAGGGCAACCAGCAGATCCTCACCTGTAAATGACTTAAGCAGCAGCGCACTTTCTGCTTTGTTAAGGAAAGCCATTTCAGGGTTAGCCTCTGCCAATGGTGGCAAACCATGAACGGGGTGCACCCCAGCAAACTCTTAAAGTTGAATCAGCTTCGTGAACATGTCTGATACAAGAAAGAGGGTATACCGACAACGCGTGTCAGTGAGGGTAACGAATGTTATCGATTTAACTGAGTGGGTGGCAAATTATGTAATGTTGAGTTTCCAGTTGATGCTGGATGACGCCGACTGCGGTATGACAATCATGAACTGGAAAGAACTAAGCGAGAAGGGGCTGGTTTTCATAATTAATCACGAAATTTTACACCCGCCAGGGCTGGCTGTTGGATATGAAATGACTAACGGTGTTTCGGCTGGGGCTTCGTGGCTGATAACGGAGCCTGGCAATATTTAGACGAGCTTGTTGATGATGCTAAAAAAATGGGTGGTTAAAATGAGCCATACGCGAATAATGCCAGCACCGCCGGTGCTGAAATTTGCTTTCAGTGCCGGTGGTGTTGAACAACGAGCGCGGCGAGGCGTTAGCCTCTAAGTCGATAAAATCAGAGTCAGGAAAGTAGATTGAAGTAAAAACGTCCATTATGATGACCCCAAAGGTTAGCCCAAAAGGAAATTAGGACAATGAGCGTTGGATTAATTACGGACGAGCCAGGACGTTTCTACACCTTCCAGTCAACATTACCAGCCGGTGAATACTTCGAATTTCGCCCCCGCAATCCTCCACTGAATTCAAAACCCATTGTTGATGACGAAACCGGGATGTGTATTGGCTATTCAGTCTCTCAGGCTCCCGGTTTATGGCAGATTTATGATACCGACGGCATGTTTGTCAGGCTGGAAGAAGCGTCACTAGAAGCCCCCCTGATTGACCCAACAGACATCGTATTAATTGCCTTGGGTGCATTTCGTCTTTTTCGGGCTGGTAAAGCGTTACTGGAGAGTGGAGTTAAAACCGCTGTAACTGTGAGGCTCAGTGAGGCTACTATCAGTCTCTTACGTGGTCGGCTGAAAATGGGGTTATCTGCACGAACCCTTAAAATGACCGCAACTCCTGCTAAACATATGCTTAATCCCGCGCGATATGTGCCCTTGCAACTTCAGGAAAAAGTTATTCGCTACGGCAAAAGAACGCCAGATCCTCAAAAGGCTCAAGGTCTTTTTCGTTACGAATCTGAGATATATAAACTTGTTGAGAATCGGGCGAAAAAAGGAACCTATTATTATAAAAAATATATGATAGAAGTATTGGTGCGTGAGAAAGACTGGACAATAACTCATTTTTTATACAAGTGATGGGGGGAATATGATTGAGATAATTAGCGACAGGAAAATTTTACGGATTTCCCCCTTTGGGCGTGATAATACCCCTGACATACCAGAGTATGACTGGATACATACCTATGTGGAGTACGAACTACCCGAGCTTAAAACACAATATCAGGCATCCTTTAATGTCGGAGAGCTTAATGCTCTTAAAGCTAAACTCAGGGAGTTACATAGAAGTTTAGTTGATGGCACGAAGGCTCGTGAGGTGATTTTTGATAGCACAGAAAATCAGTTAAATCTTGTGTTTTCACCATCATCAACAGGGCGTGGGGTGCTTTTAACATTAACGCTAAGGCCGGAAAATCCTGCTGAAAGCGTCGTAGTCAGTGATAGTCTTGGAATGGATGAAAGTTATTTTCCTGCAATACTTTCCGGGCTGGACGAAATCATTAATTGGACGAGTTGATTCACAATTTTAGATGTGCATGCATCAGTGGATGAGTTTGCATTCAATTTTTATTCCAGTTTTTGCCAGCCAGTGACAGCGCTGGTGCGGCTCAAAGGCGCAGGCCATGCGCGCCGCACAGGCAAGGAGCTGTATCATCAGTGCACAAACATCATTTGCAGTTGCACGTTCATCACCACTGAGACGGTCGAGAGCTTTATCGTTTCGCCGGGTGAAGTAGTACCAGCGCCGCCGCACCCGACGCAATCAGGCCAGCAACAAATCCACTGGATGTGACCAAAAGAAAGCCCTGCACATGGCAGGGCTTTTTCGATGCGTGGACGACGTGTGGACATCGTCAGAAACAAATCCTTTTGTTTCAGCCTATTGCGTCTAAAATTAAAACAGCAATGCTGGCTTTTTTCATTTTGGGGAACTGTCATGGCTGAACCACAGCTGCTGTTGAACTATACCGGGCATCTGCCCGAATGCCCGACGTGGAGTGCTGAAGAGAAGGCGCTCTACTGGGCGGATATTCTGGAAGGGGAGATTCATCGGTACCATCTGCCCACCGCGGAACACTCGGTGCTCTCATTCCATGAAGAAGTTGGGTGTTTTGCCCTGCGTGAACGCGGCGGATTTATCGTCGCGATGCGAAACGCCATCTGGCTGACCGATAAACACGGCCTGCTCCAGCGTAAGGTTTGCGATAACCCGTCCAACCCGCAGCTTGCACGCTTTAACGATGGAGGCACCGACCATCAGGGACGGTTTTATGCGGGCACGTTCTGGGGGCCGGGAGATTATAACGGCGCCATGTTGATGCGTATCGACAACGACCTGACACCGAAAGTGATCCAGTGCGATATTCAGGGGCATAACGGTTTAGCGTTTAGTCCTGACAAACGGTGGATGTTTACTTCTGATACGCCGAACGGTGTGATTTACCGTACGCCGCTTGATGAGCAGGGGGAACCCGGTAAGCGCGAAGAGTTTCGCCGTTTTAGTGAGGGAGACGGTATACCCGACGGAGCGGCAATGGATGAGGAAGGCTGCTACTGGAGCGCACTGTTTGACGGCTGGCGTATCGCACGGTTTTCACCGCAAGGCGTACAGCTGGAAGAATACCGGCTGCCGGTACGCTGCCCGACAATGGTCTGCTTTGGCGGCGACGATATGAAAACGCTGTTTATCACCACCACGCGGGAAAATATGGAGGCGGAGGAGCTGGCGAAATACCCGCTTTCCGGTGCCATCTTCACCCTGCCTGTAAATGTGGCAGGGATGAAGAAAAGCCGCTTTATCGAACATTAAGCCGGATCGACCGGGACCACGTTTTCGCTCGGATAGCAGCCCAGTACTTTCATGGAGCGTGTGATCTCGCCCAGTTCGCGCAGGGCTTTCTGCATGGATGCAGACTCCAGGTTGGCCTGAACGTCGAGATAGAACATCTCTTCCCACGGGTTGCCATGTATTGGGCGGGATTCCAGCTTCGTCATGATCAGGTTGTGATTACGCAGCACCAGCAGCGCTTCAACCAGCGCACCCGCCTGCTGGCCGGTCGCCATCAGCAGGGTGGTTTTCGCCGGGACCTGGTCCGACACGTTGATGGCCTTGCGGGCAAGAACCACGAAACGGGTGATATTTTGCGTCTGGTTGGCCAGATTGCGTTCCAGCACCTGTAAGCCATACAGCGCGCCGCCCGCTTCGCTACCGAGTGCCGCGACGGCAGGAGAGTTTGCCTGCGCCACTTTTTCCATCGCCGCCGAGGTGCTTTCGGTGTACTCAATTTTCCAGTGCGGATAACGGTTCAGGAACTGGCTGCACTGCTGGAACGGCTGCGGGTGGCTGTACACCGTTTCAATCTGACTCAGATCGGTTGAGCCAGAGACCAGCACGCAGTGATCGATAGGAATAGTCAGCTCACCGACCAGCGACAGGCTGGTGTGCTGGAGCAGATCGTAAACATCGTTGATGGCGCCGGAACTGGTGTTCTCAATAGGCACCACGGCGTAATCTGCCTGGCCGGTTTCGACCTGGTTGAAGATGTCTGCAAATTTTGCACAACCGCTCTCAATGAACTCTTCGAAATGACGGGCTGCGTACTGGCGAGCCGCCAGGTGAGAATAAGAACCTTTCGGGCCGAGGAAAGCGATCCGAGCAGAGTGCGGGTTGGTTTTGTTCAGATGCTGCTGGAGCAGGGCCTGTTGCGTCAGAACGGAATCTTCAATGATGAGCTGGAACAGGCGGGTGATGTAGTGGGCATCAAGATGATGCGCTTTGCCGAGCTGTATCAACCGTTCCAGTAAATCACGCTCGCGATCGATATCGCGCACCGGCCGATGAGAATCCAGCTTGGCTTTGCCCACTTCAATGGCGAGCGCGCGGCGTTCTGCCAGCAGGGCCAGTAACTTTTCGTCGAGTGCACTGATTTTTACGCGTAAATCCAGGAGCGGGTTTTCCGGTGTCATAGTGTTGTCTGTCTCATTTTATCGTTATCAATAAAAAAGGCCTCCCGGTGTGGGAGGCCTTGTTGTTCGTCTTCGCATTCTTTATCACACGACGAAACGCCTCCCGGTCAGGGGAAGGTAAAAAAGAATGCGAAGAAAAACGGCGTCTGTTTCATTAGGTCATCCTGAAATTGATAGGGTTAAAGTACCTGTACTGTTTTGATCCTGTCAATAAAAAACGCGCCCGAAGGCGCGTTGTCGGTACACTCAATTTAAAGGATTACTCTTCTTCAACTTCTTCCGCGAAGCTGGCGTCTTTCACCGATGTTGTGGCGCGACGGGCTTCACCTTTGTGTTGCACTTTATTGAGCTGCCGTTCCAGCTTGTTGATCAAATCGTTAATTGCAGTGTACATATCCTCGTGTTTAGCGCTGGCGACCAGATGGCCGTTTGGAGTATTGATAGTTGCATCAGCGACGAAACCCTGCGGCTCCTTGGACAGGATGATATGTGGATTAATCAAATGTGTTTGCCATTTATCCAGTTTGGCGAGACGGTCTGCGACGTGCTGGCGGATTGCCGGAGTAATTTCCATTTGTTTACTGGTAATGTTCATTGTCATAAATTTTACCTCTTGTCTTTCCGTCTTGGTGATTCCAGCATACCCGACCTAATGTCAAAATGTGTGATTTAGATCACGTTATTTTGTCGGTTTTTGTCAGGGAATCTTTTTTGTGAGGCAGGGCAGGAAGAGGTGAGATTTACCTTGTCGAAGCCAGCAATTGCGGTCATAGTTGACTGGATGTGTTGAAGCTAAACCGCTTCAGCGTAAGTCTGAAAGAATAAAAAAACGGCAGCCTGCGGGCTGCCGTTATGCGTTGTAGCGGTATCAGGTATTGCTGCTGTTCGCGGCAATGATTTTCGCCACTTTGTCAGCCTGAGCCGTCATCTGCATCTGGCGATACGCATTCTCCATCAGCTTCAGGCCATCACGCGTGGCCTGCGTATCCGGATAATCACGCAGCATGCCTTCTACACGGTTAACCACGGCAACCCATGCGCCACGGCGAGTGTAGTATTCCGCGACAGAGTACTCGTATTTCGCCAGACGATCTTTCAGGAACACCAGACGCTTAGTGGCATCGGTAATGTACTGGCTGTTCGGGTAGCTACGCACCAGTTTGGAGAAGTCATTGAAAGCATCACGCGCATGTTGCGGGTCACGGTCAGAACGATCCACCCCGAAGAAGCCCTGCAATGCACTGTCATCCAGCGCCATGTTAGTCAGGCCGCGCATGTACATCACGTAATCGATGTTAGGATGGGTAGGGTTCAGACGCATGAAACGATCGATCGTTGCCTGAGCCAGCGGCAGATCGGCATTTTTATAGTAGGCGTAGATCAGATCTAACTGTACCTGCTGTGAATACGGACCAAACGGATAGCGATTATCCAACGCTTCCAGTTGCGTTATCGCCTGTTTCCAGTTACCGTCCTGCAACTTTTGTTGTGCAGTCGCATAGATTTCATTCGGCGGATTGTCAGGGACCTGTTCATTCGAACCGGAGCAGCCCACCAAAGCCAGGCTCAACGTGGCCGCTGCCACCAGATATTTCATGCGCGTCATGACGTTTTGACTTTCCTCAAATGTTTGTCCGGGAGAAACTCAGTTCCTGCTCCCGATTAAGACCAGCTACAATAGCACACTATATTAAACGGCAAAGCCGTAAAACCCAACGTTAAACGAAGAAGCAGTTTATGGCACAACGAGTAGAACTCACCGCAACAGTCTCCGAAAATCAGCTCGGTCAACGCTTAGATCAGGCTTTGGCCGAATTGTTCCCTGATTATTCGCGTTCACGTATAAAAGAATGGATCCTTGACCAGCGCGTGCTGGTAAACGGCAAGATCTGGGACAAACCAAAAGAGAAAGTGTTTGGTGGGGAAGCTGTCGCCATCAATGCTGAAATCGAAGAGGAAGTCCGCTTCGAGCCGCAGGATATCCCGCTGGATATCGTCTACGAAGATGACGATATTCTGGTCATCAACAAACCGCGTGACTTTGTTGTCCATCCAGGCGCGGGTAATCCTGACGGTACGGTACTTAACGCACTCCTTCATTATTACCCGCCGATAGCTGACGTACCGCGTGCCGGTATCGTTCACCGTCTGGATAAAGACACCACGGGTCTGATGGTGGTGGCGAAGACGATCCCCGCCCAGACTCGACTGGTGGAATCTTTGCAGCTGCGCGAAATCACCCGTGAGTATGAAGCGGTGGCGATTGGTCATATGACCTCTGGCGGCACGGTGGAAGAGCCGATTAGTCGTCATCCAACCAAGCGTACGCATATGTCCGTGCACCCGATGGGTAAACCGGCGGTAACCCATTACCGCATCATGGAACATTTCCGTATTCATACGCGCCTGCGTCTGCGTCTGGAAACCGGGCGTACTCACCAGATCCGCGTGCACATGGCGCATATTACCCATCCGCTGGTGGGTGACCCTGTTTACGGCGGTCGTCCGCGTCCACCAAAGGGCGCATCGGATGAATTCATCTCCGTGCTGCGTAAATTCGATCGCCAGGCGCTGCATGCGACGATGCTACGTCTTTACCACCCAATCACCGGAATTCAGATGGAATGGCATGCGCCTATCCCACAGGATATGGTGGAACTTATCGACGCGATGCGCGCAGATTTCGAAGAACATAAGGATCACGTGGACTGGTTATGACCAAACTGATTGTCCCGGAGTGGCCGCTGCCTGAAGGCGTGGCCGCCTGTAGCTCGACCCGTATCGGTGGCGTGAGCCAGGGTGCGTGGGCGTCTTTGAACCTCGGTGCGCACTGTGGCGATAACCTGGAGCACGTCGAAGAGAACCGTAAACGTCTGTTTGCTGCGGGAAACCTTCCTTCAAAACCGGTCTGGCTTGAGCAGGTGCACGGTAAAGCGGTGCTGAAGCTTACGGGTGAGCCCTATGCGTCTAAACGCGCCGATGCTTCGTACAGCAATACGCCGGGAACGGTTTGCACGGTGATGACCGCTGATTGCCTGCCGGTGTTGTTTTGTAACCGTGCCGGTACGGAGATTGCAGCAGCGCATGCGGGCTGGCGTGGCCTGTGTGAAGGCGTGCTGGAAGAGACCGTTGCCTGCTTCCAGGACGATTCTGCAAATCTCATCGCCTGGCTTGGCCCGGCGATTGGCCCGCAGGCATTTGAAGTGGGGCCTGAGGTTCGGCAAGCTTTTATGGAAAAAGATCCTCAGGCGGTTAATGCGTTTGTGGCGTCCGGCGATAAATATCTGGCCGATATTTATCAGCTTGCCCGCCAGCGCCTTAATAATGTCGGCGTGACCCAGATCTTTGGCGGAGATCGCTGTACATTCACCGAAAAGGGTGATTTTTTCTCCTGGCGCCGTGACAAGACGACAGGCCGTATGGCAAGTTTCATTTGGCTGATATAACCTAAAGAATCAAGACGATCCGGTACGCGCCGTTTTCTTTTCACATAATTCAGGTTATTAACCTTGAATAATTGAGGGATGACCTCATTTAATCTCCAGTAGCAAATTTGACCTGTTATGGGAGGAGTTATGCGTCTGGATCGTCTTACTAATAAATTCCAGCTTGCTCTCGCCGATGCCCAGTCCCTCGCACTGGGGCACGACAACCAATTTATCGAACCTCTTCATTTAATGAGCGCCTTGCTGAATCAGGAAGGGGGATCGGTACGTCCTTTGTTAACGTCCGCTGGCATTAATGCTGGCCAGTTACGCACCGCCATCGATCAGGCGCTGAGCCGTTTACCGCAGGTAGAAGGTACCGGGGGCGACGTGCAGCCGTCGCAGGATCTGGTGCGCGTGCTGAACCTTTGCGACAAGCTGGCGCAAAAACGTGGGGACAACTTTATTTCGTCAGAGCTGTTTGTTCTGGCGGCGCTTGAATCACGCGGTACTTTAACCGACCTGCTGAAATCCGCCGGTGCAACCACCGCTAATGTGACCCAGGCGATTGAGAAAATGCGCGGAGGTGAAAGCGTGAACGACCAGGGAGCCGAAGACCAACGTCAGGCTTTGAAAAAATTTACGGTCGATCTGACCGAACGTGCCGAGCAGGGCAAACTTGACCCGGTAATCGGCCGCGACGAAGAAATTCGCCGGACTATTCAGGTACTGCAACGTCGTACCAAAAACAACCCGGTGCTGATTGGTGAGCCTGGCGTCGGTAAAACCGCCATCGTTGAAGGGCTGGCGCAGCGTATCGTTAATGGCGAAGTGCCCGAAGGGCTGAAAGGCCGTCGCGTACTGGCGCTGGATATGGGCGCACTGGTGGCCGGGGCGAAATACCGCGGTGAATTTGAAGAGCGTCTGAAAGGCGTGCTGAACGATCTGGCGAAACAGGAAGGCAACGTCATCCTGTTTATCGACGAACTGCACACTATGGTGGGGGCAGGTAAAGCTGACGGCGCAATGGATGCCGGGAACATGCTGAAACCTGCGCTGGCACGTGGTGAACTTCACTGCGTCGGTGCCACTACGCTGGACGAGTATCGTCAGTACATTGAAAAAGATGCCGCGCTGGAGCGACGCTTCCAGAAGGTGTTCGTCGCAGAACCAAGCGTTGAAGATACCATCGCGATTTTGCGTGGTCTGAAAGAGCGTTATGAGCTGCACCATCATGTGCAGATCACTGACCCGGCCATCGTTGCGGCGGCGACGCTTTCGCATCGTTACATTGCCGACCGTCAGTTGCCGGATAAAGCCATCGACCTTATCGATGAAGCGGCGTCCAGCATCCGTATGCAGATTGACTCGAAACCGGAAGAGCTGGACCGACTCGATCGCCGCATTATTCAGCTCAAGCTGGAACAGCAGGCATTGAACAAAGAGTCTGATGAAGCGAGTAAGAAACGCCTCGATATGCTCAACGAAGAGCTGGATGAGAAAGAGCGTCAGTATTCTGAGCTGGAAGAAGAGTGGAAAGCAGAGAAAGCCTCCCTCTCTGGCACCCAGACAATCAAGGCGGAGCTGGAGCAGGCGAAAATTGCCATTGAGCAGGCGCGTCGCGTAGGGGACCTGGCGCGGATGTCCGAGCTACAGTACGGCAAGATCCCTGAGCTGGAAAAACAGCTTGAGATCGCCACGCAGTCGGAAGGCAAAACCATGCGTCTGTTGCGTAATAAAGTGACGGACGCCGAGATTGCCGAAGTGCTGGCGCGCTGGACGGGGATTCCTGTAGCTCGCATGATGGAAAGTGAACGCGAAAAACTGCTGCGTATGGAGCAGGATCTGCATCAGCGCGTCATTGGCCAGAACGAAGCGGTCGAAGCGGTATCTAACGCCATTCGTCGTAGCCGTGCGGGGCTGTCCGATCCGAATCGTCCCATCGGCTCGTTCCTGTTCCTGGGGCCAACCGGTGTCGGTAAAACCGAGCTGTGTAAAGCGCTGGCTAACTTTATGTTCGACAGCGATGACGCGATGGTGCGTATCGATATGTCCGAGTTTATGGAGAAACACTCTGTCTCGCGTCTGGTCGGTGCGCCTCCGGGATATGTCGGTTATGAAGAGGGCGGTTACCTGACGGAAGCGGTTCGTCGTCGTCCTTATTCCGTCATCCTGCTGGATGAAGTGGAAAAGGCTCATCCTGACGTGTTTAACATTCTGTTGCAGGTGCTGGATGATGGACGCCTGACGGACGGGCAGGGAAGAACGGTCGATTTCCGTAACACGGTGGTGATCATGACCTCGAACCTGGGTTCCGATTTGATTCAGGAACGCTTCGGTGAGCTGGATTACAGCCATATGAAAGATCTGGTGCTGGGTGTGGTCAGCCAAAACTTCCGTCCGGAGTTCATCAACCGTATTGATGAAGTAGTCGTGTTCCATCCGCTGGGTGAGAAACACATTGCGTCGATTGCGCAGATCCAGTTGCAGCGTCTGTACAAGCGTCTGGAAGAGCGTGGGTATGAAATCCACATCTCGGATGATGCGCTGAAACTGCTGAGCGAGAATGGTTACGATCCTGTTTATGGCGCGCGTCCGTTAAAACGTGCTATCCAGCAGCAGATCGAAAACCCGCTGGCGCAGCAAATCCTCTCCGGGGAGCTGGTTCCGGGAAAAGTTATCCGTCTGGAAGCCAACGAAGACCGAATTGTGGCAGTGCAGTAAGTCACAAAACGCAAAAACGGGCCGCTTGCGGCTCGTTTTTGTTTAAAAACCAGGCAAGAATTAATGTCTGAGATGTGTTTTGCCTGGAAAGTGAGCAGTCAGTAAATAATTTTCACTTTGCACTTGCAGCCTCAGAAGAACTCCCTATAATGCGCCTCCACTGACACGGAACAACGGCACGCAAGCCGCCGGGTCAGCAGAGAAAAGCAAAATAAACGCTTGACTCTGAAGCGGGAAAGCGTAATATGCACACCCCGCGCCGCAGCGAAAACGTAGCGGCACTGCTCTTTAACAATTTATCAGACAATCTGTGTGGGCACTCAAAGTGACATGGATTCTTAATGTCTTCGGACACTAAATGAATACCAAGTCTCTGAGTGAACACGTAATTCATTACGAAGTTTAATTCACGAGCATCAAACTTAAATTGAAGAGTTTGATC